>CAYZYC010000024.1:8457-27121 GCA_964481165.1 uncultured Limnobacter sp. | reverse complement strand
CGGCGTCGGCGTCGGCGTCGGCGTCGGCGTCGGCGGGGCGAGTTTCGCCGCGATGGGAGCGGACCGGGACGGGATCCGCGCAGCGGTCTTCGGAGGGATCCGCGGTCAGCAGAACCAGATGGCGTTGCGCGTCGAGCCCCGGGACCCGCAACGCGATCGTCTCCCGGCAGCGCCAGCCGCGGGGAAGTTCGTCGATCTCGTCCCGGGATGGACCGGCTTTCATCGCCGCGACCAGCGTATCGGGGCCCGCGAGTTCAGCGACCGCCGCGACGTAGTCGGACAGCGAAGCGAAGGCGCGACATACGATCACGTCGGGCGGCGGGCGCTGCGGCGGCAGCGCTTCGACACGCGTGCCGGCGACCGTAACGTTGGCAAGCGCCAACTCTCCGGCGACCTGGCGCAGGAATGCCGCCTTCTTGCCGACCGGTTCGACGAGCTGGACTTGCGCGTGCGGCCACAGGACCGCGAGGACCACGCCGGGCAAGCCCGCACCGCTACCGACGTCGACGACGTGCAACGGCCGACGATCGGGGCGGCCGGTCCGGGCCAGGCGTTCGCGCAGCGGCGGCGCGATCGACGCGCTGTCGAGCAGATGCAAAGTAAGCATTTGCTCCGGATCGCGGACCGCGGTCAGGTTGTAGGTGGCGTTCCACCGTACCAGCAGTCCGAGATAGTCGAGCAGTTTATCGGTAAGCGCTCGCTGTTCCTGAGCGGCCGCAGGGATCAGGTTCAGATCGGCGAGCCCGCGCTCCAGGCGCGGCGCCAGATCCTTCCGATCGAAGTTCGGGACCACCGCGCCCGAGCCTGCGCGGTCCGACGCTCTGGCGCCGGTCGGGCGAACGGCCCCATGCCGGTTCGCCCGACCGGCGCCGCGACCAAGCCGCCGGCCCTCGCGTTCAGGCAGCACGTTGATCGCCGCTACCGCGGGCTGCGTCGGCACTACGCCGCTTCTTCAGATAGACGAGCAGCAACGAAACCGCCGCCGGAGTGACGCCGGAGATGCGCGCCGCCTGGCCGACCGTTTCGGGGCGCTGTTGCGCGAGTCGCTGGCGGACCTCGATGGAAAGACCGCGCACCGCGCCGTAGTCGAAATCCTCGGGAATCGGCGTTGTTTCGCTGCGCTCGTTGCGGGCGATCTCGACCTGCTGGCGCGCGATGTAGCCCTCGTACTTGACCTGGATCGACACCTGTTCGACCACCTGCGGATCGTGCGGCGCGGGTCCGCCGAGCGCGTCGATCGTCGTGTAGTCGACTCCGGGTCGGCGCAACAGATCGGCGAGCGAGTACTCGCGGTCGATCGCCTGGCCGAGCAGTGCGTTCGCCCGATCGGCGTCGAGCGTTTTCGGGCTCACCACGGTGGAGCGCAATCGCTGCAGCTCCTGCTCGATCGCTTCGCGCTTGCGGCAGAAATGCTCCCAACGCCGGTCGTCGACGCAGCCGAGTTCGCGACCGATCGGCGTCAGCCGCAGGTCGGCGTTGTCCTCGCGCAGGCTCAACCGGTACTCGGCCCGGCTCGTGAACATCCGGTACGGCTCGGAAACGCCGCGCGTGATCAGGTCGTCGACGAGCACGCCCAGGTAGGCTTCGTCGCGACGCGGGCACCAGGGCTCCCGGCCCTGTACCTGCAATGCCGCATTGATGCCGGCGAGCAGCCCCTGCGCTGCGGCCTCTTCGTAACCGGTCGTCCCGTTGATCTGTCCGGCGAAGAACAGCCCTTCGATCGCACGCGTCTCGAGCGAGCGACGCAGCGCGCGGGGATCGAAGTAGTCGTACTCGATCGCATAACCCGGCCGAAGCAGATGTGCCTGCTCCAGCCCGGGAATCGAACGAACGAGTTCGAATTGCACGTCGAACGGCAGGCTCGTCGAGATGCCGTTCGGATAGAACTCGTGTGTCGTCAGCCCCTCGGGCTCCAGGAAGATCTGGTGCGAGTCCTTGTGCGCGAAGCGCTGGATCTTGTCCTCGATCGACGGACAATAGCGAGGACCCACTCCTGCTATGACGCCGGTGTAGAGCGGGCTTCGATCGAGACCGCCGCGAATGATCTGGTGCGTCCGCTCGTTGGTGTGCGTGATCCAGCACGGCACCTGGCGCGGGTGCCGGCCAGGCGTTCCGAGAAACGAGAACACCGGAACCGGATCGAGATCGCCGGGCTGCTCTTCGCAACGCGAGAAGTCGATCGTGCGTCCGTCGATCCGCGGAGGCGTGCCCGTTTTCAGCCGCCCTTGCGGAAGACGAAGCTCCGTCAGGCGCTGCGCCAGCGATACCGAAGGCGGATCCCCGGCGCGCCCGGCTGCGTAGTTGGCCAGCCCGACGTGCACCAGGCCGTTCAGGAAAGTCCCGGCCGTCAGCACGACCGCCTTCGCGCGAAAGCGCAGCCCAAGCTGCGTCACGACGCCGCAGACGCGGTCGCCGTCGAGCATCAGGTCGTCGACCGCCTGCTGGAAGAGCCACAGGTTCGGTTGCTGCTCGAGGCGCGTGCGAATCGCCTGCCGATACAGCACCCGGTCTGCCTGCGCCCGCGTTGCGCGCACGGCCGGCCCCTTGCTTGCGTTGAGGATGCGGAACTGGATCCCGGCTTCGTCGGTCGCCTCGGCCATCGCGCCGCCGAGTGCGTCGATCTCCTTGACGAGGTGCCCCTTGCCGATCCCGCCGATCGACGGGTTGCACGACATCTGGCCGAGCGTTTCGATGCTGTGCGTGAGCAGCAGCACACGAACGCGCATCCGGGCCGCAGCGAGCGCCGCCTCGGTGCCCGCGTGCCCACCGCCGACGACGATCACGTCGAAGTGTTCCGGGAACTCGATGGCTGGCATTCCGACGGATGTCCGGTTGGTTCGTCGAACGGCCGCTCCAGGGATCGGGGCAAGCTCGACGAAATGCTTCCCTGGCGCAAGGCGCGCACCCAGGGGGACGGCGGATTATATTCCGCCGTCCCTTGCAACGCGAGGTGGACGGTCGCTACCGTGCGCCCGGGTTTCACGTGAAACATTCCGGCGATACAACCCAACCCCCGCACACCCGCTATCAACGCGCCCGACGGCCAACGCGACGCAGTCGCACCCGATTGTCAGCGCCGATTTTCCGGCTACGATCGGCGCTCGGGTTCGACGCCCGCACTTCCTTCCTGGAGCTTTCATGGGGTCCAAAGAACGCGACCATGACGACCCGCTCGACGCACGCCTGCTTGTCGCCTATCCGGCGCTCGACAGCATCCCGTCGCGTCGGCTGTCCGAGACCGCGGCCTATCTACCGATCGTGCAGGTGCCGCGCGGAACCGAAGTGTTCGCGGAGGGGGACCCTTGCGGTGGTTTTCCCTGCGTGCTCGAAGGCGAAGTTCGGGTCGCACGCGGTTCGCGCGACGGCCGCGAACTCGAGCTCTACCGTGTGCGCCCCGGGGAGATCTGTGTCGTGTCGGCGAGCTGCCTGTTCGGCGGCCGCCCGATGTCAGCGCACGGGCGCACCACCCGGGATACGGTGCTTGCGCTGGTCGACCGACAGACCCTCCTCGAATGGACCGACGCTCGCCCCTTTCGGGAATACCTGTTCGGAGTAATGGCGGAAAGGATGGCCTCGCTGAGCATCCTGGTCGATGCGCTTGCGTTCCAGCGCCTCGACCAAAGGCTCGCGCGCGCGCTGGTCGCGCGCGGGACGACGGTGCTGACCACCCATCAGCGCCTGGCGGACGAACTCGGCACGTCCCGTGAGATCGTTTCGCGCCTGCTCGGACGCTTCGAAGACCAGGGGCTCATGCGCCTCGGTCGCGAACGGATCGATGTGCTCGACGCGGCAGCGCTGCAACGAATCGCCGACGGTCTGTGACCGCGGTTACAGACCGCGACCGTTGCCGGCCGGCACCATCGAAAGGTCGGACGCCGCTTCGGCGTTGCCTGGCTTCCTTCGGATGGAGAGAATCGAATGAAAACGAACATGGGCAATCTGGACCGCATCCTGCGGATCGCGGTCGGCCTCCTGCTGATCGTGCTCACGATCATGGGAACGATCGGCGCCTGGGGCTGGATCGGCATCGTACCCCTGGCAACGGGGCTCATCGGCAGCTGCCCCGCCTATTCGCTGTTCGGCATGAGCACCTGCGCGACCGGCCGAAAGGCCTGAGCCGCGTCGACGCGCGGGCGGCGCACCAGCGTGCGCCGCATCGGCCCGCGCCGCGTCGGTGTCAGATCGCGCGATCGAGCGCTTCGCGTACGCGGACGGCGATCGCGAGCGACGAAGTCAGCCCGGGCGACTCGATGCCGAACAGGTTCACGAGCCCCGGCAGTCCGTGCGCTTCCGGCCCGTCGATGCGGAAGTCGGCAGCCGCTGCTTCGGGTCCGACGATCTTCGGGCGAATGCCCGAGTACGCGGGAATCAGGCTTCCGTCGCGCAATTCCGGCCAGTACTCGCGGATCTTCGCGTAGAACCCGTCGCAGCGCTTCGGATCGACGCGGTAGTCGATCGCCGAAACCCACTCGACGTCCGGCCCGAAGCGGGCCTGGCCGCCAAGGTCCAGTGTCAGGTGTACTCCGAGCCCCGCCTCGTCGGGAATCGGGTAGATCAGTCGGGTGAACGGCGCGCGCCCCTGCAGCGAGAAATAGTTGCCCTTCGCCAGATGTCGCGGCGGAATCGCCGTGGGCGGCAGCGCGTCGATCCCGGCGGCGACACCCCATGCGCCCAGTCCGGCGGCGTTGACCAGCTCGCGGCAGCCGATCTGCACCGTCTCGCCATCCACGTTCACCGCGAGTTCGAACCCGTCGCCGACCTTGCCGGCCCTCTCGACCACGCTCGCGCACGCGAGCACCGCACCGTGGTCCTGTGCGTCGCCAAGCAGCGACAGCATCAGCGCGTGGCTGTCGATGATCCCGGTGGACGGCGAGAGCAATGCGCGCGTGCAACGCAGCGCCGGTTCGAGCGCCCTCGCCTCGGCGCCCTCGAGCCAGCGCAGATCGTCGACACCCGAAGCGGTCGCACGCGCCTCGATTTTCTGCAACCCGACGATCTGGCTGTCGTCCGCCGCAACGATCAGCTTTCCACAGCGCCGAAGAGGCACCCCGCGCTCGGCGCAATATTCGACCAGGCGGTGCCGCCCCTCGACGCAAAGAAGCGCCTTCAGCGACCCCGGTGTGTAGTAGATGCCGCCGTGCACGACCTCGCTGTTTCGCGCGCTCGTTTCGGTGCCGAAGGCCTTTTCCTTCTCGAGCACGATGACCTCGCGACCGGAGCGGGCGAGTTCGCTTGCGATCGCCAGCCCGACCACACCGGCACCGACGACGATGGTTTCTACGGCATCCATGGAGCCTCTCGGGAATCCGACGAAGGTATCGGAACCGGGCCGGCGTGTCTGCGACAGAGCGCACGACGCCGCTTCGCTGCCGTGCCACACGCCCCGACGGCGAAGGTCGATCGACTTCCGACGTTGATGCGCGCACCCGCGCCGGCCGGGTCGCGACGATCCGCACGCAGCGTGGGCCGAGCGCCCGCGCGCTGCAATGACCAGCGACGTTTCACGTGGAACCAGACATCCGAGCACTCGCGCACAACAGAACGGAGACTGGGCCGATAGCGTGCGCCCGCCATTCCGGCAGCCAGGCCGCAACGCTTTCTTCGGCACCGCTCCCTACATCCGAATCACCTGCCGTATCGACTCGCCCCGCGCCAACCGGTCCAGCGCGGGGTTGATCTCGTCCAGCGGGATGCGCTCCGAGAGCAGGCGATCGACCGGCAGCAGCCCCGCGCGGTACATCGCGATGAACCGCGGCACATCGCGCGACGCCACGCACGACCCCAGGTAGCAGCCTTTCAGCGTGCGCTCTTCGGCAATCAGGGAAACCGCCTGCAGCGGCCACTTCGCGTTCGGGTTCGGCAATCCGGCGGTGACCGTCGTCCCGCCGCGCCCCGTGATGCGATACGCGAGTTCGAGCGCGTGCACGTTGCCGGCCATCTCGAACGCGTAGTCGACGCCACCACCGGTCGCCTCCTTCACCTTGGCGACCACGTCGGGATCGCTCGCGTCGAAGCAGTCGGTGGCACCGAGTTCGCGCGCCTTCGCGAGTTTCGACTCGAGGCGGTCGACCGCGACGATCTGGCGCGCGCCCACCGCATGCGCTGCGAGCAACGACGAGAACCCCACGCCGCCGAGCCCGACGACCGCGACGCGCGCGCCGCCCTCGACCTTCGCGGTGTTGACGACCGCGCCGGCTCCGGTGATCACCGCGCAGCCGAACAGCGCAGCCTCGTCCCACGGCAGCGTCGGGTCGATGCGCACCGCGGAACGCCGCGAAACGGTGGCGTATTCGGCGAATGCCGCGCACCCGAGGTGGTGATGCAGCGCCGCCCCTGCCTTCGCGCCGATTCCGGCGCCGGCGACGGCGCGCAGCCGGCGGTATCCGCCGAGCAGCGCGCCCGCGTTGTTCGATTCACCGCCTGGTATGCACAACGCCGGCCGACCCACGGCACAACTCGCGCAGCTGCCGCAGGCAGGTCGAAAAACCAGAGCGACGTGATCGCCCACTTTCAGATCGGTCACGCCCTGGCCGAGCTCGACGACTTCGGCCGCCGCTTCGTGCCCGACGACGATCGGCATCGGCCACGGGCGGTCACCGTTGATTGCCGACAGGTCCGAATGGCAGACGCCCGCCGCGTGGATGCGCACGAGGATCTCTCCGTACCCCGGCGGGTCGAGCGACACCTCTTCGATCGAGAGCGGGCGGCTCTGCGCATACGGCGCAGGCAGTCCCGTCTCGCGCAGCACCGCTGCACGCATCCGGATCGCCATTCGCTGCCCTCCGTCGAATCCCTGCGTCGAATCAGATTCCCGCCAGGCACAGGTACTTCACTTCGAGGTACTCCTCGATCCCGTACTTCGCGCCCTCGCGACCGAGCCCCGATTGCTTGACCCCGCCGAACGGCGCTTCGGCGGTCGAGATCAGTCCGGTGTTCACGCCGATCATTCCCGACTCTATCGCCTCGGCGGCGCGGACGATCCGGCCGATGTCGCGCGAATAGAAATAGGCGGCCAGCCCGAACTCGGTGTCGTTGGCCATCGCGATCGCTTCCTCGTCGGTCGCGAAGCGAAAGAGCGGCGCGACCGGCCCGAAGGTCTCCTCGCGTGCGACGCGCATCGCGCCGCTGACGTCGGTGAGGATCGTCGGTTCGAAGAACAGCCCGCCCAGCGCGTGGCGCTTTCCTCCGAGCGCGACCTTCGCTCCGTGCGCGATGGCGTCGGCGACGTGCTCCTCCACTTTCGCGATCGCCGCATCGTCGATCAGCGGACCGATCGTCACGCCCTCGTCGATTCCCGGACCGACCTTGAACTGCGCGACGCGTGCCGACAGCTTCTGTGCGAACGCGTCGTAGACGCGATCCTGCACGTAGATGCGGTTCGCGCATACGCAGGTCTGGCCGGCGTTGCGATACTTCGACGCGATCGCTCCCTCGACCGCAGCGTCGAGGTCGGCATCGTCGAACACGATGAACGGCGCGTTGCCGCCGAGTTCGAGCGACAGCTTCTTGATCGTGTCCGCGCTCTGGCGCAGCAGGATGCGGCCGACCTCGGTCGACCCGGTGAACGACACCTTGCGCACGATCGGATTCGTGCACATCTCGAGTCCGATCTTCGACGAGTGGCTCGCGCCGACGATCATGTTGAAGACGCCGGGCGGGAATCCCGCCTGCTCGGCGAGCTCGACCAGCGCGAGCGCGCACAGCGGTGTCGCGCCGGCCGGTTTCGCAACGACCGTGCACCCCGCGGCGAACGCGGGCGCGACCTTGCGCGTGATCATCGCGATCGGGAAGTTCCACGGCGTGATCGAAGCGCAGACGCCGATCCCCTGCTTGATCGCGAGCAACCGGCGATCGGCTGCGATCGTCGGGATGATGTCGCCGTAGACGCGGCGCCCTTCCTCGGCGAACCACTCGATGAACGACGCGCCGTAGGCGACCTCGCCGCGCGCCTCCACCAGCGGCTTGCCCTGTTCGCTGGTCATCAGCAACGCCAGGTCGTCGGCATGCGCGAGCGTCAGCTCGTACCACCTGCGCAGGATCGAAGCGCGCTCCTTCGCGGTCTTCGCGCGCCACGCAGGCAACGCGCCGTGCGCCGCGTCGATCGCGCGTCGCGTTTCGCCGGCGCCCATGTCGGCGACCTCGGCAATCGTCTTGCCGGTGGCCGGGTTCTTCACGGCAAAGTTGCCGCCGGCGTCCGCCCCGACCCAATGGCCGTCGATGTAGCCGCTGCGCTTGAGCAGGCGCACGTCCTTCAATGGCATCGTCATGATCGACCTCCGATTCCGCGCGGCGTCAGCCGAAGAACTTCAGCCCCAATACTCCGGCGATGATCAGCACGATGCACAGCAAACGCAGTGCCGTCGCGGGTTCTCCGAGCCACGCGATGCCGAGCAGCGCAGTCCCGGCCGCGCCGATCCCGGTCCAGACGGCGTACGCCGTGCCTGCGGGAAGCACGCGCATGGCCATCGCGAGCATCCAGAAGCTCACCGCGGCTGCGACGACCACGACGATCGACGGGACGAGCTTCGAGAACCCCTCGCTGTACTTCAGGCCGAGCGCCCAGACGATCTCGAACAGGCCGGCGATCAGCAGCACCAGCCACGCCTGACTCACCGAAAGCGTCGTCGGGATCATTTCATCGTCGGCATGACGAACTCGGCTCGGCTGCGGACTCCCGCGGGCCAGCGTTGCGTCACGGTCTTCAGGCGCGTGTAGAAACGCACGCCCTCGGGTCCGTGCACGTGGTGGTCGCCGAACAACGAGGACTTCCATCCGCCGAACGAGTGAAACGCCATCGGCACCGGAATCGGCACGTTGATGCCGACCATGCCGACCTGGACCCGCGAAGCGAACTCGCGCGCCGCGTCGCCGTCGCGCGTGAACAGCGCGCAGCCGTTGCCGTACTCGTGCGCGTCGACGAGTTCGACCGCACGCTCGAACGATTCGGCGCGCACGATCGACAGCACCGGGCCGAAGATCTCGTCCTCGTAGATCGACATTCCCGGCCGGACTTCGTCGAACAGGCTGCCGCCGAGGAAGAATCCGTTGCCGGCGCCCTCGACGTGCAGCGCGCGTCCGTCGACCACCAGCCTCGCCCCTTCGGCCACGCCGGCTTCGATGTAGCCGCGCACCTTGTCGCGATGCGCGCCGGTCACCAGCGGTCCCATCTCGGCCGCCCGATCGACGCCCGGACCGACGCGAATCCTCGGCACGCGTTCGGCAAGCCGTTCGACCAGCCGGTCGGCGATCGATCCGACCGCCACCGCGACCGACACCGCCATGCAGCGCTCGCCCGCCGATCCGTATGCCGCGCCGATCAGTGCATCGACGGCCTGGTCGAGATCGGCATCGGGCATCACGACCATGTGGTTCTTCGCTCCGCCGAGCGCCTGCACGCGCTTGCCGTGGCGCGACGCGGTCTCGTGGACGTAGCGCGCGATCGGCGTCGAGCCGACGAAGCTGACGGCCGCGACTTTCGGATGCGCGAGCAGCGCATCGACGGCTTCGCGGTCGCCGTTGACGACGTTGAACACGCCGTCGGGCAAACCCGCCTCGCGAAGCAGCTGCGCCACGAGCAGCGATGCCGACGGATCGCGCTCCGACGGCTTGAGCACGAACGTGTTCCCGCAGGCGATCGCCACCGGGAACATCCACATCGGCACCATCACCGGGAAATTGAACGGCGTGATTCCGGCGCACACGCCGAGCGGCTGGCGCACCGAGTACATGTCGATGCCGGTGCCGACCTGCTCGCTGTACTCGCCCTTGAGCAGCTGCGGAATTCCGCAGGCGAACTCGACGACTTCGAGCCCTCGCGTCACCTCGCCCTGCGCATCGCTGAACACCTTGCCGTGTTCGGCGACGATCGCCGCTGCGAGTTCGTCGGCGCTTCGCTCGACGAGCTCGCGAAAGCGAAACAGCACGCGCGCGCGCCGCAGCGCCGGCGTCGCGGACCACGCGCCGAACGCTGCCGCGGCCGCCTCGACCGCCGCGTCGACATCGGCCGCAGTCGCCATCGCGACGCGCGCCGACTTCTCGCCGGTTGCCGGATTCCAGACGTCGGAGAATCGCGTGTCGGCACGCGCCGCAGCGACCGCGCCGCCGATCCAGTGGCCGAAGGTGGCACCCGCGAAGGCGCCTGCAGCGGCGTGCGCCTCCGGATCGGGCGCGGAGATCTCGCGCGATGTACCCACTTCGTCTCCTCGTCGTCCGTTCGGCGATCACCGTGCGGCGAACCGAACGTTTCGTTCCGCACGGGGAACGACAGTCTAGCTCCGGAAGAACGGCGATGCCGGCCGTAGAATCGCCGGATGCACCCCGACGACGCCGCGCAGGCCGACCGCCATGCCGCGCAGACCGACGGCAACGACGCCGACCCGCGACCGATCGCCGTGACGATCGGCGACCCCTGCGGCATCGGTCCGGAGATCGTGCTGAAGGCCTGCGCCGACCCGACGCTGGACGTCGCGCTCCGGATCGTCGGCGACGAGGCGCTGCTCGCCCGCGAGGCGAAGCGGCTCGGCCTGCCGCTGCCCATCGCGATCGATTCGGTGACGACGCTGCCGACCGACCTGCCCATCGGCCGGATCGACGCGCGCGCCGGCGACGCGGCGTGGCGATACATCGTGCACGCCGCGCAACGCGCGCTGCGCGGCGAAGCGCGCGCGATCGTGACCGCTCCGATCTCGAAGGAAGCGCTGCACGCGGCCGGCCACCGGTTTCCGGGCCACACCGAGCTGCTCGCCGAACTCGCCGGCGGCGTCGACGTGCGGATGATGCTGGCGAACCAGGAGTTGCGCACCGTGCTCGTGTCGATCCACGTGCCGCTGCGCGATGCGCTGGCGACGCTCGATCGCGAATCGGTGCTGCGCACGATCGTCATCACCGACCGATCGCTGCGCGGTTTCGGGATCGCACGCCCGCGCATCGCGGTTGCCGGGCTGAACCCGCATGCCGGCGAAGGCGGTCTGTTCGGCCGCGAAGAGATCGACGTGATCGCGCCGGCGATCGCCGAAGCGCGTGCGCGAGACATCGAAGTGACCGGCCCCTTCGCACCGGATACCGTGTTCATGCGGGCTCGCGGATTCGGCGAGTTCGACGTCGTGGTCGCCATGTACCACGACCAGGGGCTGATCCCGGTCAAGTACCTGGGGATCGACGACGGCGTCAACGTGACGCTGGGACTTCCCTTCGTTCGGACCAGCCCCGACCACGGCACCGCGTTCGACCGCGCCGGCAGACCGGGGCCCGACGGCCGCGGCCTCGCCGATCCGTCGAGCCTGATCGCGGCGATCCGTCAGGCGCACGCGCTGAGTCGCAGTGTGAACAGGCTCTAGCGCGCACATGCCCCTGGAGGGCCTTCCGCAAGGCGTCTTCTGGTTCGCGTGGGCTGCGGTCCTCGTGCTGCTCGCCGACGCCGTGCGCCGCGCGCAGTGGAATGCGCCGGCGCGCGAGCATGCAATGTGGGCGGTCACTACCGCGATGATTCTGCTGGGGCGCCAGATGACGATCAGCATCGCCGGCGGCCTGTCGCTACAGTACCTCGGCGCCGCGTGGCTCGCCCTGCTGCTGGGCTATCCGCGCGCCGTCGTCTCGATGGTGCTGATCTCGCTGGTCGATGCGCTGCAGTTCGAACGATCCTGGCCCGCCCAGAGCCTGTCGCTGCTGGTGCTCGGGATCGCGCCTGCCTGGTTGATGTGGGCGATCACTCGCGTGTGCCGCACGCGTTTGCCGCCGAACCTGTTCGTCTTCCTGCTCGGCGCCGGATTCTTCGGGCTGTTCGTCGCGTACGCGATCCCGCTGCTCGTGGCGGCTTCGCTCGGCGCGCTGACGCTGGCGAGCGCATCGCCGGACGGCGCCGGCAGCGAAGCGGTCGCGCTGTACTGGGACCTCGTGCTGCCGTACGCGTTGCTGCTCGCCGCCGGCGAGGCCTGGCTGGAAGGAATGCTGACGACGCTGCTCGTGGTGTTCGCGCCGGGGGCGGTGCGCCTCTTCGACGAGGCGCACTACCTGCCGCCGCGCTGACCCCGCGGCACCGGTCACCGCGCCGGGCAGCCTACCCGGCCAGTCGCTCCTCGAACCGCGTCTTCGTTGCGCGCAGCGCTTTCGGCAGTCGCTCGGCCAGCCGATCGAACAGTTCGCCGTGCAGCGCGAACTCCTTCTCCCAGGCCGCACGGTCGATCGAAGTGATCTTCGCGTAGGCCTGCGGCGAGAACTCCAGGCCGTCCCAGTGCAGGTCCTCGTAGCGCGGCGTCGTTCCGAAGACGTGCTCGGCGCCGCCCGCCCGCCCCTCGATGCGGTCGATCATCCACTTCAGCACGCGCATGTTCTCGCCGAAACCCGGCCAGACGAACTTGCCGTTCTCGTCGGTGCGGAACCAGTTGACGCAGAAGATCCCCGGCAATGTCGCACCGGCGGCCTGCAGCCGCTCGCCCATCGCGAGCCAGTGCCCGAAGTAGTCGCCCATGTGGTAGCCGCAGAACGGCAGCATCGCGAACGGGTCGCGACGCACGATGCCGGTGGCTCCCGCCTGTGCCGCGGTCGTCTCCGATCCCATCGTCGATGCCATGTAGACGCCTTCGACCCAGTCGCGCGCCTCGGTGACCAGCGGAACCGTCGTCGAGCGCCGGCCGCCGAAGATGAACGCGTCGATCGGCACGCCCTCGACGCTGTCCCAGCGCGGGTCGATCGACGGGCACTGGTCGGCGGCGACCGTGAACCGCGAGTTCGGATGCGCAGCCTTGCGGCCCGCCTTGCCGTCGGCCGGCGTCCAGTCGTTGCCGCGCCAGTCGATCAGGTGCGCCGGCGGCTCCGACAGGCCTTCCCACCAGACGTCGCCGTCGTCGGTCAGCGCCACGTTCGTGAAGATCGTGTTCGCGTGCAGCGAGGCAAGGCAGTTCGGATTCGTCTTCTGGCTGGTCCCCGGAGCTACGCCGAAGAATCCGGCCTCCGGATTGATCGCGTAGAGCCGCCCGTCGGGGTGCGGCTTGATCCAGGCGATGTCGTCGCCGATCGTCGTGACTTTCCAGCCCTCGAAGCCCTTCGGCGGAATCAGCATCGAGAAGTTCGTCTTGCCGCACGCCGACGGGAATGCCGCCGCGATGTGGTAGCGCTTGCCCTCGGGCGACGTCACCGCGACGATCAGCATGTGCTCGGCGAGCCACCCCGGGCCCCCGGCCTCCGCATCCTGGCGTCCCATGTTCGACGCGATGCGCAGCGCGAAGCACTTCTTGCCGAGCAGCGCGTTGCCGCCGTAGCCCGAACCGTACGACCAGATCTCGCGGGTCTCGGGAAAATGCACGATGTACTTCGTGTCGCTGCACGGCCACGGCACGTCGGCTTCGCCGGCCGCCAGCGGCTTTCCGACCGAGTGCACGCACGGCACGAAGTGTCCGTTCTCGCCGAGCAGTTCGGCCACCGCGCGCCCCATCCGCGTCATGATCCGCATGCTGGCGACGACGTAAGGACTATCCGTCAGTTCGACTCCGATGTGCGCGATGTGGCTGCCCAGCGGCCCCATCGAGAACGGGATCACGTACAGCGTGCGCCCGCGCATGCAGCCGTCGAACAGCCCCCGCAGCGTCGTGCGCATCTCTTCCGGGTCGACCCAGTTGTTGGTCGGCCCCGCGTCGTCGCGAGACTCGCTGCATATGAAAGTGCGATCCTCGACGCGCGCGACATCGTTCGGATCCGACAGCGCGAGAAACGAGTTCGGCCGCTTGCGCTGGTCGAGCCGGCGCAGCGTTCCGGCCTCGACCATCCGGTCGCACAGCGCGTCGTATTCCTGCTGCGATCCATCGCACCAGTGCACGCGGTCGGGTTTCGCGAGCTCGGCGATCGACGCGACCCATTCGACGAGCCGCGCGTTGCGCACCCAGTCCGGCGCATCGACACGACTCACGGCGTCGTCGGCGCCGGCAGACGCCGGAGCGCCCGCCGGCCGCTCCACGCGATCGCGTGGTGCCTGGGCGTGAACATGGGACATGGACCAACCTCCGTGATGAGAATCCCGGTGCGTGCGCCTGGTAGCAGCAACGCGGCGTCCCGCGACCGACAACGGCGGCGGCGACGCGAAATCAGTTCGTCGAGCAGCTCTCGCATTTCGGGCCCGCGGGCAGTGCAGCGGCGCTGCCGGAACGACGGCCCGGGGTCGACGAAGCGTCGGCCGAAGCGGACCCCGTCGCGGGCGGGGGCTCCGAGTGTACACCGTCGAAGCTGTCGGTCGCCGTAACCGAATGCGCACCGGCGACCCGCTACGCGTACCCCTGGTACTTGTCGAGGAACCGCACCGGCCGCGACAGCGCATCGCGCCGAAACGGGTCGCCGAGCTCGCGCGTGCACAGGATCTCGACGACGCAGGTCCTGCGGAAGTTCATCTGCAGGTCGACCGCCTTGCGCAATGCCGCGCCGACGTCGTCGATCCGATCGACCACGATCCCCTCGGCCCCCATCGACTTCGCCACGTCCGCGAAGCGCGGGTTCTCGAGTTCGTCCGCGACGAAGCGCCGGTCGTAGAAGTCGACCTGGTTCTTCTTTTCCGCGCCCCACTGCCGATTGTGGAACACGACTGCGGTCACCGGAATGTCGTGGCGCACGCAGGTCAGCGTCTCGCCCATGCTCATCGCCCAGGCCCCGTCGCCGGCGTAGGCGATCGCCGGGCGCTCGGGTGCCGCGACTTTCGCGCCGATGATCGTCGGGAACGCGTACCCGCAGTTGCCGAAGCTCATCGCGGCGAACATGCTGCGCGGTCGCTCGAAGCGCAGGTAGCTGTTGGCCACCGAGTTGATGTTGCCGATGTCGGTCGACACCATCGCGTCGGGCGGCATCGCGCGCTCGAGTTCGCGCAGCACCTGCCGCGGATGCAGCCAGTTGCCGGGCTCGCGACGCGCCTGCTCGATCATCTCCAGGCTGAACGGATCGCGTTCGTGCGTCCACCCGTCGAGTTCCCGCTCCCACGCGGCTTTCTCGGACGCGATCGCCGCCGCACGCTGTTCGCGCGTCGCATCGCAGGCGAGCGTCCTGCCGGAGAGCCGCCGCAGCAGCGCCGACGCCGCCGCCTTCGCGTCGGCGCAGATCGCCACCGAAGTCTTCTTCACGAGGCCGAGCACGCGGTGGTCGGCGTCGATCTGGACGATCTTCGCGTCCTTCGGCCAGTAGTCGATCCCGTACTGTGGCAGCGTGCCGAAGGGCCCGAGGCGCGAACCGAGCGCGACGACGACGTCGGCGCGCGCCAGCAGCTGCATCGCGGCTTTCGATCCCTGGTAGCCGAGCGGCCCGCACCACAACGGGTGGCTCGCCGGAAACGAGTCGTTGTGCAGGTAGCTGTTGACGACCGCCGCACCGAGCCGCTCGGCCAGCGCCCGGCACGCGTCGACCGCGTCTCCCATCACGACGCCGCCGCCGGAGATGATCACCGGGAACTTCGCGCTCGCCAGCAGCGCGGCCGCCTCGTCGAGGCTCGACTCGCCGCCCGCGCCGCGCTCGATTCGCCGCGGCATCGGGATCTCGGCGCGGATCTCGCCGTAGAAGTAGTCGCGCGGGATGTTCAGCTGCGTCGGCCCCATCTCCGACATCGCGCGGTCGAAGCAGCGGCCCGTGTACTCGGCCATGCGTGCCGGGTTGTTGACGTGGCCCTGGTACTTCGTGAACTCGCGGAACATCGGCAGCTGGTTGCACTCCTGGAATCCGCCGAGTCCCATCCCCATCGTGCCGGTCTCCGGAGTGACGATGACCACCGGCGTGTGCGCCCAGTACGCGGCGGCGATCGCGGTGACGCAGTTGCTGATCCCCGGCCCGTTCTGCCCGATCACGACGCCGTGGCGGCCGCTGACGCGCGCATAGCCGTCGGCCATGTGCGCCGCCCCCTGCTCGTGCACGACCGGAACGAACCGGATCCCCGCCGGCGCGAAGATGTCCATCGCGTCCATGAAGGCCGAGCCCATGATCCCGAAGATCTCGGTGACCCCGTGGGCGACCATCGTTTCGACGAACGCCTCGGACGGCGTCATCCGTTGCACGCCGCGCACGACGCTGCGCGCGTCGACCACGGAGGGAGATCGGGTCATAAGGCCTCTTCGGGAAGTCCCCCGGCATCGTCGGGGGGCGCCGTCGCCCTGTCGTCGCCCAGGTGCCGCTGCCTGGCGTCGACGGGCGACGCCATCGTATCGCCGCCATGCGATATCCGGCACGCGACGCGCCGGATACCGGAACACGCCGGCCGCAGACCCGCGGGGTTTCGCGCGCGGCGCGCCGGATTCCGGAACGTGACTCTCCGGCGCTGCGGTCCGATAATCGTCCGATGGCAGCCGAACTGACCGCCGAAGCGCTGCTCGACGCCTGCGACCACGCGCGCACGCTCGATCGCTCGGACTTCGATTCGCTGACCGATCTCGCGCGCGCCGAGGCGCTGCAGACCGGGATCGCGGTGGCTCGGCTCGCGCGCGGCGAACGCCAGGTCGGCTACAAGATCGGTTTCACGAACCGCGCGATCTGGCCGCGGTACGGCGTGTTCCATCCGATCTGGGGACCGGTCTGGAACACGACGCTGGTGCGCGCGTGCGCCGGCACCGACGGCGTGCCGCCGATCGACGTCGAATGCGCCCGCTTCGCACAGCCGCGGCTCGAGCCCGAGATCGTCGTCGGCCTGCGCGCGCCGCCGACCGGCGACACGCCCGAAGCGGTGCTCGCGGTCGCCGACTGGATCGCACACGGCATCGAGATCGTCCAGAGCCCCTATCCCGACTGGCGTTTCTCGGCGGCCGAAGCGATCGCGGCGCAGGCGATGCACGGCATCCTCGTCGTCGGCCCCCGCAAGCCGCTCGCTGCCTTCGGGTCCGATGCCGCGTCGACGCTGGCCCGGATCGCCGACATCGAACTCGCGCTGTACTGCGACGGCCGGCTCGTGGAAAGCGGACGCGCGTCGCACGCGCTCGACGGCCCGATGCAGGCGATCGCGCACCTGGCACGCGAGATGCGCCTTCGCGGACACTCGATCGAGGCAGGCTCTCTCGTGACAACCGGCACGGTGACCGACGCGCAGCCGTTGCATGCTGGCCAGTGCTGGAGCACGCGGATCCCGGGCGACGAGCTTCCCGGGCTCGAGTTGCACGTCCGCTGATCGGCACGCAAGCGACATGGCCAACGGTTCTGGGGTAGATTAATCACATGACGCGACTGAGTCCCGCACAACGCACCGCCGGCACGGCGCGCATCGTGTTGACGGCGGGAATCCTGTTCGCGGGCGAAGCGCTGTGGCGGGGCTCGATCGCCCGCATCCTGATGGCCACCGCGCTGCTCGTCTTCGGCGGCGGCCTGCTGCTGCTGGCCAAGCAGGCCGACTGAGCGCCCGCCGAGCGCTCGTTCCCCCCGGAAGCCGTTGAAGGACCTGGAGTTCCTCGCCGTCGATGCCGCGCCGATCGATGCGGAGTGGCAGGACGTCGGCACCGTAGGCCCCGAACTCGCGCACCTCGCGCGCAGCTACTGCCGCAGCCCGCGCGCGTTGATCGTGCGCAACCCGTCGTCCGACTGGCGGCTGTTCGTCGTGCTGCTGCCGCTGGCCTCCCGCCTGTCGCTGATGACGAATCCCATCTTCACGCAGCTCACGAGGGCGTGGGGGCTGAACGCGCGTTTCCTCGGCGTCGATCGCGACCGCCTCGTCTACGACTTCCGCGCGTTGCTGTCCGACCGCACGCTCGCGCTCCTCGTCGACCTGCTCGCGCGCAGCGAGTCGGCCGGCGGGCGCCGGGCACGCGACTGCGACGCCGCACTCGACGTGCTCTTCGCCTCGCTTGCCGACGAGATGCTCACCGCGCTCGATCGTCGGCGCGACGACTGGGGCCGCCACCTCGATCGCGAACACCGGCTCGAAGGGCACGCGCCGGGCTCGCTGTTCGACCGGTCGAGCCGATGCCCGGATTTCCTCGCGGGCCTGCGCGGCGCGTTGCGCGACGAGATCATCGACGTCGCTTTCTACGGTCGGGCGCTGCGTTCGATCGACGTGCGCGAAGACGCCGTCGATGCCCGTGTCTGCGCGCTGGTCGAATCGAGCCTCGACCCGATCACGATGACGAAACTCTCGCGCACCGGCGCGGGACAGCACCTGGGCTGCTACAACTGGCTGCGGCTCGATCCGCGCCACGCGATGCCGCGGGCGCATCTGCTCGGGAGGCTGCCGGCATTCGCGAACTTCTTTGCCGATGCGCTCGTCGCGCTCGACGCGCGCAACGACGAAGACGCGGACGACCCGGCCTTCACCGGCGACGGGTTCGCGCGCGCCGGCGATCCGGCGAACACCGACGGCGCGGCGAACGGCGACGATGCGTCGCGTGCGACGCAGCGCCCGCGCCCGACCTTCGAACTGCGCGCTGTCGCGGCGCGCGAGCGCAGCGCGCACAGCCTGTACTGGGCGACGATGCTCAAGCGCGCGATCGATGCCGGACAGGATCGCGCAGTGATCGAGGCAATCGCCCAGCGTTTCGCGGTCGACGACAACGTCGTGCGCCGGATCTGGCGCGAGCGGCCTGCGGGGCTCGGACAGCCGCCGACCTGGCAGCTCGGGCAGATCCTGCGCACGTTGCAGGCGAACGGCGAACGCGCCTGGCCGGCCGACGCGGCCGGCTGGCAGGCGCTGCTCGCGAGCGCGATACCCGCCGAGGCGCACTGAGGT
>CAYZYC010000024.1:2961-8357 GCA_964481165.1 uncultured Limnobacter sp. | reverse complement strand
GGCCGGCTGGCAGGCGCTGCTCGCGAGCGCGATACCCGCCGAGGCGCACTGAGGTCGAACCGGGGCCGTACCGGGGTCACATCGAACGCGCCGGGCGAACCGGACGCACCGGACGCACCGGCGGGGTCCGACGCCGCCGATCACGCGCGTTCGCGCATCGCCTCCGCTACTTCGCGGACTTGGCGCGCCCGTACTTCGCGGTCAGCGACGCCTTGCCGAGCGTGTTCGCGTTGACCATGAACCCGACCAGCGACGCGGTCGCACCCGCGGGAATGTCGAGCTTGTCGACGCCGAGCGCGTAGGCGGTGAAGACGTATCGATGCGGCTTGTCGCCCTCCGGCGGACACGGGCCGCCCCATCCGGGCACGCCGAAGTCGGTCGCCTGCTGCTTCGCTCCGGACGGGAGGTTCTTGCCGTCGACCGATCCGGCGCCCTCGGCCAGCGAAGTCGTGCCCGCCGGCAGGTCGTAGACGACCCAGTGCCACCAGCCTGCGCCGCCGGTCGGCGCATCGGGGTCGTGCACGAGCACCGCGAAGCTCTTCGTGCCTTTCGGCGGGTTCTTCCATTCGAGCGCCGGCGAAACGTTGTCGCCGGTGCAGCCGAAACCGTTGAAGACGTGCTTGTGCGCGATCGTCGCGTTCGGCTTGAACGCAGGACTGGAGAGATCGAACGCGGCTGCGCTGCCCGCACTCGTGGAAAGAACGACGGTGCAACCGGCGAGCAGGGCCGCAGCGGTGGGGCGCATGAGCGAACTCCCGGGTTCGGACAGACGCCATCGTCGTCCGATTCGGGATGCCGCGCAACCGGGCGGCGTGCGCAAGCCCGTTGCAGTAGCATCGGACGCATGAGGCGCACGCGAGTGAACCGCGAATGAGGCCGCGATGAGGTGCGAATGAGCTCTCCGTCCTGGGGCCGATTCGGCAGCGGCCATCCGGTGCGGCGCATCGAAGACCCTGCGCTGGTCACCGGCCGCGGCCGATTCGCCGACGACTTCGACCTCGAAGGCCAGGCTTATCTGTGCCTGCTGCGGTCGCCGCACGCGCACGCGCGCATCGTCGCGATCGATGCCACGGATGCGCTCGCGCTGCCCGGCGTCGTCGCCGTCTACACCGGCGCCGACCTGCTGCGCAGCGGTGTCGCCGACTTCCCGGGACCGGGTTTCCAGCGGCCCGACGGGACACCGGGCGCAACGCCCGCGCGACGGGCGCTCGCGGTCGACACCGTTCGTTTCGTCGGCGAAGCGGTGGCCGCGGTCGTCGCGAAGACGCGCGAGTCCGCGCGCGACGCCTGCGACCTGGTCCTCGTCGACTACGAGCCGCTGCCTGCCGTCGTCGATCCGGACGACGCACTCGCCCCCGGTGCACCGCAGGTCTTCTCCGGCGCGCCGGGCAACGTCGCCGCGGCGATGCGGCACGGAGATCGCGCGGCGGCCGACGCGGCCTTCGCCGCCGCCGCGCACATCGTGTCGCTGCGACTCGTCAACCAGCGGCTCGCGCCGTCGGCGATCGAACCGCGGGCGGTGCTCGCCGCGTTCGACGAGGAAAGCGGGCGGCTCACGCTGCGAATGAGCACGCAGATGCCTGCGGGAGCGCGCGACACGCTCGCAGCGCTGCTCGGCGTGCCGGTCGAAACGATCCGTGTCGTCGCCGGCGACGTCGGCGGCGGGTTCGGAATGAAGACCGGGCTGTATCCGGAAGACGCCGTCGTCGGCTGGGCAGCGCGCGAACTGCGGCGGCCGGTCAAGTGGTGCGCGGAACGCAGCGACGAGTTCCTCGCCGCCGTGCACGGACGCGACGTGCGCAGCGACGCCGAACTCGCGTTCGATTCCGACGGACGCATCCTCGCGCTGCGCGTGCGCTCGGTCGCGAACGTCGGCGCATACGCGACCCCGACTGCGGTGGCGATCCAGCTGCTGATCGGGCCGTGGGTCCTGACCAGCGTCTACGACATCGCCGCGATCGACTTCGAGTTTCGCGCAGTGCTGACGCACACGACGCCCACCGGCGCGTACCGCGGCGCGGGCCGCCCCGAGGCGATCTACCTGATCGAGCGGTTGATGGACGCGGCAGCACGCCGGCTCGGAATCGAACAGACCGAGATCCGCCGCCGCAACCTGATCGCGCCCGGGCAGATGCCGTATCGCAACGCGATGGGGCAGACCTACGACAGCGGTCGTTTCGAATCGATCCTCGACCAGGCGATCGCGCTTTCCGACTGGCACGCGTTCGATGCGCGGCTCGCCCGCTCGAAGGCCGGCGGCCGGCTGCGCGGCCGCGGAATCGCGACCTTTCTCGAGTGGACCGGCGGCAACGCGTTCGAGGAACGGGTCACCGTCGAAGTCTCCGCCGACGGATTCATCGAGATCGGATCGGCGACGCAGGCGATGGGCCAGGGCATCGCGACGTCGTACGCGCAGCTCGCCGTCGACGTCTTCCAGGTGCCGATCGAACGCATCCGGATCCTGCAGGGCGACACCGATCGGGCCACCGGTTTCGGCAGCGCCGGGTCGCGATCGCTGTTCACCGGCGGTTCGGCGGTACGGGCCGCCTCGACTCGCACGATCGCAGAGGCGCACGAGCTTGCCGCCGACGCGCTCGAGGCGGCGAGCGAAGACATCGAATACGCGGACGGCGCGTTCCGCATCGTCGGCACCGACCGCACGATCGGCCTGTTCGAGCTTGCGGCCAGCCAGCCCGGCGCTCGCATCCGGGTCGACTCGACCAGCGCGGTGCAGGGGCCGAGCTGGCCCAACGGCTGCCACGTCTGCGAAGTCGAGATCGACCCCGAAACCGGCGAAGTCGAGGTCGTCGACTACACGTCGGTCAACGACATCGGCCGCGTCGTCAACCCGACGATCGTGCGCGGACAACTCGACGGCGGCGCGGTGCAGGGAATCGGCCAGGCGCTGTGCGAGCAGGTCGTGTACGAACGCGACAGCGGACAACTGCTGTCGGCCAGCTTCCTCGATTACGCGATACCGCGCAGCGCGCTGGCGAGGCGCTTTCGCCACGAGCTCGACCAGTCGATTCCGTGCCTGACCAATCCGCTCGGCGTGAAGGGCGTGGGCGAACTGGGAACGATCGGCGCGACGCCGTGCACCGCCAACGCGGTCGTCGACGCGTTGTGGCGCGCAGGAGCGGGGGAGCGCGCGCTCGCGCTGCAGATGCCGCTGACCGCCGAGAAGGTGTGGCGAGCGTTGAACGTTAGCGCCCCGCTGAACGAATTCGACTAAACGAATTCGCCTGATACGGTGCGCCGACACGCGAGTTGCGGTCGCTGCCGCCGCGCGCTGTACGCTGGGCGCTGCGCGCTGCACGCCGCCCGTTGCACGCCGCCCGTTGCACGCCGCCCGTTGCACGCCGCCCGTTGCACGCCGCCCGTTGCACGCCGCAAGATGCCGCGGGGGCGAATCGCCCGGAATTCGGGCGATTCGGAACGCCACGAGGTCGCCACACAGGAAATCGCCCGGAAACCGGGCGAAACCTATCCGCGTGGACCGCGGCCGCGAAGCCGCGCGTCCGACAGCGTGAGCGCGAGCGCCCACTCTTCCGCTTTGCTCATGCCGCTTCGCGCAGCCCCGCTCCGAGGCACGCCGCGTTGGTCTCCCGCGTCCCGCCTGGGACCTTCGGCCGCCGGGCCAGGGCGCTCCGGACCTTCGACCGCCGAGTCCCGGGTCTTCGCATCTTTGTCCGCCGCCCGCACGACGCCGCGCATGCGTCGTCGCGCAGTTGTCGCATCACAGCCAAGCCAGCGCGCCAGCTCGGGAGCGCGGTACTTCGTCCATCGAGCCGCAGCGGCGAGCGACACCCTGCGCTCGGACAGCCCGAACCCGTCGGACTCCCTGCGAGCGCTGCGCAGTACGATCGGCACGCTTGTCTCGATGTCGATCAACGCAACGTCGCGCACTGCGCCCGCGAGCAGCGAACGCGGATCCGGGAGGATGCTGCCAGACGGAACGGTCGAATCGCTGGCCACATACGCGTGCATACGCGCTGCGCAGTTCGTCGAAGACCACCCGAGCAACCTCGCCCACCGGCGAACATCCACTGCGGAGCGCGCGACCGTCCCTGTCCAATCGCGATGCGTGCTCCACTCCCACTCGAGCGGATCGCGGCAAAGCGCGTCACGACACGGATTCAGGTGCACGTAGCGGATCGTGCGAGCGAGGTGGCGCCTGTCGCGCTGCACCTTCTCGGCCGGCGGCAGCGGCTCCCACTCGTAAGACGCGGCGTCGGCCGCACCGTCGTTGCGCGCCTCGCGTCGCCGGAACGCAGAAAGCACGCGGGCGAAGCGCGGCAACGCCTGGCCGGCTTCGATCTCGACGAGCAGGTGCACGTGGTTCGGCATCAACGTGCAGGCGATCATGTCGAAGTTCGTGGCCAGCCGCCACCAGAGATCCGCACATGCCGTACGTCGAAGCAGCGGCTGCGAGCTGCCGCGCGCTCGCGCAACCAGGTGCAGAAGCTGTTTTGGAGATCGCGACCCGGACATGCAGCGATGGTGCAACGCACGGGGAGTCGGCGCATCTCCCGAATGGTCGGGTCGGCACCGACCAGGCGGCCTGGTGGCGCCTACGTCGTCTCGCCGAACGCGCGATCGACCAACCGCCGCTCCGCCGGACGGCGACCAGCCGGCTCGGCCGTCTTCCGCGGTGTGTCGGTGCTGCGCACGCAGCGGCGGCATGTTGCCCGCGCACCGGCGCTACACTGCTCGCATCACCCGCGGCTCGTTCACGCCGGCGCATCCACCCCTGGCAGTCGTGCACGCCGGCGCGTCACCCGAGCCGCGGACGTCTCACCCCGGACCGCGCCTCGCGACGTTTCGTTTTTCGCAACTCATGGACCTTCGCATCCTCGCCACCGGCGGAACCTTCGACAAACGTTACGAACCCGAGACCGGCGTGCTCGGCTTCGCCGAATCGCAGCTGCCGCGCATCGTCGAACGGGCGCGCATCGCCGGGCCCGTGCAGGTGCAGACGGTGATGCTGATCGACAGCCTCGAGATGGTCGACTCGCATCGGCAGCAGGTGCTCGACGCCTGCGCGGTGGCGCCCGAATCGGCGATCGTCGTCGTCCACGGGACCGACACGATGGTCGAGACGGCGACCGTGCTCGGCAACGCGAAGTTGCCGAAGACGATCGTGCTGACCGGCGCGATGGTTCCCTACGCGGTCGAAGACTCCGATGCGAGCTTCAACCTCGGCGCTGCGGTGGCGTTCGCGCGAAGCCTCGGGCAAGGAGTCTGGGTCGCGATGAACGGCGTGGCGCGTCCGTGGTCGGACGTGCGCAAGAACCGCGCGCGCGGCGTCTTCGAATCGCTCGGGTAGAACTCAGCGCTGCGCCGAGCGTTCCTGCGTCGTGCCGCCGACGAGGCGTCGCGCCGCTTCCGCGATCCGC
>CAYZYC010000024.1:0-2861 GCA_964481165.1 uncultured Limnobacter sp. | reverse complement strand
CGAGCGTTCCTGCGTCGTGCCGCCGACGAGGCGTCGCGCCGCTTCCGCGATCCGCGCCGCATCGACACACGCCTGCGCTTCGAGCGGCGCCGAGTAGCCGACCGGCGCGCGCGGAGCCCCGATCCGCGCGAGTCGCGCGTCGGTCGTTTCGGCCAATGTCGCGACGATCTCGCCGCCGAAACCGGCAACCTGCACCGCTTCGTGCGCAACGAGCACGCGGCCGGTGCGCAGCGCCGAGGCTTCGACGGTCTTGCGGTCCCACGGCCAGATCGTGCGCAGGTCGATCACTTCGACGCCGATGCCTTCGGCGGCGAGCCGTTCGGCCGCTGCGAGCGATTCGTGCACGGTCCGGCTCCAGCTGACGATCGTCACGTCGTCGCCGCGCCGCACGACCCGCGCCTTGCCGATGGCGACCTCCAGCGACCGATCGACGGGTGATTCGAGCGCCCACAACTCCTTGTGCTCGAGATACGCGACCGGATCGCCGCTGCGCACCGCCGCCTTCAGCAACGAATGGTTGTCCTGCGGATTCGACGGGCAGACGACGACCAGCCCCGGAACGTGCGCGAACCAGGCTTCCAGCGACTGCGAGTGCTGCGCCGCCGATGCGCTCCAGATGCCGGTCGGCATCCGGATCACCATCGGAACGCGCCCCTGCCCTCCGAACATGAACCGGTTCTTCGCCGCCTGGTTCACGATCTCGTCCATCGCGCACAGCGCGAAATCGACGACGCGCATCTCGACGACGGGCTTGAGCCCGGTCAGCGCCATGCCGACCGCCGAACCGGCGATCGTCGCTTCCGAGATCGGCGTATCGATGACGCGTTGCGCGCCGAATCGTTCGAGCAGGCCGCGATACTGGCCGAAGATGCCGCCGCGCCCGAGATCCTCGCCGAGCGCGACCACCGATTCGTCCTCGTGCATCAGCTCGGCGAGCGCCTCGGCCGCCGCGGTCGCATAACTCATCGGCCGTGCGGACGGCGACGGCGCACTCAGCTGAACCATCGGCCGCTCCCGGTGTCCTGGACGTCCTCGAATGCCGACGCCGGCGCGGGCCACGGCGCCGATGCCGCCGAAGCGACAGCCGCCGCGACCTCGTCGCGCGCGTCGTTCATCGAAGTTTCGATCGCCTGCGCGTCGACCCCCGCGGCTTCCAGGCGCGCGCGTGCGACGAGGAGCGGATCGCCTTGCACGGCGGCCGCCAGTTCCTGCGGATCGCGATAGGCCGCCGGGTCGACCGACACGTGCCCCTTGAACCGGTACGTCCGCGCGTGCAGCAGCCGCGGCCCCGCGCCGCCACGCACCTCGGCGACCAGGTCGCGCGCCGACCGCCAGACCGCGGCGACGTCCATGCCGTCGACTTCGCGCGCCGGCACGCCGAAACCGCGCGCCCGCGCAGCCGCCCCGTCGCCGGCCGACATCTCCGCGGTGCGTGTCGTCGCCGACCACTGGTTGTCTTCGCAGACGAACAACACCGGCAGCGCGAACGCGGCCGCCCAGTTCAACCCTTCGGCGAACGGCCCGCGGTTCAATGCGCCGTCGCCGAAGAAAGCGACGGCGATCGACGCGCGCCCCTGGACGCGCATCGACTGCGCGGCGCCGACAGCGATCGGGATGCCGGCAGCGACGACGCCGTTCGCGCCGAGCATCCCCACCGAGAAATCGGCGATGTGCATCGACCCGCCCTTGCCGCCGCAGAACCCGCTCGCGCGACCGAACAGCTCGTGCATCATCGGTTCGAGCTTCGCTCCCTTCGCGATCGTGTGTCCGTGACCGCGATGCGTCGACGTGAGCCAGTCGTCGCTGCGCAGGTGCGCACAAACGCCGGTGGCGACCGCTTCCTGGCCGGTGGACAGGTGCAGCGGACCGCGCACCGAAGCGCCCCCCGCCGCGGCTTGCCCGAACGCGGCGACGCCGCCGCGGCTCGCCTCCTCGGCGGCATCCTCGAACGCGCGGATCCGGCACATCGTCCGGTACAGCGCCAGCAGTTGCGCCCGATCCGGCGCGGAAGCGTCTGTGTTCGACATGGTGCGCGGAATCGTACACGCCCGCTGCGGGCACCGCGCAGAACCGGCTGCGCGCCCCGCGCGCGGCTTTTCGCGGCGATGGCGCTTCCCGCTGCTCGAGTCAACGGGACAGCGCTTTCCCCAGCTCCCGCAACAGCGCCGCTCCGTCGCCGGCCCACGCGCTTCCGTGCATGCAAGCGAGCGTGCGCGGCTGCAGATCGGCGAGCTTCGCGAGCACCTCCTTCGTGTCCGGGCCGTGCGCGAAATAGTCCATGCCGGCGCGCATCGTCTCGCTCGGCCCGAGGATGTCGTCTTCGACGAGCGCCCGGTCGCCGGTCCCCGGCTGCGTGAACAGGTCGCCGCAGAACAGCGTGCGCGACGTATCGTCGAAGACATACCCGCAGTCCCAGCCGTGCGGCACGTGCGGCGCCGATTGCCAATGCAGCTGATGCCGCCCCAGGTCGAGCCGCTGACCCTGCGCCATCGCGACCGGTTCGGCATCCGCCATGTCGCGCACCGAAACCATCGCGGCGACCTCGCTGCACACCGGCTGCGCGTTCGGCGCGAGCGCAAGGAAATCGACGAGCGAACCGCATTCGTCCGCCTCGACGTGCGAGAACGCGACGTAACGCAGCGACGAGGCGGGAATCACCGTCTCGATCTGTCCGCGAATCAGCTCGAACAGGCGGCGCGGCCCGGTGTGGAACAGCAGCGGGCGCTCGTCGACGACGAGGTACTGGTTGAACGAGAAACCTCCGGGGATTGCGTCGAACGGCAACGCGACGCTGACGCGGTAGATGTCCGGAGCGATCGGTTCGATCGAGGCACGTGGGGTCGCGGTCATGTTCGCCTCCG
>CAYZYC010000023.1:0-27817 GCA_964481165.1 uncultured Limnobacter sp. | reverse complement strand
CGCTGCAGGGCGGTGATGGCGCTGTTTTGGGCAGCGATGCGGGCTTGACGCTCCGTGTTCATCCGCTGTGCCAACGTGACACCGAGCATCAATGCAGAGGCAACCGCAGTGGTTTGACCGTTAACTGCCTCAAGGATCTCGCGGCTGAATCCGGAAGAGAACGCAATCTGTGCAATAGACCCCACCAAGGTCGTTACCCAAGATCCGATATACCAGACTAGCGCGCGCGAGGGCGCCTTTACCAGCAAACGCGCAAGGACGAAGAAAAGCACAACGATGGTTACAGTACTCAGAAGCCACAGGGTCTTGAGCGACTGAGAAGGCCCAAACAGAAGGGCAGGTACGAACATGCTTAGCGTCGCAAGCTGCAGCAGCCTTATCGTTCCGAGGAGCCGGTTCGCTGTGAGTTCCTTTGCGAACAAGGCATCGAAGAGAGCAAGAGTCACCAGGCTGTGAGCGATGTAGCTAAGCCGCAGGAATAGTTGTAGAGGCTCGCCAGTCAGGGGAATCGAAAGCCACGATGGATCCCAATCACCGTTATAGGCGGCGATCCGCAGGCTTGTTAACAGCCAGGCCGAGTAGAGCAAGAACGTCCAATCACGGTTGAAGATGGCGACTACAAGGCTAAATAAAGCCACCATCAGCAGAGAGCCGATTAACAGTCCGCCCCTACGCTCGAACTGGAAGCCACGCTTCAGTACCTCTTGTTCGCTCCGAAGCGACACCCTCACTCGATTGATGGCATCGGGTTCGATTCGTCCTACCACTACCGTGTCGCCAGCCGATTCGTTGGGCAGTGTGACCGCGATGCCGTTGCGAATCGATCGCCAGTCGAGTTCCATTACTGACGCTGAGCTTTCGGATGACAGCGCCCAGAACTGAGCGCTTCGCGATCGGAGCGATTCCAAGGACAGAAGCCGATCGAGTCGTAGATCCTGACCTGACAGGTCAATTCGGATCCAGACAGTCCGAAAAGCCAGGCTTCCACCCTTTTCCAAGGGAATCGCCTCGCCTCTATCGAACTCGTCGACCGCTTGCTTCAAGCCCCAACGATTGCTTGGATCCGGAAGCACTGAACTCACGTCGTCTGCGAGCGCTTCGCTACGTTCGGTTTGGCTAACGACGTACGCGACCGCGAGGCAGGCCGTGACAACCACAGCGACGGCAACGAACGCATTGAGCCGGGAGAGAACTGTGCTCATCCAGGGCACGATGGGTATCCAGGTGGAACGTGCGCGTCTGTTGCGTGAGGTCATAGGCACCGCCGGCCCTGATCTTTCAAGGCGCAAGCAGAAAATACCTAACGAGCACTGCGAGCGGGGGGCTGCCGGACGGGCGGTATCGCGTCTCTGGCAGACGGTGTTGCGTAGAGGTAACAGTCCGATTCGGTACTGCCCGTACCGATGTAGGAGGGAAATTCTCCTCCCGCTAGACGGCCATGATCTGCGCTTCGCCGTCCAATGTCGGCATCGATCTACCTTGGTCCGATTGGCGCTTCCGAGGCGTTGCCCAGACACCGCTTACGGATGAGAAGATCTCGATGTCGGGATGCAACGTTCGGAACATGAAGTCGTATAGACGATGCCCGGTAGAGCGCCAACGGTACTCGGTGTCCCGGACATTGAAGTAGAGCGGACGGACTTTCACATCGCCGAAATCCTGGGGCCGGGAGAGCCTTGTTCCCGGCGGCAGGATATCCTGAAAACCTAGTCTCCCTAGGTCGCGGTCGACTGGGTCTCTCGCTACCGCGAGCATCCATTCAATCTGCGTTGCGAGGCAGTATCTGTAAAGCGCCTTGAAAAGCGCGAGCTTGACAGTTGCACCATTGCTACCGTTCGTGACTGCGAGCCGCGTGACGTAGGCTATCCCTGTATTACGAAGGAAGGGCGGCAGCGCTAAGACTCTTTCAAGATAGGTAGGTCCGTCAAAGTTTGTGTGAATCCTTAGCGTTCCGATAGCGTCCCCGGTTAGCTTCGATTCGCAAAGCAGGACGATAGAACTTCTCTCCATATCGTCTTGCTCGACGCTTCGGAGCGTCTCTGCGAAGGAGGGGGTGTGTCGACCATACGCATCCGCTCGAACTTTGATCGCCTTTCGAAGCTGATTCTCTGTGCGCGCGACACGGACTCGAAACGGCAATCGTTCGCCAGGTTGCACATACGTCGGATCGCTATCGCTTTCGCCTTCTGCGGAGGCTTCGTCAAGGATCGCTACTGACGGCGACTGGGCGCGGAGCAGCATCGCCCGCTCGTCGTTCGACTGAAACATTCCCTCTCCCTAGTTCGCCATTGCCATAAGAGCGTTCTATCGACGCTTGTGGGCCACGGATGCAAACCATATCAAATGGCCTAACGCTTTCTGTCTAAGTAGGTTAGCTAGGATTCTTCCCGCGTTCAAGGTTTCTTTGGCAGGATCCTTTCGTCGCCGGTCCGCGAACTGTCTCATCGGCACTACTCGCGCCGAAGAAGCGTCTCCAATGAAGGAGTTCCTGAATGGTCGATGCGTTGAGGCTACCTAGCCGCTTCGGGAGCGATTCAGTCGAAGTGGCGTTTCTTCAGGAGTTCCGACGATCGGGTCTGCGTCTAGCGAAGATCGCGTTCTCGATAGCCGCAGTGATGGCGATCACGTTCTGGGCGGTGCTAGCAGTTGCCCCGACCGAAGCACAGGTCTCGTTGGTTCGTCAGCTAGCCCGCGTTGTCCTAGCGATACTGCTCGCGGTGACGGCGATCCACCTTCACTTTCGGGCAGACACCGCCATCAAGTGGTTCCGTTTGACCGTTGGCGTTCCTATGGCACTTGCGTGCTTGATTGTTGGATCGATGGGGCTGATGCCCTTGGATGCGGGCGGCTTGGCCGTAAACCGATTTGTTGTCGCGATGACGCTTACGTGCTGGCTCTGCTACGGCTTTACGCGGCTGCCAACGACGTTCGTGTTCGCAGTATGTGTTCTCGCCTCAGTGCTGACGCTGGCAGGAGTGGCATTGCAGGGAGACGATCATACGTTAGCTCTGGGTATCTATCTCGCTACCGCGAACAGCGTGGGCTGGGTGATGTCGGTTGAGATTGAACGCCGCGAACGTGTTCTCTTCTGGAGTTCACGGCAGCTGCGACAAACAACGCATGATCTTGAGGAGATGGCACGTAAGGCCAACCAAGCGCACGAGGCGAAGACGCGCGTTTTGGCGGCGGTGAGCCATGACCTCCGCCAACCGCTGGCTAGCCTCACTCTCTATGCGCAGCTGATTCGCGAAAACCGCCTCGTATCGACCGATACCGCAATTCTTAGTACCGTAGACAGTCTGGACGCTTGCATCGGAGCCCTAAGCAGCGACCTTGATCGCCTATCCGAACTCGGCGTGCGCGAGCGGGGTGTGCCATTGCCGGTGCAACCAGTCGATCTCCGAGTTGTACTTCAGCGGGTCGAGCGGGTGTATTCAGGCCAGGCGATACGCGGCGGGGTTCGTCTGGTCGTGAGACTGCCCGACCCGAGGCGACATGTCGTCTTGAGCAATGAGAGTCGGCTATGGGATGTGCTCGCTAACCTCGTGGCAAACGCACTGAAGTTTTCTATGCCCGGACGCGGCGCCTGGGTGCTGGTGCGCACTCGTCGTTGCGGCGAGGGGCTGGAGGTCGTTGTCCGTGACAACGGAATCGGGATCGGCGGCGGCGATCAGGCACGCGTGTTCGACGAGTATTTCCAAGTGTCGAATCCAGCGCGCAGTGCGAAGCAGGGACAGGGCTTGGGCCTGTCCATCGTGCGCGAGACGATTTCGCGCTTGCCGGGGCACTCGATTCGCCTTGTTTCGGCACCGGCGCGTGGGGCGCTATTTGCGGTATATGTTCCCGTCGCCCAGCGTGTGCCGGCAAGCGACTTGATTGTCGAACGAGGTGGCCGCAGCATCGCCTCTGTCGAGTACCAGCCTGTCGGCGCGGAAATGAGCGGCGCGATGAGGACGTACATTTGTGAGCCACGAGCAGGCGACTATCGCGAGCGGGTGCTCGAGGAGAAAGCGGACGTGCATCACGCAGATAGCGCTTCGGTCCCAGAGCTTGGTGCTCGCTTGCTTGTCGTCGAAGACGACGAGACGACGCGCGTCGCGCTAACCCGCATGTTTGAGCGATGGGGGTTCTCGGTCGAAGCAGTAGCCGATGGCGAACTGGCCATAGCGACGCTACTCGATAGCCAGGTCGTGTTCGACGCTATCGTTTCCGATTTCAGACTACCAGGCGCATGGGATGGGCTCCGCCTAATTGAGGAGTTGCGACGTCTCGAGGGGCGGCGGATTCCAGCGATACTGCTCTCTGGAGAGTTCCGCGTCGAAGAACTGCGCTGCGATGCGCCGAGCGATGTCCAGATCTTGGGTAAGCCTCCTGAGGTCGGCCGGTTGCGAGAATTGCTGATCGAGTTTGCGCGCCGAAACGGTGCAACCGAAACCCGGAGCTGAAAGGCGCTGCCGAGCGACGCTCTCCCTAGACCCGCTCAACCACAGTCGCGATCCCCATTCCCCCGCCGACGCACAACGTCACCAGCCCGCGCTTCAGGTTCCGTCGCTCCAGTTCGTCGACCAGCGTCCCGAGCAACATCGCGCCGGTCGCTCCGAGCGGGTGACCCATTGCGATCGATCCTCCGTTGACGTTGACCTTCTCCTCGGGGACATCCATTTCGCTCATGAAGCGCAGCACGACCGCCGCGAATGCTTCGTTGACTTCGAAGAGATCGATGTCGCCCACGTCGAGGCCCGCCTTGCGCAACGCCTTGCGCGTTGCCGGCATCGGGCCCGTGAGCATGATCGTGGGATCGGTTGCCGTGAGCGCGACAGAGACGATGCGTGCGCGCGGCGTCAGGCCGAGTCGTTTCCCTGTTTCTTCGTTGCCGATCAGCGTCAACGCGGCGCCGTCGACGATGCCCGACGAGTTGCCGGCGTGATGCACGTGTTCGATGCGTTCGACCTGCGGATACTTTCGCAGCGCGACCGCGTCGTAACCGAGCTCGCCGAGTTTTTCGAACGATGGACGGAGTTGCGCGAGCGCTTCCACGGACGTGTCGGGGCGGATCGTTTCGTCATGCTCGAGTATCGGCAAGCCGACTTCGTCGTGCACCGGAACGAGCGAGCGCCGAAAACGCCCCGAACTCTGCGCGGCTGCCGCCTTGTGGTGTGAATTCGCGCCGAACTCGTCGAGCATCTCGCGAGGGTAGCCGTCGAGCGTCGCGATGAGATCTGCACCGATGCCCTGGGGCACGAACTGCGTCGCGAGGTTCGTTTCCGGGTCGAGCGCCCATGCTCCGCCGTCGGATCCCATCGGCACCCGCGACATCGACTCGACTCCGCCGGCGACGACGAGATCTTCCCATCCGGACCGTACCTTCTGCGCCGCGATGTTGACTGCTTCGAGTCCCGAAGCGCAGAAGCGGTTGACCTGCACTCCGGCGACCTGCACGTCCCACCCGGCGGCCAGTGCCGCCGTCTTCGCGATTACGGCTCCCTGGTCGCCGACCGGAGTAACGCAACCGACCACCACGTCCTCGACCTGCGATGTGTCGAGGTCGTGGCGCTGCTGCATCGCGTGCATCAACGTCGTCAGCAACCGGATCGGCTTGACTTCGTACAGTGAACCGGAGCTCTTTCCGCGGCCGCGGGGAGTGCGGATCGCGTCGTAGACGAAGGCTTCGGGCATGAGGAACTCCGCTGGTCTCGGGCTCCATTATGCTTGCGGATTCTACAAGGCGACGGAGCCAGCGATGATCGAACGGACGATTTTCTCCGAGGAGCACGGGATGTTCCGCGACTCGGTCCGCCGGTTCATGGAAAACGAGGTCGTCCCGCATCACGAGCGCTGGGAGGAGCAGGGCTACGTCGACCGCGAGGTCTGGCTCGAGGCAGGCAAGCAGGGGCTGCTTTGCGCGACGATGCCCGAGGAGTACGGCGGTCCGGGAGCCGACAAGCTCTACTCGGTGGTCGTGATGGAGGAGAGCGCCAGAGTCAATGCCAGCGGACTCGGCTTCGGCCTGCACTCCGAGATCGTCGCGCCCTACATCCTGCACTACGGGTCGGAGGAGCAGAAGCGGCGTCTGCTGCCGAAGATGGTCAGCGGCGAGACGATCGGCGCGATCGCGATGAGCGAGCCGGCGGCGGGTTCGGATCTGCAGGGCGTGCGAACGACCGCGATCCGCAAGGGCGACGTGTACGTGCTGAACGGATCGAAGACCTTCATCACCAACGGCTGGCACGCCGACCTGGTCATCGTGGTCGCGAAGACGAATCCGGGTGCAGGCGCCAAGGGAACGAGCCTCCTGCTGGTCGAGCGCGGAATGAAGGGATTCGAGAAGGGCAAGCGCCTGAAGAAGATCGGCATGAAGGCGCAGGACACCTCGGAGCTCTTCTTCGACAATGTCGAGGTTCCCGTGGCGAACCTGCTGGGCAACGAGAACGAGGGCTTCGTCTACCTGATGCAGGAGTTGCCCTGGGAGCGGATGCAGATCGCGATCGGCGCCGTCGAGAATGCGCAGGCGGCGATCGACTGGACCGCAGAGTACGTTCGCGAGCGAAAGGTCTTCGGCACCACGGTTTCCGCGTTCCAGAACACGCGGTTCAAGCTTGCCGAAGCGCAGACGGAAGTGCAGATCGCGCGTGTGTTCGTCGACAAGTGCATCGAACTGCTGCTCGACGGCAAGCTGGATACGGCCACGGCGTCGATGGCGAAGTACTGGTGCTCGGACCTGCAGTGCAAGGTGATCGACGAGTGCCTGCAGTTGCACGGCGGCTACGGATACATGTGGGAGTACCCGATCGCGCGTTCGTTCGCCGACGCGCGCGTGCAGCGCATCTACGGCGGCACCAACGAGATCATGAAGGAACTCATCACGCGCTCGATGGGGCTCGGAACGCGCTGAAGGGGAAGCGGGCCGCCCGAACGACGGTCCGGGAGTGCGACCCGCCGAGCGCCCGGAGAGCGCCGGCTCGCGATGCCCGCCGGTTGTTGCCGGCGGGCGCCGCGGCCGCGCGACGCTCGATCAGTCGCCGGTCACGTAGTCGGTCACGACTTTCCAGCGGCCGTTCTGGATCTGCGACAGGCGCGCTGCGTTGCTGCCGAGCCGCTTCTTCTCGGTGAAGGTCTGTTCCGCGCTGCCGAAGATGTCGGGGGGAATCGTCATCGACTCCATCGCTTTCACGAACGAGTCGGTCGTCAGGTTCGGCCCCGCCTTGTCGACGCCGCGGATGAACGTGTCGATGCTCACGTAGCCGTACGCCGAGAAGACGGTCGGGTCCTCGTTGTACTTCGTCTTGTACTTCGTGGCCCAGAAGCGGATCGGCTGCGACGCATCGTCGAGGTACGGGTGCTGCAGCGTCATCGTCGCGTAGAGGCCGTCCATGGCCTTGCCGCCGAGCTTGTGGATCAGGTCCGTGTACGACGCGCTCGAGCCGAGGAAGGTCGGATTGAAGCCGGTCTTGCGCGATTCGCCGATGGTGCCGATCGTTTCGCGGATGATCGTCCCGAGCACGACGAAGTCGCATCCGGCCGATTTCATCCGTGCGACCTGCGAAGAGAAGTCGGTGGCTGCACGCTTGAACGACGTCTTCTCGGTCAGTTCCATGCCGATCGTCTTCAGGCCCGCCTCGGCTCCGCGCAGTACTTCCAGCCCGAACTCGTCGTCCTGGTAGATCGCGCAGACCTTCTTGGCGCCTTTCTCCTGCACGAGCTTCGGAGCGAAGCGGCGGATCTGGTCGTAGTACGTCGCCGCGAAGGCGAACTTGAGCCGATGCCACGGCTCGTACATCTCGCGGGCAGCCGTGATCGGGAAGAAATTCACGACGTTCTTCTCGAACTGTACCGGCATCGCCGCCATGTTCTGCGCCGTTCCGATGTGCCCGATCATCGCGAAGATCTTTTCCTGGTTGACGAGCTTCTGCGCTGCGAGCACGGCGCGGCGCGGATCGTAGCCCGAGTCCTCGATGTGCAGCCGCAACTTGCGTCCGTTGACGCCGCCCTGCTCGTTGAGCTCGTCGACGCGAAGCGACATCCCGTTGCGGATCTGCTTGCCGAAGCCGGCGAGCGGACCGGACAGGTCCTGGATCGAACCGATGACGATCTCGTCCTTGCCGACCCCCTGCGTCTGCGCGAGCGCGACCGGCGTCGCGAACGCGAGTGCCAATGCCAATACAGTACGTTTCATGAGCGTCTCCTTTGCATGTCACATGGCTTCGGGCCTCGCGGCGCTCAGCCTCCCTTGTACATCGACTCTATCAACGGCGCGTACTTCTTCTCGACGAACCTGCGCTTGAGTTTCATCGTCGGTGTCAGTTCCTCGTCTTCGGCAGTCAACTGCGTTTCGATGAGGCGGAACTCCTTGATCTGTTCGACCCGTGCGAACTTGCCGTTCACTTCGTCGATGATCGACTGCACCAGTGCCTGCACCTCCTTCGCGCGCGTCAGGCTGGCGTAGTTGGAGAACGGAACGTCGCGATCCTGTGCGAACTTCTCCACGTTCTCCTGGTCGATCATGATCAGCGCGGTCAGGAAAGGGCGCCGGTCGCCGACGAGTACCGCGTCGGTAATGTACGGGGAGAACTTCAGCTCGTTCTCTATCTCGCTCGGCGTGACGTTCTTTCCGCCCGCGGTGATGATGATGTCCTTCATCCGGTCGGTGATCCGGAAGTACCCGTCCGCATCGACCGTGCCGACGTCGCCGGTGTGCAACCAGCCGTCGGCGTCGATCGTCTCGGCCGTCTTGTCCGGCTGGTTCAGGTAGCCCATGAAGACGTTCGGGCCGCGAATGAGCAGCTCGTTCGTCTGCGGATCGACGCGCACTTCGTTGTACGGCGCCGCAATCCCGATCGAACCGGTCTTGATGCGTTCGGGGGGCATGCCGGTGGAGGCGCCGCACGACTCGGTCTGCCCCCAGACCTCGAACATCGGAACGCCGAGCGACAGGTACCACCGAACGAGGTCCGGAGAGATCGGCGCCGCGCCGGTAACCAGATAGCGTGCCCGATGGATCCCGATCATCGTGCGCACGTTGTCGAGCGCGACGAAGCGGGCGACGCGAAAGGCCGCTTTGAGCATTGCCGACACCGGTTCGCCGGCGAGCACCCGGTCGGCGACGCGCTGTCCGATGCCGATCGCCCAGCGATAGGCGAGCTGCTGCACACGCGCGGCTTCGGATACGGCGATCGATACCGCCGAATAGAATTTCTCCCACACGCGCGGCACCGCGAGGAACACCGTCGGCGCGATCTCGCGAACGTTCTCCGGAACGGTGTCCGGGTTCTCCACGAAGTTCAGCCGGGCGCCCGAGTAGATCGAGAAGTATTCGCCGCCGAGTCGCTCTGCGACGTGGCACAACGGCAGAAACGACATGCGCTCGTCGTTCTCGTGCTGCGAAATGATCAGGTTGAAGCCGCGCACCGTATACACGAGCCCGCGGTGGCTGTGCATCGCGCCTTTCGGGCGCCCCGTGGTTCCCGACGTGTAGATCAGGATCGCGAGGTCGTCCGGTTTCGCGATCGCGCAACGGCGGTCGAACTCCCCGGGGTGCGCTGCGTCGTAGCGCGCTCCGGCTTCGCGCAATGCGTCGAAGCCGATGACCATCGGGTCGTCGAAGTGCTTCAGTCCGTTCATGTCGAAGACGACGATCCGGCGAAGCAGCGGCAACTGCGCGCGTACCTCGAGCAGCTTGTCGAGTTGCTCGTCGTCTTCGACGAATACGACGACCGTCCGCGAGTCTTCGCAGATGTAGCGGATCTGCTCCGGCGAATCCGTCGGGTAGATGCCGTTCGATACGCCGGCCGCGCAGAGCACCGCCAGGTCGGAGATCACCCACTCGACGACCGTGTTCGAGAGAATGGAGGCGCGTTCGCCGGGCTCGAAACCGAGCGAGGCCAGGCCCATCGAGACTTCGCGCACGGCCTGCGCGGTCTCGCGCCACGACCACGCGCGCCAGATCCCGAACTCCTTCTCGCGCATGAATACCGATTCGCCGCGTCTGGCGACCGCGTTGCGAAAGAGCTCGGGCATCGTTTCGCCCGGCACGACGATTTCGGTGTTCGGGCGGATGTGGCTCAGGTTCCAGAGCACGCTCATCGCTTCACCGCCATGTCTTCTTCTTCTTCCAGCGCCGCTCGCCGCGCGCTGCGGTCTCGTGAATTCCCAGGTAGAACTCGCGCACGTCGTCCTTCTCCCGCAACCGCGCGCAGGTGTCTTCCAGGACGATACGGCCGTTCTCGAGCACGTAGCCGCGGTCGGCGGCGTTCAACGCCATGTTCGCGTTCTGCTCGACGAGCAGCATCGTCGTACCGCGTTCCCGGTTGATCCGCACGACGATCTCGAAGATCTCCCTGGTCAGCTTCGGCGACAGCCCGAGGCTCGGTTCATCGAGCAGCATCAATTTCGGCGCAGCCATGAGCGCGCGCGAAATCGCCAGCATCTGCTGCTGGCCGCCCGAAAGCAGTCCCGCCTGTTGCCCGGCGCGTTCGCGCAGGATCGGGAAGTACGAGAACACGACGGCGAGATCCCGGGCGATCGCGTCGCGATCGGAGCGCGTGTATGCGCCCATCATCAGGTTGTCGTGCACCGACAGCAACGGGAAGACCTCGCGCCCTTCGGGCACGTGTCCGAGGCCGCGCTGGACGATGTACGCGGGGTCCTTCGCGGTGATGTTCTCGCCGTCGAATTCGATCGAGCCGCGGCGTGGATCGATGATTCCGGAGATCGTCCGCAGGATCGTCGTCTTTCCCGCACCGTTGGAACCGAGCACGGCGACGATCTCGCTCCTGCGCACCTGCAGGCTGACGCCGCGGATGGCCTTGATCGGGCCGTACGCGCTCTCGACGTTCAGAAGATCGAGAATCGCGTCGCTCATCAGGCGGCCCTGCGAAGCGACGCCGCATCGGCGGCGGTTCCGAGGTAGGCCTCGATCACGGCCGGTTCGGCCTGCACCTCGGCCGGCGAGCCGAGCGCGATCGCCTGCCCCTGGTTCATTGCGAGCACGCGGTCGGAGACGCGCGACACGAGCGACATGTCGTGCTCGACCATCAGCACGGTGATTCCGAGGTCGTCTCGCAGGTCCTGGATCCAGAAGGCCATGTCGCCGGTCTCCTCGACGTTCAGTCCCGAGGACGGCTCGTCGAGCAGCAGCAGTTTCGGCTCGGTGCACAGCGCGCGCGCGAGTTCGACGACCTTGCGCACGCCATAGGGAAGCCCGGCGACCATCGCGTCGCGGTAGTGCTGCAGGTCGAGGAAGTCGATCACTTCCTCGACCTTGCGCCGGGTGGCGCGTTCGGCGGCCCGGACCGACGGCGCGAAAACGATCTCGCGCCAGAATCCGCTGCTGCGGTGAATGTGCCGGCCGATGAGCAGGTTGTGCAGCACCGTGGCATGCTCGAACAACTCGATGTTCTGGAACGTACGCGCGATACCCAGGCTGGCAATCCGGTGCGGGGGAACGCTCGCCAGCGGCGTGCCTTCGAACTCGAGCGAACCGGACGCCGGTTCGTAGATGCGGCTGATCAGGTTGAACAGCGTGGTCTTGCCGGCGCCGTTGGGGCCGATCAGCGTGAAGACCTCGCCGCGACGCACGTCGAAGCTGACCGAATCGACCGCCCGGACGCCGCCGAATCGCACCGAGACATCGCGCGCCGAGAGCAGGATTTCGTTCATCGCAACCGGTCCGATTTCTGGAACGTCTTCTGCCTTCGGAACAGGCCCTGGCGGTAGAAAGGAAACAGCGAGAACCAGGTTCGCGTCTTCAACCATCGACCGTACAGGCCGAGCGGTTCGAAGAGCACGAAGGCGATCAGTACCAGGCCGTAGACGACGCCTTGCAGGCCGGTTGCCTGGCCGATCGCCGCCGGCAGCAGATCCTTGCCGATCGAGATCAGCTGCGGCATCGTGATCAGGAACGCTGCGCCCAGGAAGGCGCCGTGAATCGATCCGAGCCCGCCGATCACGATCATCAGCAGGAGGTCGATCGACTGGAGGATCCCGAACTGGTCCGGCGAGAGGAAGCGGATCTGGTGCGCGTACAGCGCTCCGCCGACGCCGGCGAGCGCCGCGGAGGTCATGAACGACACCGTCTTGTACCGTGCGAGGTGGATCCCCATGCTCTGCGCCGAGATCTCGGAGTCGCGGATGGCCACGAAGGCGCGTCCGGTCGACGATCGCAACAGGTTCGCGACGATGAGCGTGCAGGCGATGGCGCACACCAGGCAGACGAAATAGAACGATGCCGACGTGTCCGCCCGCCAGCCGAAGATGTCGATGGAGCCGACCGCCTTGCCGGCGTTGCCCCCGGTCACGCTTTCCCAGCGTGCGAGCACTTCCTCGACGATGAAGCCGAAGGCGAGGGTCGCGATCGCGAGGTAGATTCCCTTCACGCGCAGTGCCGGCAGCCCGACGACCGCGCCGACTGCCGCCGATAACGCCGCTGCCGCCGCCAGCGAAAAAGGAAACGGCCAGCCCATCGCGGCCAGCACCGCCTGCGTATACGCGCCGACGCCGAGGAATGCCGCATGTCCGAGCGAGAACAGTCCGGTGTAGCCCGCGAGCAGCATCAGCCCGAGGCCGACGATTCCGTAGATGAGGATGAAGGTCAGCTGCGCAAGCCAGTACTCGGGCAGGAGAATCGGCGCGGCTGCCAGCAGCACGAGCAGCACTGCGTACCAGAAGCGGTGCCCGGCGTGCTTCGCGAGATCGATGTCCTGGTCGTAGTCGGTCTTGAATACGAAGCGCATCGGCTGTCACACCTTCTTGCGAAGGCTCTCGCCGAACAGTCCGTTCGGCATGATGGCCAACATCAGGAGCACGACGACGTACGCGGCGACGTCCTTGAATCCTTCCGGAAGGTAGAAGCCCGAAAGCGATTCGACGACGCCGATCACGATGCCGCCGACGATCGCCCCGGGCAGGCTGCCGAAGCCGCCGACGACCGCCGCCGGAAACGCCTTCAAGGCGATGATTCCCATGTTCGCGTGCACGAAGGTGATCGGCGCCAGCAGCAGGCCGGCGATCGCGGCGACGGCGGCCGCGAGCCCCCACACGAGACCGTTCAGGCGCTTGACGGGAATGCCCATGTAGTACGCGGCCAGCTGGTTCTGCGACGACGCCTGCATCGCGAGACCGACCTTGCTGTAGCGAAAACCGAAGTACAGCAGCGCGCACAGAAGCGCGGTGACGACGATGACCGCGAGCTGTTCGACCGCGAACACGACGCCGCCCATCTCGACGATCGCATTGCGGTACGGCACCGGCATCGTGTGCGTATCGGTGCCGACGTTCGGCACCATCGTGATCGCCCCGCGCGCGACGTAGCCGATGCCGATCGTCAGCATGACGATCGAGAACGCGGGCTGGCCCAGGATCGGGCGGATGACGACGCGCTCGAGCGCGATTCCCAACGCCGTCATCACGACGACGGCGCCGATGACCGAAACCCAGAACGGGACGACGACGGTCAGCGCGAGGCCGGTGAACGCGCCGAGCATCATCAACTCGCCCTGCGCGAAGCTGACCGTTTCCGTGGCTTTGTAGATCAGCACGAAGCCGAGTGCGATCAGGCCGTAGATGCAACCTTGTGCGATACCGCTGACCAGAAGTTGCAGCACCTGCAAGGGCCGGGTCTCCTCGTGATCTGCGCACCCGAATGCCCCGCGCCGGGAGGGTGGCGCGATCGGTGGTCGGCGCTGATGGTAATACGGAACCGCAATGCTTGGCGGGCCGGGGAAACCCCGAACCGGTGGCGTCGTCAACTGATCACGTACGCGGCCGACCCCGTCGCGATCAGCTCGCCGGCATCGTTGGTCAGCGTCGTCTGCACCGAGCCGATCCGCCCGCCGAGCCGCGTGATCCGGGCGACGGCGTCGAAGCGCTGGCCGAGGCCCGGCCTCAGGAAGTCGATGCGCAGGTCGATCGTTCCCATCCGTGCGAAGCGGTGCATGACCTGTTCGGTCGTCTCGCCGCGGTGCTTGTCCCCGATCGCGCACATCAGCGCGAACCCGCCGGCCGCGTCGAGTACCGACGAGATCACGCCACCGTGCAGGCGCCCGTACAGGTAGTGGCCGACGAGGTCGCGGCGCATCTCGAAGGAAACGCGCGGCGCCGAAACGTCGAACGACTCGACGCGGATGCCCAGCGTCGTGTTGAAGGGGATGCGCACCTCGAAGAGCTCGCGCAGCGCCTCCTCGAAGCGCCGCTGCTCTTCGGGCGAGCGCGCCACCGGTTCCGGCATGGGCGCCGTCATCATCGACCCCGGAACACCGGCGCGCGCCGCTCGAGGAATGCGGCGACTCCTTCGCGGAAGTCGTCGGTGCGCCCGGCCTGCGTCTGCAATGTCGCTTCCTGTTCGAGCTGCGCGGCGAGGCTGCGCTCGGAGCTGCCGCCGAGCGCCTGCTTGATCAGCGCGTGTGCCCGCGTCGGCTGGGTGGACAGGTGCGATGCGAGCCGCTGCGCTTCGGGCAGCAGTTCCGCGTCGTCGAACACCTGCCAGATCATCCCGAAACGCTGCGCGGTTTCCGCGTCGATCCGCTCGCCGAGCAGCGCCAGCGCCCGGGCACGCGCTTCGCCGACCAGCCGCGGCAGCAGCCACGTGCTTCCGGCGTCGGGCACGAGCCCGATCTTTACGAACGCCTGCACGAACCAGGCCGAGCGCGCCGCGAGCACGATGTCCCCGGCGAGGGCGATGCTCATTCCCGCGCCGGCGGCGGCGCCGTTGACCGCGCAGACGACGGGCTTGGGCATCGAGCGGATCGCGAGGATCAGCGGGTGGTAGCGCTGGCGCAGCAGAGCACCGAGGTCGATCGCGACGTCGGGCGTCACGGAAGCGAGGTCGGCGCCCGACGAGAACCCGCGGCCCGCGCCGGTGATCACGACGGCGCGAACTTGCGGGTCGGCGCCGGCGCGTTCGACCGCTTCGAGCAACGCGCAGGCCAGCGCATCGTCGAGTGCGTTCAGCACGTCGGGACGGTTCAGCGTGATCGTTGCGACCGCGCCGTCCGTCTCATGAAGAACCAGCGGCGAATCCATTTGCCTCTCCTCGATCCCGGGATTGCGAGACGGCGTGCGGCGCGGACGCCGCCTCGATGCGCGCAAGCAGTGTCGATGGCGTCACCTGCGCTCCGGCCTTCACGGGCAACTCCGCGATGCGGCCGGCGACCGGGGCCGCGATGCGGTGCTCCATCTTCATCGCCTCCAGCAAGAGTAGCGTCTGTCCCGCCTGCACCGCGTCTCCGGCGCGAACGACGATCGACGCGACCCGACCGTGCATCGCCGCGCGAACGTCGGCGCTGCCCTGCGCCTGCTTCGGCTGCGCCGCGAGCGCGCCGCCATCGACGATGCACGCGGTCACGCCGTCGAGGTCCAGCCACGCATGCACCGCACCGGAGGCGCCGAACGCGCAATACGCGTGCATTCGCCGGCGCCTTCCGTCGACCCAGACCGCGTCGTCGTCGCCGAAACGCACTTCGTGCTCGCTCGATCCGATGCGCACACGATAACCGCCGGCGGTCGCAGCGATGCGTGCGAGCCAGCCGCTGCCGTCGTCGGCAAGCGGCGATACGACGACCGAGCGCGCTCCGGTGGACGACCAGTTCGCGAGCGCCGCGTGGGCGCGGGCCTGCGAATGCACGAGGAACGCACTCGCCGCGGCCTTCCAGTCGTCGTGCACGGCGGGTGCATCCACGTGCCGGGCGACCTGCCCGAGCCACCCGGTGTGCAACCGGGCATCGACGAAAGCGACGTCGCGCAGGCATGCTCCGAGCAACGCGCGGTTCGTCCGCGGGCCCAGCAACGACAGCTCGGCGAGTGCCGCGATCAGCCGCCTGCGCGCCTCGTCGCGGTCGCGCCCGTGTGCGACGACCTTGGCGATCATCGAATCGAAGTGCGGCGACACCGATGCGTTTTCTCCGAGCGCGTGATCGACGCGCAGGTACGGCGCCGAAGGGATTCTCCACGAGACGATGTCGCCGCTCTGCGGCGCGAATCCATCGGAGGCGTCTTCGGCGCACAGCCTCGCCTCGATGGCGTGGCCGTCGAACCGGATCCCGGACTGCGACCACGGCAGCGCCTCGCCGCGCGCGATGCGCAGTTGCGCCTCGACCAGGTCGATGCCGGTGATCTCCTCGGTGACCCGATGTTCGACCTGCAAGCGTGCGTTGACCTCGATGAACCAAAAGCCACCGTCGGGCATCAGCAGGAATTCGACGGTTCCGGCCCCACGATAACCTGCGGCATCGGCAAGCCGGACGGCAGCGTCCGCGATCGCTTCGCGCTGTTGCACCGAAAGACCCGGTGCGGGGGCTTCCTCGATGATCTTCTGGTGGCGGCGCTGCGTCGAGCAGTCGCGATCGCCCAGGTGCACGCATCGGCCGAACGCGTCGGCGACGATCTGGATTTCCACGTGCCGTGCGCCGTCGGCGAGCTTTTCGAGCAGCAGCGTGCCGTCGCCGAACGCGGCGAACGCCTCGGTGCGCGCCGATTCGACCAGCGACGGGAACCGCGCGAGATCGTCGACGCGGCGCATGCCGCGGCCGCCGCCCCCGGCGGCGGCCTTGATCATCAGTGGCGTGCCGATGCGCGAAGCTTCGCGGTGCAGTGCGGCAATCGACTGATCCGCACCCGCATAGCCCGGCAGCGTCGGAACGCCGATCCGCTGCGCGAGCTCCTTCGCGCGCGCCTTGTTGCCCAGCAGCTCGATCGTTTCGGCGGCGGGCCCGACGAAAACGATGCCGGCGGCTGTGCAGGCGCGCGCGAATGCCGGGCTTTCCGAGAGGAAGCCGTACCCCGGATGCACGGCGCCTGCTGCACTTCGGCGGCACGCCAGCAGCAGCGATTCGATCGACAGGTGGCTGCGCAGCGGCGAGTCGCCGTCCAGGAACTGCGCCTCGTCGGCCAGCGCGACGTGCGGCGCATCGACGTCGACCGTCGTGCATACCGCGACGGTGCGCAGCCCCAGCCTCCGGGCCGTGCGAATGATCCGGCACGCGATCTCGCCGCGATTGGCGACGAGCAGCGTGTCGAAACCGGGGTTCGGACGCGTGATGGAGTTCATGCGCGCGGCAGGATTCCCATCGTCTTCGCGATGATCCCGAGCATGACCTCGTCGGCTCCGCCGCCGATCGAAACGAGCCGCGAATCGCGCCAGTAGCGGTTTACGCGCGTGTCCTCGATGTAGCCCATTCCGCCCCAGAACTGCAGGCACCAGTCGGCGACTTCGCGCGCGACGCGACCCGCCTTGAGCTTGGCCATCGATGCCAGCTGCGTGACGTCGTTGCCCGCCACGTACAGCTCGACGGCACGGTACAGCAACGCGCGCAGGCACTCGATTTCGGTGTTCAGCTCGGCGAGCTTGAAATACACGAACTGGTTGGCCAGTAGCGGCTGCCCGAATGCCTGGCGCTCGCGCAGATAGGCGATCGTCTCCGTGACGATCGTCCCGGCCGACATCGCATTGGCTGCCGCCCACAGCCGCTCCTCCTGGAACTGCATCATCTGGTAGGCGAAGCCCATTCCCTCTTCGCCGATGCGGTAGCGCTGCGGCACGCGGACGTCGTCGAAGAAGATCTGCGCGGTGTCCGACGAATGCATCCCGGCCTTGCGCAGCTTGCGGGCGATCTCGATTCCCGGCGTATCCATCGGCAGGCAGATCAGCGTCTTGTTGCGGTGTGGCGCACCTTCGGAAGTGTTGGCCAGCAGGCACATCCAGTCGGCCTGCGTGCCGCTGGTCGTCCACATCTTTCCGCCGCGGATCACGTAGTCGTCGCCGTCCTTGCGCGCCTGCGTGCGAATCGATGCGACGTCCGAACCGGCGCCGACTTCGGAGACTCCCAGGCACGCGACGCGCTCGCCGGAGATCGACGGAGCAAGGAACTCGCGCTTGATCTCGTCGCTTCCGAAACGCGCGAGCGCGGGAGTCGCCATGTCCGTCTGCACGCCGATCGCCATCGGAACGCCGCCGCAGTGTGCATGTCCGAGCGCCTCGGACACGGCGACCGAATACGAATAGTCGAGACCGGCGCCGCCGTATTCGACGGGTTTCGTGACGCCGAGGAATCCGAGCCGACCCATCTTGCGAAAGAGTTCGCGCGCGGGAAAGGCGCCGGCCGCCTCCCATTCGGCGACGTGCGGATTGACTTCGGCGTCGATGAAGCGGCGAACCGAGTGCTGCAACTGTTCGTGCTGTTCGGTGTAGATCATCTCGACGAACCCTCTCGCGATGACGTCGTGCGCATCACGGGCGCGCGACGCCGAAACTGGACGGATGCAGGGTGCGCGCCCGTGCCTCGGCACAGGTGTCGAGGACGAAGGCGAGCAGCTTTCGGGTGTCGCGCGGGTCGACAATGCCGTCGTCGAGCATGCGTGCGCTGGTGTGCAGCGCACCGGCCTGCCGTTCGAAGTTCTCGACGATGCGCCGCTCGAGCGCGTCGAGCTGGGCGGCGTCCGGCGCCTCGCCGCGCCGGCGCGCCGTGGCCTCGCTGACGATGCGCATCGTCGCGGCCGCCTGCTCGCCGCCCATCACCGCGGTGCGCGCGTTGGGCCACGAGAAGACGAAGCGTGGACCGAAGGCGCGGCCGCACATTCCGTAGTTGCCGGCGCCGAACGAGGCGCCGCAGTGCAGCGTGATCGACGGCACGTCCGCGTTCGCCACCGCCTGGATCATCTTCGCACCGTGCTTGATCATTCCCGCCTGTTCGCTTTCGCGCCCGACGATGTATCCGGTCGTGTTCTGCAGATACAGCAACGCCGTGCCGCTCTGGCAGCAGGCCTGGATGAAGTGCGTCGCCTTGTTGGCGCCGGCCGGGTCGATCGGACCGTTGTTGGTCAGGATTCCGACACGGTGGCCGTGTACTTCGGCGTGCGCGCACACGGTCTGCGCTCCGTAGGCGGGCTGGAACTCGAAGAACTCCGATGCGTCGACGATGCGCGCGACGACTTCCCGCATCTCGCATGGCTGGCGGAAGTCGAGCGGCGCGACGCCTGCCAGCTCGTCCACCGGATAGCGCGGTTCGACGCCGCCGGGTTTGCCGCTGGCTTCGCGCGCGAATCCGAGACGGCCCACGACCTCGCGCGCAATGCGGACCGCATCCGCGTCGTCTTCGGCGAGGTATTCGGCGAGTCCCGATACCGTTGCGTGCATCTCGGCGCCGCCGAGTTCCTCGTCGGTGGCGATCTCGCCCGTGGCCGCGCGCAGCAGCGGCGGTCCGGCGAGGAACGCTTTCGCTCGCCCGCGCACCATGATCACGTAGTCGGAGAGCCCGGGGAGGTAGGCACCGCCCGCCGTCGACGATCCGTGCACGATGGCCACGACCGGAATGCCTTCGGCCGAAAGTCGCGCGAGGTTGCAGAACAGCCGTCCGCCGTCGACGAAATCCTCGACGCGATAGCGCAGCAGGTTCGCACCCGCCGATTCGATCGACTGCACCAGCGGCAACCGGTTCTCCAGCGCGATCTGCTGCGCGCGCAGCATCTTCTCGCGTCCCATGCTCTGGATCGCTCCCGCGTCGATTCCCGAGTCGTTCGCGACGACGAGGCAGCGGGTGCGCGAGACGAAACCGATCCCGCAGATCACCCCGGCGCCCGGGATGCTGCGTTGCGGGTCCGCGTCGTCGAGCCCGTGTCCGGCCATCGTCGAAAGCTCGAGCCAGGGGCTGCCCGGATCGAGCAGGCGCGCGAGCCGCTCGCGCGGAAGCAACTGGCCGCGTCGCTCGAACAGGGGTGCCGCACGCGCCGAAGCGTCGCGCGCGCGCGCCTCGAGCGCGCGCAACTCCTCGACGAGTGCGAGCATGCGCGTGCGTCGCTCGGTGAACCCGGTTCCGTCCGGATCGATCCGCGATTCGAAAATCGCCATGGTTGCGCGGAGAAGGCGGCCGCCGGCTATTCCTCGTCGAGCACGCGCGGGCGGCTCGCGAGGTGAAAGCCGTTGAATTCGGCGGTCGCGTCGCTGTCGTGCGCGGGCGCACGCGCCGGCCACGTGTGGCGCGCATTCGGCACGCCGCCGTCGAGCCGGAGGCAGCTGCCCGTGATGAACGCGGCCGCTTCGGACAGCAGGAACACGATCGCCGCCGACACCTCGGATTCGGTGCCGAGACGCTGCAGCGGAACGATCGATCGAAGTCGACGCAGTTGCGCAGCCATCGCCGGCCCGTAGGTGTCCAGTCCGCTCGAGGCGATCCATCCGGGGGCCACCGCGTTGACGCGTACGCCGTTGCAGGCCCATTCGCAGGCTGCCGATTCGGTGAGGTTGAGCATCCCGGCGCGCGCGGCGCCCGAGTGCGCCATTCCGGGCATTCCGTTCCAAATGTCGGCGATCAGGTTCACGATGGCGCCGCCGTGCGCCTGCATCCACTGCAGGTAGCTCTCGCGCGCGACCAGGAACCCGCCGGTCAGGTTCGTTCGAAGCACCGCGTCCCAGCCGTTGGTCGAGATCGATTCCAGAGCAGCCGGGAACTGTCCGCCGGCGTTGTTCACCAGGCCGTCCAGGCGTCCGTGTGCCGCGAGCACCGCGGCAACCAGCGCCTTGACAGCCTGCTCGTCGCGAATGTCGGTCGGATGGCAGCTGACCCGCGCGCCGGTTGCCGAAAGCTCGTGCGCGACGCGATCGAGCTTCTCGGGCCTGCGCCCGGCGAGCGCGACCGATGCTCCCAGCGCCGCAAGCTCGTGCGCCGTGCATCGTCCGATGCCGGAACCGGAACCCGTGACCAGCACGACCTTGCCCGCAAAGAGGCCAGGGCGGAAAATCGAGCGGTAGGCGGCGACACTCATTGGACCGCGATACTGAGTGAAGTTCAGTAAAGTGCCTGCAGCGTGCGGACAGGTCAAGCGGCGGCGCAGCAAACGGTCGGGCGCGCCGTGCGCGTTCAGCGACCGTTGCTCGTGCAGTCGTTCCGTATCTATACTGAGCGGCACTCAGTAGGGATCTGTCCATGACGGTCCAGCTGCCTCGCAGACGCAAGCCGGTTCGCCGCGCGGAAATCCTCGCGGCGGCACGCGCGGTCTTTCTCGAACGCGCATTCGAGGAGGCTGCGGTCGGCGAGATCGCGCTGCGGGCCGGGTGCGTCGAAGGCACGATCTATACGTACTTTCGCAACAAGCGCGACCTGCTCGATGCGGTGCTCGCCGAGTTCTACGATCGGCTGATCGCCGACATCGAACCGCGCTTCGCGGCGATCGCCGACACGCGTTCGCGACTCACCTACCTGATCGCGCGGCATCTGCAGATCGCGATCGACGATCCGGACTTCGCGCGCCTGATCGTGCGCGAGTCGCGCGGCCAGAGCCTGTACTTCGGATCGCAACTGCACGACCTGAATCGCCGTTACGGACATTTCCTGATGCGCACGCTGCACGACGGAATCGAACGCGGCGAGCTTCGTGCGGATCTCGACGCGGCGCTCGCGCGCGACATGGTCTTCGGCGGACTCGAGCACCATGTCTGGCATCGGCTCGCGCGCGGGCGCACCCTCGATCCGAACCGCACTGCTTCGTCGATGGTCGAGCTGTTCTGGTCCGGCTGGCGCGTCCCGCAGCGTGCCGACCTCGAGACGCTGGCACGTCGCGTGCGCCGCCTCGAACGGCGGCTCGAGGATCCGTCGTGAGCGTGATCGGCCAGGACGTCGACGTTCCCCTGTACGTCGATCTCGACGGATGCCTGTTGCGAACCGACACGCTGTGGGAATCGTTCGCCGGCGCGCTGCAGGCGCGTGCGATCTCCGCACTGGCGGCGCTGGGCTCGATCGCCGGAGGCCGCGCGCAGTTCAAGCGCCGGATGGCTGCCCTCGGAAAACACGACGTCGAGACGATGCCGCGGCACGAGAAGCTGTTCGCGTGGCTGCGCGAGCAGCATGCGGCCGGCAGGCGGATCGTCCTCGCCACGGCAGCCGACCGCACGGTGGCGCAGGCAGTAGCGGAATCGATCGCGCAGTCCGAAGGGGTGGAACTGTTCGACGGAGTGCTCGCAAGCGACGGCAGGACCAACCTGAAGGGGCGCACCAAGCTCGAAGCGATCCGTCGCGACGCGCAGGGCGAACGCTTCGACTATTGCGGAAACGGCCCCGAGGACATCGCGATCTTCGCGCAGGCGCGTCACGCGATCGTTGCCGGTGCGACCGAACGCGTGCTGGCGGCCGCACGCCGCCGCGCCGATGTCGCCGAAGTCTTCGATCCGCAAGCCTCGGTCGCGCAGAAGGCGCGCTCCTGGCTGCAGGCCGTTCGGCCGCACCAATGGCTGAAGAACCTGCTGGTGCTCGTTCCGCTGCTTGCGTCGTTTCGCGTCGACGAAGTCCCGGCGCTCGTCCTGGCGCTGCTCGGCGTCGCGTCGTTCAGCCTGGCAGCCTCGAGCGGATACGTGCTCAACGATCTGCTCGATCTCGCGTCCGACCGCCGTCATCCGCGCAAGCGCGACCGCCCGTTCGCCGCCGGCACCCTTTCGGTTCGCAGCGGTTTCGCGGGCGCCGCGGCGCTGCTGCTGCTGTCGCTGGCCGTCGCGGCATTCGTCGGCTCCGGGTTCGCGTCGTGGGTGCTCTTCTACCTCGCGGTGACGGGGATCTATTCGGGATTCGCCCGGCGAGTCGCGTTGCTCGACGTTGCGACGCTCGCGGGGCTCTACACGATCCGCGTGCTCGCCGGAGGAGCGGCGATCGGCGTCGAGGTTTCCTACTGGTTGATCGCGTTCTCGGTGTTCATGTTCTTCAGCCTTGCGCTGGTGAAACGATGCGGAGAACTCGTCGCACGCATCGATCGCGGCGAGCACACGGGCGAAGGACGCGGATACCGGACCACGGACCTGCCGGTGCTGCAGACGCTGGGAATCGCGACTTCGTGCGCGGCGCTGCTGGTGCTCGCGCTGTACGTGCACGACCCCGACGTCGAGCGGCGGTATGCGTCGCCGCAGATTCTGTGGATGATGCTCGTCGGACTGCTGATCTGGATCGGCAGGTTGTGGCTGGCGACCGCGCGCGGCCGGATGACCGACGACCCGCTCGTCTGGGCGCTGCGCAACCGCGGCAGCCGCTGGACACTCGCGGGATTGCTCGTGCTGTTCGCAGCGGCGGCGGTGTCGCCATGGCGACCGTGAAGGGGGAGCGGAAGCGCCGGCGGGATCGCCGCGGTCACGGTCCCATCGTCGACGGCAGCCACAGCGACAGTGCGGGAAACGCGCAGAGGATCACCAGGCGGACGACGTCGACCGCGATGAACGGCATCGTGCCCCGATAGATGCGACCGAGCGACACGTCGCGCGCAATCGAGTTGATCACGAAGACGTTCATCCCGACCGGCGGGCAGATCATTCCGAAGGTGACGGCCATCACGACGATCACGCCGAACCAGATCGGGTCGAAGCCCAGGTGCATCATCGCCGGATAGACGATCGGCACGGTGAGAAGGATCATCGCCAGTTCGTCCATCACCGCGCCGAGGATCAGGTATCCGACCATCACGAGGGCGAGCACGCCGTAGGCGCCCACCGGCAGGTTGACGAGCAGGTCGACGGCCTTCTGCGTGAACTGCGTGATCGTCAGGAAATAGCCGAACAGGTACGCCCCCACGACGATCAGCATGATCGCCGAGGACACGCGCAGCGCATCGACCAGCGCCGCGCGCACCTGCGCCGGGCGCAACCGGCCCCGCGCGATGCCGATCAGCAGCGTACCGATCGCTCCGACGCCGGCGGCCTCCTGCACGGTGAAGATGCCGCCGTAGATCCCGCCGAGAACGAACAGGAACAGCAGCACGACAGCCCACAGGTCCTTCAGCGATGCGAAGCGTTCGCGCCAGTCGTGGCGTTCGCCGCGCGGAAAACTCGCGGGCGAGCGCCAGCCGATCCACTGGATCACCGCGAAATACAGCGCGACCGCAAGCAGTCCCGGAACCACGCCGGCCGCGAACAGCTTGGTGATGTCCGTCTCGGTCATGATTCCGTACAGCACCATGATGACCGACGGCGGGATCATGATGCCCAGTGTTCCTCCGGCCGCGATCGCTCCGGCGGAGAAGCCGGGTTCGTACCCGGCACGGCGCATCTCGGGCAGGGCCACCTGCGTCATCGTCGCCGCCGTGGCGACCGAAGATCCGTTGATCGCCGAGAAGCCTCCGCACGCGGCCACCGTGGCGAGCGCGAGTCCGCCGCGCCGGTGTCCGAGCCACGCGCGCCCGGCCACGAACAATTCGGTGCTCATTCCGGAATGCGATGCGAACGCGCCCATCAGCACGAACATCGGAATGACGCTCAGGTTGTAGTCGGTGAGAACCGAGAGCGGGACGTTGGCCAGCAGGTTCAGTGCCGTCCCCGGATTGGTCAGCGCAGCGAAGCCCGCCACGCCGGCGATTCCCATCGCCACGCCGATCGGCACGCGCAGCGCCATCAGCGCGAACATGCCGACGAAGCCGAGCAGCGCGACCAGGTCACGATCCACGCTGTGTCTCCGCTTCGTCGCCGGCTTCGCCGAGACGCCCGGCGTCGCGCCACAGCTCGATCACGCGAAGTGCGCCGAGCAGCGCCGCCACGGTCGCGCCGGCGGCGCCGAGCGCGTAGAACCACACGACCGGAAGGTGCAGGTCGTGCGTGATCTGCGTGCCGGTGCTCGCCACCTTCACCCAGGTCATCCACGCGAGCGGCGCGAGAAACGCGGTAGTGACCAGCGTGGCGACGATGTCGATCCGGCGCCTTCCGCGCCGGCCGACGTGCTCCCAGACGATGTCCACGGCGATATGCCCGCCGCGATACGTGGCGACCGCGATACCCCAGAAGATCGCGATCGCCTGCAACAGCTTGGTGCCGTCGAACCAGTCGGGAATCTGCTGGCTGAAGACGTCGCGCAACAGCACGTTGCCCGCCGTGAGCAACGCGATTGCAAGCAGGAAGAGCGCCGCGGTGTTTTCGGTGATCGACAGAAGGCGCTTCATCGGCGCCGGCTTCGGCGGCCCGGGGCCCGGGAACCGGCCCTCAGTCCAGCGCGTCGCGCTTCTTCAGCTCCGCGCGGAACGCTTCGAGTGCGGCCTTGCCGTCGTTGCCGACCTTGCCTGCCGATTCGACCCAGCGCGCATACAGCGGCTCGGCCGCCTTGCGCCAGGCGTTCTTCTGCTCGGGCGTGAGCTGGACGATCGTGTGGCCCGGCATCTTCTCGAGCTTGCCCTGCCCGGCGTCCTCGTTGTCGCCCCAGGCGACGCCGACCTTGCCGGCCCATTCGTTGCTGCAGTGATCGTCGATGACGCTCTTCTGCGTGGCCGACAGCTTGCCGTACCAGTCCTTGTTCAATACCCAGACGAAGGTGGACGCGTACAGTTTCTGGTCGTTGTGGAACTTCGTCGCCTTGTCGATCCCGAAGGTGAGGATCGATTCCCATGGGAACGTGATCGCGTCGGCAACGCCTTTCTCGATCGCGTCGCGCGACTCCGGCGCGGAGACCTGCACGTTGGTGCCGCCGAGCAGCGAAACGAATGCGGCAGTCGTTCCGTTCGACGGGCGGATCTTCATGCCCTTGACCTGCGCGGGATCGGCGATCGGCTGCTTCGAGTGCAGCGTGCCGGTGTGCACGTGCGCGAAGCACAGCTTCACGTCCTTCATCTCGGCCGCGGCGTAGTTGCGGTACCAGGCGTCGAGCGCTGCCGATCCGCGTCCGGCGTTGCCGATCAGCATCGGAAGTTCGCCCACGGCGATCATCGGAAAGCGTCCGGCCTGGTAGCCGGGATTTACCCAGGTGAGATCGGCGATGCCGTCGCGCGCCATGTCGTAGTGATCCGGCGCCTTGCCGAGTTGCTGGGCGGGGAAGAACATGACCTTGATCGAACCCTTCGAAGCGGCCTCGACCGATTTCGCCCACGGTTCGAAGCCGAGCTTGGCCAGCGGATGCGTGGGCGGCAGCCAGTTCGCGAAGCGCATCTCGACCGGCTTGTCCTGGGCGACGGCCGGAGCCGAAGCCACGAGCGCGGCGGCCAGCGCCACGGTCAGCGAAACGTGCTTGCGCGTCATCGAAGGTCTCCTGTGAGGGTCGAGGCGTGTTCTTGTCGGGCCGCCGCGCTGCCGCACGGTGCCGCAGGTGCGTCGATCGCGTCAGCGCGAAGGTACTACATCCGGCTTGTTGCCGCGCGGTTTCCGCATCCACACGATCGGCTTGGCCACCGGAGGCAACGGCACGATGCCGGCCTGCTCGAGCGACTTCTCGAGTTCGCGGCCTTCGGGTTCGGCCAGCGCTGCGTCGATGGCCGCACGCAGTTCCTGCGCTGCGCCGGCGGTCGGCGTCCCGGCCGACAACGCGCGCTCGACCAGCGTGTCGAAGATGCGCGCGAAGCTCGCGCGACCGCGCCGGTGCGTGTCGCCGTAGCCCTTGAGCACCCGCGGAAGCTCGGCGAGCGCTGCGCCGAATTCCGGCGACACCGGCAGCGCACGCCCGAGCGCCGTCAGCCAGCGTTCGATCGCCTGCTGCTCCTCCTGGAAGCGCAGCGAACCGCGGCGCAGGCGGCGCATGCGTGCGAGCAAACGCAGCATCAGGAATCCGGTGACGTGCGTACTCGGCAGATGCATCCCGCGATTCAGCGTTTCGAGCCTGCCCGTGCGCCTGGCCCAGTCGCGTAGCCGCGCGCCGAGCGTGCCCGGCAGTACCGCCGCCACCTCGTCGACACCCGGCTTCAGGTACTCGACGATCTGCACGATCTCGCCGTCGCGGGCGCGCGACTCGCTGCGGATGCGATCGAAACGGCTGCGTCGCGACTTCAGGTCGGCCACGCGGATCACGTCCTCGTAGGTCATCCACAGCGCGAGGTGGCGTGCGGCCTCCGAGAACGCGTGCACGACTGCCGACTGCCCCTGGCTTTCCCCGGCCGCGCCGGCGATGCGTTGCAGCCTTTCGACGTACAGGCGCGCGTACGGAGCATCCTGGTAGTCGAGCACGCGAACGACTCCGTGCGCAGCGTGCTCGCGCATCGACGGCGGAAGCGTCGCGAGCAGCGGCGCCCAGATTTCCGGGCTCGTCTTCGGGGACGGGCTGGCGGCTGCGAGCGCTTCGCGCGCCGCGCCGGTCGCGACGGTCTCGAAAGCAGCCGCGAAGCCGGCGAGGCTCGCCTGCACGCCGACCGTGCCGGTGCGGATCACGCGTTCGCAGACTTCGCGCGACCAGGGCAGCACACCCGCGCCGGCCAGCGCTCCGAACATCACGGCGCTGATCACCGTGCCGTGCGCCGTGGCGAGCGAGGCCATGTCCAGGCTGATGTAGCGGGCGCTCAGGCGTCGCGCCGCCGCGTGAACGAGGTCGTCCTCGAAGCGTCCGTCGCCCATCTGCATCTTTTCCTGCGTCGTGTAGACGCGATGCGCTGCGGAGATCAACGTCGTGCGTTTCGGATGCACGAAGCCGCGCTCGATCGTGCGCGCCGCTTCGAGCAGTTCGCTGGCCAGCACGACGTCGACGCCGCCGGGCATCGGGTTCAGCGCGAAGACCGGTTGCGCGCCCTGCGGCGCCGGCGTGCGCATCATCTCGATGTAGTAGCTCGTCGATCCGGTTCGCTGTGCGACGCCGGGTACCGACGTGGCCTGCACCGGCAGCCGCTGGTCGATCGCACAGGCGACGATCCAGTCGTTGAGGACGCCGCCGCCTTCGCCGCCGAGGGCGGCGATCAGCAGCGTGAAGGGCTTCGAGTCGGTCATGTCAGTGGTCCGTTGCGCGGTGGGTCATCCGCGGCATGGGTGTGTCTGCGCGCCTGGGTCTGCGCGTTGCTGAGGTGTTCGCGTGCCGAGGTGTTCGCGTGCCGAGGTCTGCGCGTGCAAAGGCGCGGGCCGTCGGCCGTGCGCGCTGCCGGGTGCTTGCCGCCGCTGCGCGGCGGTGCCCTGCGATGCTCGGCG
>CAYZYC010000022.1:12212-27987 GCA_964481165.1 uncultured Limnobacter sp. | reverse complement strand
CCGAGCGCCGAGCGCCGCTATCCATCCTTCAACAGTTGTTGTAGTATCAAAAGCATGGACAAGCTAGCTGCCACCGCCGTCTTCGACTCGCTCGCTTCCGGCATTCGCCTGGATGTGTTCCGACTGCTCGTGAGGATGGGGCCGGAAGGACTCGTAGCCGGCGAGATTGCGTCGACGCTCGACGTGCCGCCGACGAATCTTTCGTTCCACCTGAAGGCGCTGACCCAGGCAGGGTTGGTGACGGTCCAGCAGGAGGGGCGGTTCCAGCGCTATCGGGCGAACATGTCCGTGATGCTCGACCTGATCGGTTACCTTACCGACGAATGCTGTGCAGGCCGTCCCGAGCAATGCGGAGATTTTCGCGCGGCGTCCGAAGTTTCGCGTGCCGTGCCGCGACCGCGTTCACCTGCCGGAACCGCCCGAGGCGCCCGAGGCGCCCGATCCGCACGGGGCGCCCGATCCGTTCGATCCGCCTGAGGCGCCCGAACCATCCGATGAGCGTTGCGCACACCGACACCCTTTTATGCGATCCATATTTCAATAATCGATGGAATTTCGAAATGAAAGGAACCGACGAGCCGTACAACGTGCTGTTCATCTGCACCGGAAACTCGGCGAGGTCCATCCTCGCCGAAGGCCTGCTCAATGAACTCGGCAAAGGAAGGTTCAAGGCGTTCTCCGCCGGCAGCCATCCGAAGGGTGCCGTGCATCCGCTTGCGCTGAAGACGCTGGCGGACCAACGGATTCCCGTCGACGGTTTTCGCAGCAAGAGCTGGGACGAGTTCGCTACGCCGGGCGCACCGCAGATGGACTTCGTCTTCACCGTGTGCGACCAGGCGGCCGGCGAGATGTGTCCGGTCTGGCCGGGGCAGCCGATGACCGCTCATTGGGGCATGCCGGATCCGGCGGCGATCGAAGGCCCCGAGGCCGCGAGAGCCAGGGCCTTTCGCGATGCTGCCGTCACGATGAAGCGCCGCATCGAACTCATGCTGTCGCTGCCGCTCGATCGGCTGGACGCGATGGCGATCCAGAAGGAAATCCGGGAAATCGGAGAGCGTCGATGAGCAGCGCCGCGCAACCGGTGATGAAGCTCGCGTCCTCCGGAATGGGGCTCTTCGAACGCTACCTGACCGTCTGGGTGGCGCTCGGTATCGTCGCCGGGGTCGGCCTCGGCCTGATCGCACCCGATGCATTCCGGTTCCTCGCCGCGCTCGAAATCGCCCAGGTGAACCTGGTGGTGGCGGTATTCATCTGGATCATGATCTATCCGATGATGATCCAGATCGACTGGCACGCGATCAAGGATGTCGGGAAGCGGCCGCAGGGCCTGATCCTCACGCTGGCGGTCAACTGGCTTGTCAAGCCGTTCACGATGGCTGCGCTCGGCGTGGTGTTCTTCCAGTACGTCTTCGCGCCCTGGGTCGATCCGCAGTCGGCCAGCGAATACATCGCCGGCATGATCCTGCTCGGCGTGGCGCCGTGCACCGCGATGGTGTTCGTGTGGAGCCAACTGGTGAAGGGCGACGCCAACTACACGCTGGTGCAGGTGTCGGTGAACGACCTGATCATGGTGTTCGCCTACGCGCCGATCGCCGCCTTCCTGCTCGGCGTCACCGACATCACGGTGCCGTGGGAAACGCTGGTGCTGTCCACGGTGCTGTACGTGGTGCTGCCGCTGCTGGCCGGCATGGCCACCCGTCGCGTCCTGGAGCGTCGCTCGCCGCACGCGGTAACCGGCTTCGTCGCCCGGCTCAAGCCATGGTCGATCGTCGGCCTGATCGCCACCGTGGTGCTGCTGTTCGGTTTCCAGGCGCGCACCGTCGTCGCCCAGCCGCTGGTGATCGCGATGATCGCGGTGCCGCTGATCGTGCAGAGCTACGGAATCTTCGCGGTCACGCTGATCGGCGCACGCATGCTGAAGCTGCCGCACGACATTGCCGGCCCGGCCTGCCTGATCGGCACCTCGAACTTCTTCGAACTCGCGGTGGCAGTGGCGATCTCGCTGTTCGGACTGAACTCGGGGGCCGCGCTCGCCACCGTGGTCGGCGTGCTCGTCGAAGTGCCGGTGATGCTGTCGCTGGTCGCGCTGGTCAACCGGTCGCGGCATCGGTTCGCGGCTCCGGCCGCGCCGCGGGCGACGACGAGCGGGCCGGTCGCGACCGAACCGCGAGGGCATCGCGGATGATCCGGCCGGGGACGGATCCACGAGGCACGAACCGCAGAAGGTCATCTGCTGCAGTCGACATCAGGAGAGAAGCGATGAATCCATCGACCGACGTGAAAGACTTCGTGAAGCAGAAATACGGCGAAGTGGCCGCACGTGTCACGCAGGGCGAGGCAAGCCGTTGCTGTGGCCCCAGCACAAGTTGCTGCGGCACCGACGCGGCGGCGCCGGCGAGTTGGGATCCGATCACCGCGGACCTCTACGACGCCGCACAGGCCGGCGATGTACCGGAAACAGCGCTGCTGGCGTCGCTGGGATGCGGCAACCCCACCGCGCTGGCGGAACTGCAGCCCGGTGAAACGGTGCTCGACCTCGGCTCGGGTGGCGGCATCGACGTGCTGCTTTCCGCAAGGCGCGTAGGCCCGACGGGACGCGCCTTCGGCCTCGACATGACCGAACGGATGCTGGCGCTCGCGGAAGAGAACAAGCGCAAGAGCGGCTTGACCAACGTGCACTTCCTCGAGGGCGAAATCGAAGACATTCCCCTGCCGGACAATTCGGTCGACGTGGTGATCTCGAACTGCGTCATCAATCTGTCGGCCGACAAGGACCGCGTACTGCGCGAGGCGTTCCGCGTGCTCAAACCCGGCGGCCGCTTCGCGGTATCCGACGTCATCGTGCGCGGCGCGGTTCCGCCGGCGATCCGCAAGAGCATGGAGCTCTGGATCGGCTGCGTCGCGGGCGCGTTATCGGACGAGGATTACCTGGCGAAGCTCGCGGCGGCAGGTTTCGTGGAGGGCGCGATCGAGATCACGCGCGTCTACACGGCCGAGGACGCCCGGGAATTCCTCGCAGGCCAGGCTGGGGAGATCGGTCGGCTGGCGCAGGAAGTCGACGGCAAGTTCGTGAGCGGGTTCGTTCGCGCCCGGAAGCCCGGCTCGGCTGGCAAACCCGATACGGCGAGTGTCGCGGGCGCGGGGAGTGTCGCGGGCGCGGGGAACGTGGCAGACGCGGCAGGCGCGGCGAGCGGGGCAGGCGCGGCAGGCGCGGCAGGCGCGGCGGGCGCGGCGGGCGCGGCGGGCGCGGCGGGCGGAGCAGGCGAGCCCCGGTCCTGCTGCGGTCCGGCGTGTTGCGGCTGACTCGACCGAGCCGAAGCAGACCGACACGATCGCCACGGGTTGAAGCGCCCGGCTTCCGAACGATTTCGACCGCAGCGAGCGCGCCACCGCCGAAACCGCCCGTATTCCGGACAAGCGTCACCGCGACGGACCGCGTCACGGCGCGTCCGGGTTCCTCGAGCGTCCCGGTTCCGCAAGCGTGCGGGCGGCAGCGCGCTTCGGGGCTCGTCGACGTCCCGATTACGCGAGCAAGCGAGCGGCGGCGACGCGTCCGACCTCGTCGATCGTCCCGATTCCGTTGCCCGCGCGCTCGCGGCGTGAACAAGGATCGCTGCGTCACGGCCTGCCTTGCCTCCCGCACGCTCGCACGCTCGCGGCGCGAACCAGGAACGACGAGGAACGCAGCGACGTCCAGCGCCCCCTGCAACCGAACCGTCACCGTCGCCCGCTAGCCTGCGCGATGCAGTCCAGAAATGCAGGAGACAGACATGACACGAATCGACTTCGTGATCGCCCGCACGGCCGCATCCTACGGGCTTGCCTGGCCGATTCGGCCGACCGCACCCGGCGCGGCCTCATCGGGCACGGACGCATCGGGCACGGACGCATCGGGCGCGGCCGCATCGGACACGCGCGAATCGGCCCTGCGCGAATTCGGCAGCCTGGCAGCCGGCGCGCCCGAGTCGGAGTTCGTCCCAGGCCCGAGTCGGAATCCGTCCCCGAACACGCCGTCGGGCCCCGGCGAAGCGCCCGGCCGTGCGCGCGGCGAATCCCTGCCCCTGCGCCATGCGCGAAGCCCGATTCGCAGCGCCGTCACGGAACCGTCATTTTCGGCTCGTAACGTGTTCCCCTGATTCGTACACACGGACAGGACCAATGAAACGACTCCAGACGATCCTCGGCGCCTGCGCCATCGCGCTCGGTGCAACCACGGTGCACGCCGCCGACATCACCGGCGCGGGCGCGACGTTCCCGGCGCCTGCGTACGCGAAGTGGGCGGAAGCCTACAAGGCGGCCACCGGCAACAGCGTGAACTACCAGGCGATCGGCTCGGGCGGCGGCGTCAAGCAGATCCTCGCGAAGACCGTCGATTTCGGCGCCTCGGACGACCCGGTCAAGGGCCCGCAGCTCGACAAGGACGGGCTCGCGCAGTTCCCGGCGGTCATCGGCGGCATCGTCGCCGTCGTCAATCTACCGGGCGTGCAGCCGGGCCAGATGAAGCTCGACGGTGCGCTGCTCGGTGACATCTTCCGCGGCGCGGTCACGACCTGGAACGACGCGAAGATCGCCGCGCTCAACCCCGGCGTGCAACTTCCGGCGAGCGCGATCACGCTGGTCTACCGGTCGGACTCGTCGGGGACGACCGCCGCGTTCACCAACTACCTGTCGCAGGTTTCGTCGGGCTTCAAGAGCGACATCGGCGCCGGCAAGACGGTGAACTGGAAATCCGGCGTCGGCGGCAAGGGCAACGCCGGGGTGGCGGCGACCGTAACGAAGGTCGGCGGCGCGATCGGCTACGTGGAATACGCGTACGCCAAGCAGAACAAGCTGACGCACCTGGCGATGGTGAACCGCGACGGCAACATCGTGCAGCCCGACGAGAAGACCTTCGCGGCGGCCGCTGCGAACGCCGACTGGAACGCAGCGCCCGGATTCGGCGTGAACCTGAACAACCAGCCCGGCGAGAACGCATGGCCGATGACTTCGGCGACCTACATCCTGATGCACAAGGCCGCCGCGAATCCCGAGCGTTCGGCCGAAGTGCTGAAGTTCTTCGGATGGGCGCTGAACAAGGGCCAGGCGCTCGCGCAGGAACTCGACTACGTCGCGCTTCCGCCCGCGGTCGTCGAGCTGGTCGAAGCGTCGTGGCAGCAGATCCGCGACGCGTCGGGCCAGCCGGTGTTGCAGTCCCACTGATCGATGGCCGGTACGGCGGATCAGACCGCGTTCGGATCCCGATCCGACGCGGTCGCCTCCGGTCCGCACGCGGGCGCAGGCGCCAAGGCGCTGGCCGCCCGCGTGCGCCGTTTCGCGTTCCAGGACCGCGCCTTCCATGTCGTGACGCTGGCCTTCGCCACGCTGGTGCTGGTCATGTTGTTCGGCATTCTCGTCGCGCTGGTCCTCGAGGCGTGGCCGGCGCTTCGCGCGTTCGGGCCCGCGTTCCTCTACGGCACGACCTGGAGCCCGACCGACGACGTCTTCGGCGCCGTCATAGGGGTATACGGCACACTCGTGACGTCGGCGATCGCGATGCTGATCGGCGTGCCGATCAGTTTCGGCATCGCGGTCTTCCTGACCGAAATGTGCCCGACGGCGCTGAAGCGCCCGCTCGGCACGGCGATCGAACTGCTCGCCGGGATTCCGTCGATCATCTACGGCTTCTGGGGGCTGTTCATCCTCGCCCCGCTGTTGCAGGAATACGTGCAGCCGCTGCTGAGCGCGACCGGGCTGCCGCTGTTCGCCGGGCCGCCGCTGGGCATCGGCGTGTTCACCGCCGGCGTGGTGCTGGCGCTGATGGTGATCCCGTTCATCGCGTCGGTGATGCGCGACGTGTTCGAGACCGTTCCTCCGGTGCTGAAGGAATCGGCCTACGGGCTCGGTTGCACGACCTGGGAGGTGGTTCGCCACGTCGTTCTGCCGTACACGCGCGTCGGCGTGATCGGCGGAGTCCTGCTCGGGCTGGGCCGCGCACTGGGCGAGACGATGGCGGTCACCTTCGTGATCGGCAACGCCAATCGCCTGGCGTCGAGCCTGTTCGCACCGGGCAACTCGATCGCATCGACGCTCGCCAACGAATTCGCCGAGGCCGAACCGGGTCTGCACATTCCGGCATTGTTCTCGCTCGGCCTGCTGCTGTTCGTGATCACCTTCGTCGTGCTGGGAGCCGCGAAGTGGCTCACCGACCGCGGCACGAAGCGCGCCGGGATATGAGCGCGAACGCGATGGCGAACACAACGGAAAACGCAACGGCGAACGCTTCGACGAGCACGGCGGCGAGCGCGACCGCGGCGCGGATGCTCGCGCGTCGCAAGCGCGCCAACGTGCTCGGCCTCGCGCTGTCGGGTTTCGCGATGTCGATCGGGATCGCCGCGCTGGCGTGGATCCTGTGGACGCTGTTCAGCCAGGGCCTGTCGGCGTTCGACGCCGCGTTCTTCACGCAATCGACGCCGGCGCCGGGCACCGACGGCGGCGGGGTAGCCAACGCGATCGTCGGCAGCCTGCTGATGGTCGGCGCGGCGACTTTCGTTTCGACGCCGATCGGCATCCTCGCCGGCATCTACCTCGCCGAGTTCGGCGCACGTTCGCGCTTCGCCGCCGCGACGCGCTTCGTCACCGACATCATGCTGTCGGCGCCGTCGATCGTGATCGGCCTGTTCGTCTACGCGCTCGCGGTGGCGACGGTCAAGCATTTCTCCGGGTGGGCGGGCTCGATGGCGCTCGCGCTGATCGCGATCCCGGTCGTCGTGCGCACGACCGAGAACATGCTCGTGCTCGTTCCGGGAAGCCTGCGCGAGGCGGCCTTCGCACTCGGCGCTCCGCGCTGGAAAGTGAGCCTCGCAGTCACTTTGCGCGCGGTCCGGGGCGGCGTCGTCACCGGCGTGCTGCTCGCGGTCGCCCGCATGATCGGCGAGACGGCGCCGCTGCTGTTCACGGCGTTGAACAACCAGTTCTTCAACGCCGACATGAGCCGGCCGATGGCGAACCTGCCAGTGGTGATCTACAACTTCGCGATGAGCCCGTACGAGAACTGGCAGCAGCTCGCATGGGGTGCGGCGGCGCTGATCGCGCTGATCGTGCTCGCGATCAACATATTCGCGCGGACCGTGTTCCGCGAGCGCCTTCGTGCCTGAAGGCCGGGAGAACGAACCGATGGTCTCTGTTGCAGAGCGGACGCGCCCGGAAGCGACGGCGGTCTCCGCTCCTCTCGTCGCCGATCCGGTGATCGAGGTGCGGAACCTGTCCTTCTACTACGGGAAGTTTGCCGGCCTGAAAGACTGCACGCTCGACGTCGCACGCAACCAGGTCACGGCGTTCATCGGGCCGTCGGGCTGCGGCAAGTCGACGCTGCTGCGCACCTTCAACCGCATGTTCGACCTGTATCCGAACCAGCGCGCCGAAGGCGAGATCCTCTTCAACGGCCGCAACATCCTCGATCCGGCGCAGGACGTGAACCTGTTGCGCGCCAAGGTCGGCATGGTGTTCCAGAAACCGACGCCGTTTCCGATGACGATCTTCGAGAACATCGCCTTCGGCGTGCGGTTGTACGAACCGCTGCGCGGCGACGCGATGCAGGCGCGCGTCGAGTGGGCGCTTCGCAAGGCCGCGCTGTGGGAGGAGGTCAAGGACAAGCTCGACCAGAGCGGGTTGAGCCTCTCGGGCGGCCAGCAGCAGCGACTGTGCATCGCGCGGATGGTCGCAGTCAAGCCGGAGGTTCTGCTGCTCGACGAGCCCACAAGTGCGCTCGATCCGATCTCCACGGCGAAGATCGAGGAACTCGTCGAAGAACTCAAGCGCGAGTACTCGATCGCGATCGTCACGCACAACATGCAGCAGGCGGCGCGCATCTCCGACTTCACCGCATACATGTACCTCGGCGAGATGATCGAATTCGGCCGCACCGACGAGATCTTCATCAAGCCGCGCAAGAAGGCGACCGAGGACTACATCACCGGCCGTTTCGGCTAGGCGCGGTCCACAGGCCAGATTTCGTCCAATCCGCAAAGGCGACGCCATGAGCAATCCCGATCGTGCCCAGTTCGACGCCGACCTCGACGTGCTGCGAAGCTCGGTCACCGTAATGGCCGGCCTCGTCGAGCGCCAGTTCGTGCGCGCGGTCGATGCCGTGCGCCACCGCGACCCGGGCATGGCGGCGCAGGTGCTCGCCGACGAGCAGCGCGTGAACCAGTTGCAGGTCGAGTCCGACCTGCGCTGCAACCAGACGATCGCGCGCCGCCAGCCGATCGCGGTCGACCTGCGCGAGATCGTCGCGGTGATCCACACGGTCAACGACCTCGAACGCATCGGCGACGAGGCGAAGAAGATCGCGATCAAGTCGCGGGATTTCCATTCGGTTGACCTTCCGATCGCAATGGAAGGCATCGAACGGATGGCCGCGCTGGTGCGCGGGATGCTCGACGACGCGATCGACGCGTTCGTGCGGCACGACGCCGGCGTGGCCGCCCGGCTTGCCCGGGAAGACGACAAGGTCGACGCATTGCGCGACGAGCTGACCGCCGACCTGATGCGAACGATGGCGCAGCGTCCGCAGGCGGTCGCGGGCGCGCTATCGATGGTGTTCGTCGTGCAGTCGATCGAACGCGTCGGCGATCACGCGAAGAACATCGCCGAGTACGTGGTCAACGTGGTCGAGGGTATCGACCTGCGTCATGCGGCGCCGGCAGGGATCGGCGGATCGTCCCCGGGCGGGTCGTCGCTGTCCTGAGCGCGATGTTCGGCGGCGCGCAGTTCGCGCGCCGCTTCGCCGAAGGCCGGCGGTTCGGCCGGCTCGCCGGCAGTCCGATCCACGGGTGCATCCTGCAGCAGCCGCTCCACCGGAAGGCACAACGTGAACACGCTGCCTGTGCCGACGGTGCTCTGGAATTCCAGTCGGCCCGCGTGGCGGTGCATGATGTGCTTGACGATCGCCAGCCCCAGTCCGGTGCCGCCGGTGGCGCGCGAGCGTCCGCGGTCGACGCGGTAGAAACGTTCGGAGATGCGCGGGATGTGCTCGGGGGCGATGCCGATCCCGGTATCGCGCACCGAGATGCGGCCTTCGCTGTCCTGCACCCGCCACACCATCGTGATGCTGCCGCCGTCGGGCGTGTAGCGGATCGCGTTGGTGAGCAGGTTGCGCACCGCGCTCTCGATCTCCTGCGGCGCCACCATCACGCGGCGCGGGCCGTCGAAGAAGAGTTCGATGCGATGACGTTCCTGCGAGATCACGCGCGCTTCGTCGAGCAGCGCTTCGAGCAGCTGCCGCAGATCGACCGGCTCGTCTTCGAGCGCCCCGCTGCCGCTCTCGAGCGAGGACAACAACAGCAGATCGTCGACCAGCCGCTGCATCGTCTGGCTCTGCTTGAGAATCGACGCGAGGTATTCGCGGCGTGCGCTTTCGTCGAGGTCGAGATCGAGCAGCGTCTCGGCGAATCCGGCGATCACGGTGATCGGCGTGCGGATCTCGTGCGAGACGTTGGCGACGAAGTCGCTGCGCATCGCGTCGAGCTTGGCCTGGTCGGTGACGTCGCGGGTGATCAGCAGCTTCTGGTCGCGCTGCGCGGGATGCAGCATCAGTTCGTAGATGCGTCCGGGGCGATCGCGCAACTCGATGCGCAGCGCCGTCGGCTCGCCGGGCTCGAGCAGCCGCGCGACCTCCGGCTGGCGGATGAAATGGTGGATCGGCCGGCGCGTGCCGAAGATGCCGTGCAGCGCCTCGGCGGCGTCGTTGGCCCACAGCACGTGGTCGTAGCGGTCGAGAACGACGAGCCCGTCGGGAAGCCGGTCGACCGCTGCGTGGATGCGTTGCAGTTCCGAATCGAGATCGTTGCGTATCTCGGTTTCCTGGCGCACCAGCCGGGCGAGCCGCCCGATCACCGCGCGCCACGGTCCGACGCCTGCAGGCAACGCGCGGTTGCGCGGCAGCATCGACCAGTGGTGTACGCGCACGAGATACACGGTTTCGACGAGCGCGTAGACGACGAATACGCTACCGAGCCACCAGACCGCGGCTTTCGCCGATACCAGCGTGTAGAACGCCGCGGCAATGGCCACGACGGAAGCGATGGCGGCAAGGCTTCGAATCAGCAGGGACAAGGGAGGAACCGGATCTCAGTTGGGCAGGAAGCGGTAGCCCTCGCCGCGTACCGTTTCGATCAGGCGGTCGTGGCCGCTGTTCGCGAGGGCGAGCCGGAGCCGGCGGATGTGGACATCGACCGTGCGCTCTTCAATATACACGCGATCGCCCCAGACGCGATCGAGCAGTCGCGTGCGCGACAGCGCCCGGTCGGGGTTCTGCATCAGGTAGTGCAGCAGCCGGAACTCGGTCGGGCTCAATTCGACGCGTTCGCCGTTCGCCGTCACCCGGACGGCGGTCGGGTCGAGCCGGAGTCCGGCGATCTCGATCGGCTCGCCGTCCGCTTCGACGTCGCCGGTACTGCGACGCAGCAGCGCGCGCACGCGCGCCACGAGTTCGCGCGGCGAGAACGGCTTGGTCACGTAGTCGTCGATGCCGACGTCGAAGCCGAGCAGCTTGTCGCCTTCGTGCGCCCGCGCGGTCAGCAGGATCAGCGGGACTTCCCGCGTACGGGGCGCGGCGCGCAGTTCCTTCGCCAGATCGATTCCGGAGCGGCCGGGCAGCATCCAGTCGAGCACGACCAGGTCGGGCAGCGCGGACTCCAGCGCCGCCTGGGCGGCTTCGACGGATTCGACCGTCTCGACGACATGGCCGGCATGGCGCAGGTTGACCGCGACGAGTTCGCGAATGGCAGGTTCGTCTTCGACCACGAGGATCCGGGCGCTCATGGCGCCAGATTATGACGGCTGCGTTACGGCGGCGTGACAGCGGCCCGCGAAACCCACCGATAGCGCCTTTCCGGGGTCGATCCCGAACCCGATGCGCCGAGCGCCAGGCTCCAGAGCGCCGGTTCGGCCGGCGGCACGAGTTCCTGCCGTTCGACGCCGCGCGCTCCGCGCACGAGCGTCACGTGCGGTCGCAGCGGTCGCCCGTCGAAATCGATTCCTTCGGCGCGCAGGCGTTGCTGCAGCAGCCCGGCCCATTGCGACAGCAGCCGGGCCGCTGCGCCCCCTTGCGCGACTCCGGTCGATTGCCGGTCGGGGCCGGCCCACAGCACGCCATGCCCGAAGCTGCCGATTTCCGACAGTACGAGCGGCAAGGTTTCGCCACCGCGGAGCGCATCATGGCCTTCGTGCAGCGGATCTTCGCCCTTGTGCAGGCCGGGCCGATCCATGGCGCGCGATCCGGCGATCGCCAGGGGCAGGACCTCGAGCATTGCTGCCAGCCGCTGCGCATCTTCGATCGGACGCATGCCGACGAAGACCAGCGTCAGGTGCAGGTCGTGCGCCGCAAGCGGTTTTCCGCCGAACGCGTCGGCGAGTCGGCGTGCCGATGCGGCAAGTGTCGCCGCGGCCTCGGCATCGGGGCGCAACGCGAAGAAGAAACGGGCCTTCGGCGGACGCGGCTTCGCCGTCGGGGTACCCGGCTTCGTCTTCGGGGCACGCGGCTTCGCCGCATGCGTTCGCGTGTTCACGCTCCGCGGCCGTAGATGTCCTCGAAGCGCACGATGTCGTCCTCGCCGAGATAGTCGCCGCACTGGACCTCGATCATCACGAGCGTCACGACGCCGGGATTCTCGAGCCGGTGCTTCGTGCCGATCGGGATGTACGTCGATTCGTTCGCCGAGACCAGGTAGTTGCGCTCGTCGCACTGGACCTTCGCGGTGCCCGAGACGACGACCCAGTGTTCGCTGCGGTGGTGGTGCATCTGCAGCGACAGCGCCTGCTTCGGCTTGACCTCGATGCGCTTGATCTTGAAGCGCGGGCCTTCCTGCAGCACGGTGTAGCTGCCCCACGGCCGGGCAACCGTGCGGTGCAGCCTCGCCGCTTCGTGGCCTTCGAGTTTCAGGCGGCCGACGATCTCGCGAACCTTCTGGCTCGACTCCTTGTTGGCGACCAGCAGCGCGTCGGGCGTATCGACGATCAGCAGGTTCTCGACGCCGACGGCGGCGACCAGGCGGTCCTCGCTCTGCACGTGCGTGTTCTTCGCGCCTTCGAGCATCGTTTCGCCGAGCGTCGTGTTGCCGTCGTCGTCGGCCTGCAACTGCTCGGCGACCGCTTTCCACGAACCGATGTCGCTCCAGTGGAAACGCGCCGGCAGCACCACGACGCCTGCCGCCTTCTCCATCACTGCATAGTCGATCGAGATGTCGGGGCACGGCGCGAACGCAGCGGCGTCGATCGCCAGCTTCTCTTCGGTGGCCGTCGCGCGGCTCGATTGCCACGCCGCCTGCGCTGCGTCGAGCACCTGCGGAGCGTGTTCGCGCAGCGCCTCGAGGATCGTGCGCGCGCCGAAGCAGAACATGCCGCTGTTCCAGAAGTACCCGCCGTCGGCAAGGAACTGCATCGCGCGCGCCGCATCGGGTTTCTCGACGAAACGGCGCACCTGCAGCGCGCCGCCGTCGAGTGCCGCACCGCTTTCGATGTATCCGAATCCGGTTTCGGGTGTCGTCGGCGGCACTCCGAACAGCACGATCGCGCCGTCGGCGGCGAGCCGGGCCGCCTGGCGCGCACACGCCTGGAATGCCGCTTCGTCGGGAATCAGGTGGTCTGCGGGCAGCACGAGCAGCGTCGCATCCGGGTCGAGCGCCCGGGCCCACAACGCCGCGACGGCCACTGCGGGCGCCGTATTGCGTCCGACCGGCTCGAGCAGTTGCGTCACCTGCAGGCCGCGCGCGGCCTCGAGCGCCTCGACCTCTTCGCGCGTGCGGAAGTAGTACTCGCGGTTGGTGACGATCGCGGCGCGTTTCCCGTCGGCAAGCGGCAACGCGCGCGCGAGCGTGCGCTGCAGCAGGCTCGGCGTCCCGCCGATCCGCATGAACGGTTTCGGGAACGCCTCGCGCGACACCGGCCAGAGACGGGTGCCGGAACCACCGGAGAGCACGATCGGGATCAGCATCGGGTCGGACGGGAACGGGACAGGTGTGACCGATTGTACGGCTGGCCGGTCGCACCGCATGCGACACTTTCCTCGGCGGCCGCGGCGTGCCGCGCAACGGAGGACGGGATTTGGCCAACGGGACACGAACCGCGCTGGTGACCGGAGGCGCCGGCTACATCGGCTCGCACACGGTCGTCGAATTGTCGACTTCGGGCTGGGATGTCGTCGTGCTCGACAACCTGTCGAACGCCAGCGCCGAATCGCTGCGTCGTGTCGAGCGAATCACCAGCCGCGCCGTGCCGTTCGTGCAGGCCGACATCCGCGACGAAGCCGCGCTCGACGACGTGCTCCGGTCGCGCCGCTTCGATGCGGCGATCCATTTCGCCGGGCTCAAGGCGGTCGGCGAGTCGGTGTCCGATCCGCTCGCCTACTACGACAACAACGTCGCCGGCTCGGCGACGCTGCTGCGCGCGCTGGCGCGGGCCGACGTGCGTCGCATCGTCTTCAGTTCGTCGGCCACCGTCTACGGCGATCCGCAGCATGTTCCGATCGACGAGGACGCGGCGACCGGCCCGACGAATCCGTATGGTCGCAGCAAGTGGATGATCGAACAGATGCTGCAGGACCTCGCCGCCTCCGATCCGCGGTGGTCGGTGGCGATCCTGCGCTACTTCAATCCGGTGGGCGCGCACGAAAGCGGACTCATCGGCGAGGACCCGCGCGGCACGCCGAACAACCTGATGCCGTTCGTCAGCCAGGTGGCAGTCGGCCGGCGTCCGGCACTGCAGGTATTCGGCGGCGACTGGCCGACCCCCGACGGTACCGGCGTGCGCGACTACATCCACGTGGTCGATCTCGCCCGGGGGCACCTGGCGGCGCTCGAGCGCCTGCTCTCGCAGCCGGGAACGTTCACCACCAATCTCGGCACCGGCACCGGCTGCTCGGTGCTGGAAGTCGTCCGCGCCTTCGAGCGCGCGAGCGGACGCAAGGTTCCTTACCGCGTGGTCGAACGCCGCGCCGGCGACGTCGCGCTGTGCTACGCCGATCCGCAACGCGCCGAACGGCTGCTGGGCTGGCGTGCGCAGTACGACCTGCAGCGGATGTGCGTCGATGCATGGCGCTGGCAACAGGCGAATCCCGACGGGTACGCGGAGTGAGCGGAACGCGCCGGAAGCTGCGCAGCCTGCGGACGCAGGGGCGTATCGGCGCAGGCGCAGGCGCGCCGCGCCGAGGCGCTCAGAACTCGAGATTGTCGATCAGTCGCGTGCCGCCGAGCTTCGCCGCGCCGAGCACGACGAGCGAGTCCGCGCGCGACAGGTCCGCCGCGGCGGGCGGCGCGAGATCCGCGCGGCGGCGCACGGTGACGTAATCCGGCAGCCAGCCGCGCGAACGCAGCGCGTGCGCCGCCGAGTCCTCGGCGGAAACGATGTCGGCCAGCGCGCGCTCGAATGCGGCGGTACGCGCTGCCGGCGCGGCGCCCGCGGCAATTCGCGTGAGCCGCTGCACGTGCTGTGCGAGCGTGCGCAGCGCACCGTGCAGCGCTGGCGCCTCGGCACGTTGCGCCGCGTCGAGATAGCCGTTTCGCGACGACATCGCCAACCCGTCGTCTTCGCGCACGGTCGGGCCCGCGAGCACGCGGATCGGCAGGTTGAACTGTTCGACGAGCCTGCGCACGACCATCAGTTGCTGGTAGTCCTTGGCGCCGAAGACCGCGATCGCCGGCTGCACGCAACCGAAGAGCTTCATGACCACCGTCGCGACGCCTTCGAAGAAGCCCGGACGGAATTCGCCTTCGAGGATGTCGCCCAGGCCGTGCGGCGTCGCGATGCGGAATTCCTGCGCGACCGGGTACAGCTGCTGCTCGTCGGGGGCGAACAGCACGTCGCAGCCCGCGCGCTGCAGCTGCTCGCGGTCGCGCTCGAAGGTGCGCGGATAGCTGTCGAAGTCCTCGCTGGGCGCGAACTGCAACCGGTTGACGAAGATGCTCGCGACGACAGCGTCGCCGGCGTCGCGCGCCATCCGCACCAGCGACAGGTGTCCTTCGTGCAGGTTGCCCATCGTCGGCACGAACGCGGCGCGGCGGTACGTCGCCAGCGTGTCGCGCAGTTCGTCGATGCGGCGCACGACGCGCATGTTCATTCGCCGATGCTGAAGAAGCTGCGCCGGCCGCGCATTTCGCCGAGCTGGCGAACGAGCGTCGCGAAATCGTCGTCGCGCTCGATCGGGTTCAGGTGCTCGGTGTTCACGATCAGCAACGGTGCCGCGTCGAAATGATAGAAATAGCGACTGTACGCCTCGGCGAGTTCGCGCAGGTAAGCCTCGGAGATGCCGGCCTCCATCTCGAGTCCGCGCTTCTGGACGCGCTCGACCAGCGTGTCGGGCGACGCCTGCAGGTAGATCACCAGGTCGGGGGTCGGCGCCTGCGGCCGCAGGCTCTCGTAGATCTGGCGATACAGGCCGAGCTCGTCGTCGGCCAGCGTCAGCCGGGCGAACAGCGGATCCTTGTCGAGCAGGAAGTCGCCGACCGCCGCCTGCGAGAACAGGTCCTGCTGCGCGAGGTCGCGCAACTGATTGACCCGCTGGAACAGGAAGAACAGCTGCGCGGGCAATGCGTACCGTCGGCTGTCGCGATAGAAGCGTTCGAGGAACGGATTGGCGAGCGGATCCTCGAGCACGAGCTGTGCGCCGAACTTCTCGGCGAGCCTGCGCGCGAGCGAGGTCTTGCCGGCACCGATCGGTCCTTCGACGACGATGTGGCGATACCGGGCGAAAGGCGAAACCGATGCAGCGGGGAAACTCATGAGCGAAAGATGAAGTAGACCG
>CAYZYC010000022.1:0-12112 GCA_964481165.1 uncultured Limnobacter sp. | reverse complement strand
CGGAATCGGCATCGTCATCGCGGCATCGCTCCGATGCGCTCGATGCGCTGCCCGGTGCAGGCGTCGAGCAGCGTGCCGACCGGGCCGATCCCGGGCACCTGCAGCGCAGGGTCGAGTTCGGCCAGCGGCGCGAGCGCGAATGCCCGCGAGGCGAGCCGCGGATGCGGCAGCGTGAGCGTGGGGGTGTCGACGACGATCGCTCCGCGCTCGTCGCAGGCGAGCAGCAGGTCGAGGTCGATCGTGCGCGGCGCATTGCGGTGCGAGCGCACGCGACCGAGCTTCGCCTCGATCGCGAGCAGTTCGTCGAGGAGTGCCTGCGGCGTGCGCGTCGTTTCGACCCGTGCCGCCGCGTTGGTGAAGTCGGGCCCGTCGGCGTCTACCGGCGCGCTGCGATACAACGACGAGACACGCTGCACGTCGACGTCGGGGAGTGCCGCGATGCAGGCGAGCGCGCGCGCGATTGCCCCGGCGCCGTCGCCGACGTTCGCTCCCAGCCCGATCCATGCGCGCATCGACGCGTCCATCGCGCGCTCAATGCGCGGTTTCGTCGTGTGCGGCGGCCTTCGCCGCCGCCGGTACGGAGGGTTTCGCGGCCGGTGCGGGCGCCTGCGCGGATGCCTCGGTGGAATGCGTACCTTCGTCCGGCGCTCCTGCGTCGCGTGCGCCGCCGCGCCGGCGCCGCCTGCGTTTCTTCGGCGCGCCGCCCTCGGGTGCGCTGCGCTCGAGCAGCGCCTGCCGTGCCGGCGCATCGGCGGCGGCGAATGCGGTCCACCACTCGCCGAGCTCGCCGGGCGCTTCGCCCGATTCGCAACGCAGCAGCAGGAAGTCGTACGCTGCGCGAAAGCGCGGGTGCGCGACGAGCGCGTGCGGCGAGCGCCCGGTGCGTCGTTCGAAGCGCGGCTGCATCATCCACATCTCGCGCATGTCGCCGATGAACCGTCGCTGGATCGCGATCCGTTCGGCCTGTTCGTCGAGCACCGAATCGATCGCCTCGGACAGTGCCGGTATCGCGTGCTCGCCACGAGCCACTGCCGCCTGCCATCGCATGCGCACCGGCTGCCACAGCAGCGCGGCGAACAGGAATCCGGCCGAGACGGGTTTGTCGGCCTGCACGCGTGCATCGGTGGCCGCAAGCGCGGCGCTGACGAAACGTTCGTCGTCCGGCTGCTCGAGGATGACGTCGAGCATCGGCAGCAGGCCGTGGTGCAGCCCCTGCCGGCGCAACTCCTGCAGGCACGCCATCGCGTGCCCCGAAAGCAGCAGCTTGAGCATCTCGTCGAACAGCCGCGCCGACGGAACGTTGCAGAGCAGCGCGTTCAGTTCGCGGATCGGCTTCTGGGTCTTCGGCTCGACGCGGAACTGCAACTTGGCGGCGAAGCGGGCCACGCGCAGCATCCGCACCGGGTCCTCGCGGTACCGGGCCGCCGGATCGCCGATCATGCGCAGCGTGCGCGAGGCCATGTCCTTGACGCCGTCGTGGTAGTCGAGCAGCGTGTCGCCGATCGGATCGTAGTACAGCGCGTTGATCGTGAAATCGCGACGCGCGGCGTCTTCGGCCTGCGTGCCCCAGACGTTGTCGCGCAGTACGCGCCCGTGCTCGTCGGTTTCGGCCGCCGGTTGCATCGAGCGGAAGGTCGAGACTTCGATCGTGTCGCGACCGTGCAGCACGTGCACGATCTGGAAACGGCGCCCGATGATTCGCGAGCGGCGGAACAGCCTGCGCACCTGCTCCGGAGTGGCATCGGTCGCCACGTCGAAATCCTTCGGCCTCAGGCCGAGCATCAGGTCGCGCACCCCGCCGCCGACGATCCACGCCTGGAAGCCGCCGTGCTGCAGCGTCTCGCAGGTGCGCACAGCGGCCTGCGACACGTCGCCGACCGGCATTCCGCGCTCCGACGCGCGATACTTCTTCGGCCGCCTGCGCGCCGGGTTGCGCGTGGCCGTGGTCAGGATGCGGTCGATCAGCCGCTTGATCATTCGAAGAGCCGGACGATGCGCCAGCCCCGGTCGGCGGCGAGTGCGGCCAGCCGCTCGTCGGGGTTCGTGGCCACCGGATCGCTGACACGCTCGAGCAGCGGCACGTCGTTGGCCGAATCGCTGTAGAAATACGAGCGCGGGAATGCGCCCCAGGAGCGGCCGAGCGAGGCGAGCCAATCGTCGGTACGTTGCACCTTGCCCTCGCGAAACGACGGCGTGCCCAGCGGGCGCCCGGTGAAGCGGCCGTGCACCGATTCGACGGCGGTCGCGATCAGGTGCTCGACGCCGAATTCGTGCGCGATCGGACGCGTGATGTACTCGTTGGTGGCCGTCACGATCGCGCACAGGTCGCCGCGATCGCGATGCGAATCGACCAGTGCGCGGGCAGCGGAGGTGATCGTCGGCCGGATGACCTCGTCGACGAAACGCGCGCGCCAGCCGTCGAGCACGTCGGCCGGATGCGCGGCGAGCGGCGCGAGCTGGAACGCGAGGAATTCGCCGATGTCCAGCGTGCCGTCCTGGTACTGGCGGAAGAAGACGTCGTTGCGCCGTTCGTACTCTTCGCCGTCGACGACACCGAGCCGAACGAGGAAGCGCGCCCACTCGTAGTCGCTGTCGATCGGCAGCAGCGTGCAGTCGAGGTCGAAGAGCGCGAGGTCGCAGGCGTCCGGTTTCGTCATTGCGGCCGACATTATGACGGCTCGCCGCCGGTGCCGTCGGGCGCGCGGCCGTCCGCCTGCCCGGCGGCCGGGGCGAGCGACCCGTCGGCCGGCCCGAGCAACCCGTCGGCCGGCCCGAGCAGCCGGTCGGCGTCGAGTTCCCGCAGCAACGGCAGCGTGATCGGCCGTTTTCGCTCGAACGCGTGGCGATCGAGCGCGTCGAACAACCGCAGCAGCGCCCGGATGTCGCGCGACGTGTGCGCGATGAGCCACGGAATCACGTCGCCGGCGATCGCCACGCCGCGTTCGCGCGCGACGCGGCCGAGTACCGCCGCCTTCTCGGCGTCGTCGAGCAGCGCGAGCCGGTAGACGAGCCCGGATCCGAGCCGCGTGCGCAGGTCGTCGCGCAACGCCAGCGCCAGCGGCGGCTGTGCGCCGGCGACGAGCACCGTGGCGCCCGGCCATGCGCGCGCGCGATTGAGCAGGTGAAACGCCAGTTCCTGTCGCCGTGCATCGAGGCGTTCGACGTCGTCGATCGCGACGACGGGCGGCGTCGCGCTGCGGCCGGGCGCGTCGGTGCCGCCGGATGCGTCGTTGCCGCTGCCCGCATCGCCGGCGCCGTTCCCGTTGCAGGCGAGCGCGAACTCCCGCTCGGGCGAATCGGGGTCGAGAAGCGCCCCGTCGCCGGCGATCGACAGCAACAGGTGCGTCCTGCCGCAGCCCGCATCTCCCCACAGGTAGACGAGCGGCGGCCGGTGCAGCGGCGTCGCGTCGCGCAGCAGGCGCAGTTGCGCGAGCGCTTCGGCATTCCTGCCGACGACGAAGTTCCCGAGCGAGGGTGCTTCGACGCGGTGTAGATCGAGCGGAATCTGGTGCATCGGGTGCGGTCGTGCAACGATCCGGCAGCCGCGACCGCGCGGTCGGGGCTTTCGGCGAACGGCTACAATCGTGATGAAGCGATCGCAGGCGCCCCGATCACGGGCGCCCATGAAGCGGCGCGTCCGTCCGGATCGCCATTCTATCGGTCGCCGGTCGCGCGCCGGCGGCGCGCCTCTCACGAGCCGGAATCGCCAATGGGTTCTCCGACCGCAAGTTCGCCTGCACCACTGTCGTACCGGGATGCCGGCGTCGATATCGACGCCGGTGACGCATTGGTCGACCGGATCGGTCCGCTGGCACGCCGCACGATGCGCGAGGGAGTGCTCGCCGGGATCGGCGGATTCGGAGCCCTGTTCGAGTTGCCCAGGCGCTATCGCGAGCCGGTGCTCGTCTCGGGGACCGACGGGGTCGGCACCAAGCTCCGGCTCGCCTTCGCGCTCGACGGCCACGACACGGTCGGAATCGACCTCGTGGCGATGAGCGTCAACGACATCCTCGTGCAGGGCGCCGAGCCGCTGTTCTTCCTCGATTACTTCGCCTGCGGCACGCTCGACGTCGACGTCGCCGCGCGCGTCATCGCGGGAATCGCGCGCGGCTGCGAGCAGGCCGGATGCGCGTTGATCGGCGGCGAGACGGCCGAGATGCCCGACATGTATCCGCCCGGTGAATACGATCTGGCCGGATTCGCGGTCGGAGCGGTCGAGAAGTCGGAAATCATCGACGGTTCGCGCATCGGGCCGGGCGACGTCGTGCTCGGCCTGGCATCGAGCGGCGCGCACTCGAACGGATACTCGCTGGTTCGCCGCGTCATCGAGCGTGCCTGGGGATCGATCGACGCGCCGCAGATGAACGACGACTTCCACGGGCGCCGCTTCGCCGACGTGGTGCTCGCGCCGACGCGCATCTACGTGCGTGCGGTGCGCGCGCTGCTCGGCGAGGTTGCGGTCAAGGGGATCGCGCACATCACCGGCGGCGGATTGCTCGAGAATGTACCGCGCGTCCTGCCCGACGGCGTGCAGGCGGTCCTGCAGCGCGACGCGTGGCTGCGCCCGCCGCTGTTCGACTGGCTGCAGCGCGAAGGCGCCATCGCCGAAGCCGAGATGCACCGCGTCTTCAACTGCGGCATCGGCATGGTCGTCGTCGTGTCGTCCGAGGACGCGGCGACTGCCGAATCTACGCTTCGCAGCGGCGGCGAAACCGTTTATCGCGTGGGGGAGATCGTCGCCCGGGCCGGCGGCGCCGCTCCCACCGTCGTCGTCTGACGTCGGTGCACCGCGGCGTGCGCCGTCGCGTCGCGGCGCTGCGCGTCGCAACCGGTGCACTGTCGCTCGCGCTGGCGCTCGCCTGCGCACCGGCGCTCGGCGCGAACTACGAGCTGAAGATCGCCGCGCCGGACGAGCTGCAGGAGGCGCTGCGCACGCGCACGCTGATCGGGCGCTGGGTCGAAGACGAGGATTTCGATCCGGCGCAGCTGCCGTTGTTCGTCGAACGCGCGAAGACCGAGGCCGAGGCGATCGCGCAGGCGGCCGGGTTCTTCTCGGCCCGCGTCGACGTGCGGGTCGAACCGGCGGCGACGCCGCAGGACGTGCCGATCGTGCACGTCGTCGTCGACGCGGGCGCACGCACGACGGTCAACCGGTTCGAACTGCTCCTCGAGGGCCCGCAGCGGGCGCACGAATTGCGCGCCGATCTCGTCGATCGGTGGCCGCTGCCCGAGGGGTCGTTCTTTCGCAGCAGCGTCTGGCAGCAGGCCAAGCGCCTGCTCATCGACCACCTCCAGCAGCGCGGTTTCGTGCGCGCGCGCATCGTCGACAGCCGCGCCGAAGTCGACCCCGAGCGCACGGCGGCCGGGCTGACGGTGCAGGTCGACACCGGGCCGCAACTGGACTTCGGCGAGGTGACCGTGAACGGCCTCGAGCGCTATGACCGGTCGATCGTCGATGCGCTCGTGCCGTGGACCGGCGAGACGCGAACCTACGATTTCGACGACGTGCTGTCGCTGCAGGAACGGCTGCGCACCTCCGGCTATTTCATCTCGGCCGAGGTGCTGCCCGACATCGCTGCCGTGGAGGCGGACCCGCAGCGCACGACGGTGCCGATCCGCATCGAGGTTGCCGAGCGCAAGACGCAGCGGGCAACCTTCGGCATCGGCTACGGCACCGACGAGGGCACGCGCGCGCTCTTCGGCTACGAGCACCGCAACGTGTTCGGGCGCGGCTTCCAGCTCGATTCCGGATTGCTGCTGCAGTCGGTGCGTCGACGGGTGTTCGCGAGCCTGCGCACGCCGCAGAAGGCCAGCGGCCACTTCTACCAGGGCGGCGTGCGCATCGAACGTCTCGACCTGCAGGGCGAACTGACGCACCGGCAGACGATGTTCGTCGGCGAAGGCAAGCGAACCGACGACGCGAACCGCTTCCTGTCGCTGCAGTACCAGACCGAGGAACGCGAATTGCCGGTGCCGGGCGATGTCGGCGGCGCGCGCGCGCTGACGCTGGGCTACTCGTGGGACCTGCGCCGCGTCGATTCGGTGCTCGACCCGCGCGTCGGCTACTCGATCAGCGCGCAGCTCTCCGGCGCGTCGGAATCCGTGCTGAGCGACCGCAGCTTCGTGCGTTTCCACACGCGCGCATTGCGCTTCTGGTCGATGCCGCGCGACACGGCCTTCGAAGGCGGAATCGTGATCGGCCTGCTCGAGTTCGGCAACGTGTTCGCCAAGGCACGTGACGGCATTCCGTCGGAGAACCTGTTTCGCACGGGCGGCACGAGCACCGTGCGCGGCTACCAGTTTCTCTCGCTGGGTGTTCCGGAGGGAGGGGCCATCGTCGGGGGCCGCGTGCTCGCGGTCGGCAGTCTCGAATACCAGCATCCGATCGTGCGCAACTGGTACGGGGCCGCATTCGTCGACGTGGGGCATGCCGCCGATCGCTGGAGCGACTACGAGCCGGCCGCCGGCTACGGTGCAGGCGTTCGCTGGCGTTCGCCGATCGGCCCGGTCAACGTCGACCTCGCCTATGGCGAGGAGGTGAATCGCTGGCGCTTCCACCTTTCGGTGGGATACGCGTTCTGATGGGCACGCGGAGCAGACCGGCGGCCATCGTGCGGGCGTCCGCGCTCGTGCTTGCCGTGCTGCTCGCGGTGTTGCTCGTCGTCGCGGCAGCGGCCCTGTGGTGGGCGGGACAGACGACGTCATTCCTGCGCTTCTCGCTGCAGCAGGCGGCCGAGGCAAGCGACGGCGCTTTCCAGGCCGACGGCGTGCGCGGCACGCTGCTCGGCGGCTTCCGCATCGATTCGGTGCGCTGGCGCGACGCGCAACGCGAGGTCGAGCTGCGCGACTTGACGGTCGCGTGGCGCGCCGATCGTTTGCTGCGCCGCCAGTTGCGCATCTCGCGCGTCGAGATCGCGCAGGTGTCGGTGAAGCTTTCGGAGGGAACGGGGGAGCCGCCGTCCCTTCCGGAGTCGTTGCGCCTGCCGATGCGCGTGCGCGTCGACGCGCTCGGCATCGGACGGCTGACGATCGCCGCCGGCGACGGGGAACCGGTCGTGCTCGAGCGGGTGGCCTTCTCGGGCCGCCATGGCGCGGGCCGGTACCGCGTCGTGCATCTCGGCGCGACATCGCCGCAGTGGGGCGAGGCGACACTGCGCGGCACGCTCGGCGACCAGCCGCCGTACGCGCTGCAGGTCGACGGCGTCGCGATGCCGCGCATCGACGGCGGACGCGCGCTGCCGAGGGTGCAGGTACTGGCCGACGGAACGCTCGGGCAGTTCTCGCTGGTCGCCCAGGCGCTGTCGCCGTCGCCCGCGGCGGTGTCCGGCGACGCGCAGGCGCCACGTCCGGTGTGGATCGGAATCGACACCGACGTGCGGCCGTTCGCGCAGGATTCGTCCGAGCGGCTTTCGCCGATCGCGATCGCCTTCGATTCGGTCGAGCCCGGCCAGCTCGGCTTCGTCGATGCGCCACTCGCGCGCCTGAGCGGATCGGCGAACGTCCGTCTCGGGCCGCAAGGCATCACCGGCGAGCTCGACCTGCGCAATGCGCTGGCCGGCGCGATCGATCGCAACGCGGTTCCGCTGCAGCGCCTGCAGGCGTCGTTCGCCTGGTCGCAGCGTCGTCTCGTGCTGCATTCGATCGACGCGGCGCTGCCGCAAGGCGCTGCCGTGCGGGGAAAGGCCAGCGTCGATTTCGCGCGCGACCTCGTGCTGTTCGGCCGGAACTCGCCGGCTGTGCAGGCCGGCCTCGCCGTCGACGGCGTCGACCTGTCGCAGATCGCCACGACGCTGCAACCGACGCGACTGCGCGGCGACGTGCGCGTCGAGGACTCGGCGTTCGAAGTGGCGCTCGCCGACTCGAGTCGCGCGGACATCGGACTGAACGCGCAGGGCCGGGTCGACGGCGACGTGCTGCAGGTCGAACGCGCGCGGATGCGGACCGGCGCCGGCGTGCTCGATGCGAGCGGGTCGGCGACGACCGCGTCGCCGTACCGGATCGAGTTCGACGGGCGCTTCACCGACCTCGATCCGGCGGGCGCCTTGCAGCTTGCGCAGACGCTCGTCGCGCGCGGTCCGCCCGGCGGCGGCGATGCGCGCGGCGGCGCGCTCGGACTGGACCCTGCATTGCTCGAGCGCCTGAACGGGCGTCTCACCGGAAGCTGGTCGGCGCGCGGGCAGGCGTGGCCCGAACTTCGATTGCAGACGCGGCTCGCGGTCGAACGCGGAACGCTCGACGGCGAACCGCTGCGCCTCGCCTGGCGGGGCACGGTCACTCCCGAGCGCGTTGCCGACGCCGTCGTCGATCTCGCGTCGGGCGACCTGCGCCTGCGCGCCGACGGCTCGCTCGGGCGCGCCGACGATCGCATGCGCTTCTCCGCGACAGCCGGATCGCTGCGCCGGTTCGAAGCGCGCGCATCGGGGTCGTTGCGCGCCGCGGGCGAGTTGCACGGCGGCTGGCGGGACGCGGGAATCGGCGTCGTCGCAGACGTTTCCGGGCAAGACCTGCAGTGGGCCGACGCAGGCCGGATCGGCTCGGTCGCGGGCCGCATCGACCTGCCCGAACTCGACCGGGGCCGCATCGGAATCGACATCGTGGCGCGCTCGCTGCAGTGGGAAGAGCGCGTTGCCGATCGCCTGCAACTGCGCGTCGACGGCAGCATCGACGCGCACACGCTGCGTTTCGAGGTTGCGGGTCCGGGATTCGCCGGACGTGCGTCGGCGCATGGCGGCCTCGAGCGCCCGCCCGGTGCCGACTGGCGCTGGCAGGGCGAGGTCGAGACGCTGGTTGCCGAAACGCCGCTGGCGGCGCAACTGCACGGCGCGATGCCGTTGCGCATCGGTGCGCAGGGCGTGCTCGCCGGACCGGCGACACTCGACGTCGACGGAGCGACCGTGCGCATCGGCGCGCTGACGCTGCGCGACGGCGCGATCGACACACGAGGCGAGATCGAGGCGCTGCCGCTGGGTCGATGGGTCGAGCGCTTCACGCGGGCGGATGCGATCCGCAACGCCGAGGCGCAACTCGCCGACGTAGAGCTCGGCGCGCAGTGGAACCTGAACGGCACCTCGGTCTCGGACCTGAGCGGCAACGTTTCTCTGCGGCTGGTGGCAGGCGAAGCCGGGGAAGCGGGCGGCCGGGCCGACGTTGTGCTCGATCGCGGGCGGCTCGACGGCAAGGTCGACCTTCGCATCCCGACGCTGGCGTTCGCCAACCGCAGCATCGGCCCCGAATGGGCCGTCGCAGGGCGCCTGCGCTTCTCGGGGACGGTCGCCGGAACGATCGAGTCGCCGATGCTGCACGGCGACCTCGTCGGGCGCGACATGGCGCTGCTGCAGCACGCGCTCGGCTGGCGCTTCACCGGCGGCACGTTGAACGCACGCTTCGACGGCGAGCGGCTCGAGGTGCAACAGCTGCGGCTCGAATCGGGCGGCGGATCGATCATGATGTCGGGCGAACTGCTGCTCGACCCGATGCAGGGGGAGTTCCAGTTGCGCGCCGACCGCCTGCCGGTGCCGATCGGCCCGGGCGAACGCGTCGTCGTCTCCGGCGACACCGTGGTCACCAGTCGCGGCACGGCGCTCGAGTGGAAAGGCAGGATCCGCGCCGACGAGGGGTTGATCGAGCTGCGCGGCGGCGACGCGCCGCGGCTGCCCGACGACGTCGTGATCCTCGGGCGCGAGACCTCCGAGGACGTCGACGACGCGGCGCAGCCGGCGGACGATGCCGCGCGCGGATTCGGCGTCGTCGCCGATCTCGAACTGGACCTCGGCAGGAGACTGCGGGTGCACGGCAGCGGACTCGACGTGCTGCTCGAAGGATCGCTGCAGTTGCGCGGCAACGTGCCTTCGGAGCCGCGGGCCTACGGCACGGTGAGCGTGCGCGAAGGCACCTATACCGCATACGGAAGGGAACTCGAGATCACGCGCGGCAGGGTGATCTTCGACGGGCCGCTGGACAATCCGGTGCTCGACATCGTTGCGATGCGCCTCGGACAACCGGTCCAGGCCGGCGTCGCGTTGACCGGCACCGTGCTGTCGCCGCGGACCCGGCTCGTTTCCGATCCCGAAGTGCCCGACGTGGAGAAACTGTCGTGGCTCGTGCTCGGCGTCGGGTCCGAGGACGCCGGAAGCGCGGCGCAACTCGCGGCGCTGCGGGCGGCCGCGGCGACGATCCTGGGCAGCGGCAACGGCGGGTCGTCGGGCGGACTGACGCGCGCGCTCGGCCTGGACGTGCTGACGCTGCGCAGCGCCAGCGCGGGCGGGGTGTTCGACCCGGATTTCGGCGCGACGTTCCCCGGGCAGGCTTCCACGGCCGGCGTGCCGACGGGCGCGACGCAGAGCGTCGTCGCGATCGGGAAACGGCTGAGTTCGCGCGTGCTCGTCACCTACGAGCAGGGGCTGCGCGGCGTCTGGTCGCTGCTGCGCGTGCAATACGACATCACCGAGCGGCTGTCGGTGCGCGCGCAGGCCGGAACCGATACGGCGCTGGACCTGCTCTATTCGTTCTTCTTCGACTGACGCGCGCGCCTTCCCGCGTTGCGTTCGTGGCGTTTTCTGTCAAGAATGGGGGATGGAGATGCAAGTCCTGCCCGGAGCGGCCCAGCTGAGCACGTGCAGCGCCGTCGGCTGGAAAGCCGGCGTGCACGAGAACTTCCTCCCGCTCGAAGTGGAGGTCACACGGCGCGCCGATTTCCACGCGACGCTTACCGCGAGGCAGCTCGGCGCGACGCAGCTGGCGTACATCGATGCCGACGCGCATCGCGTCGCGCGCACGCGCACGCTGTCGGAGCGCTCCGAGCGCGCGTTCCTGAAGTTCTTCTGGCAAATGGGCGGCATGAGCCGGATCGAGCAGGCCGGACGTCGCAGCGAACTGGCGCCCGGCGCGTGGACGTTCTACGACACGTCGCGTCCGTATTCGATCGACATGGGCGACGACAGCAAGTTCGCCGTCGCGCTGCTGCCGCTGGACGCCTGCTCCGAGTGGGCGTCGCTGGCGATGCACGGGCTGGGCCAGTCGTACCGCTCCAGCGGCGCGTCGCGCGTCGCGCTCGGCTCGGTCCTGACCGCGCTGCACGACCCGCAGGCCTGCGATCCGGTGTCGGCCGAGGCGTTCTGCACGTCGATCGCCGGCCTCATGCTCGCAGCTGCGAAAAGCGCGGGCGACGTACGCGAGACCCGGACGGACGCGCGACTGGCGCGCGCACGCCGCTACATTGCCAGCCGCATCGAGGACCCCGAGCTCACCCCGGACACCGTCGCCGCCGAGTTGCGCGTCTCGCGGCGCACCCTCTACGCGTGGTTCGAGCCCGTAGGGCAATCGCCGGGCGCCTACATCCAGCAGACCCGCCTCGATCGCTGCCGGCGGGCGCTGCTCGACAGCGACAGCCGCGACAAGACGATCACGCGCATCGCCTTCGACAACGGCTTCAGCGACATGGCGCATTTCAGCCGGCTCTTCAAGGCGGCCTACGGCGCCGGTCCGCGCGAGTACCGCAGGCGCTCGCGCACCTGACGGCTGCAGACCCGCGGGTTTCCGGCCCGAGGGTTGCCGGCCCGAACTGCACTCCGGGTCAACTTCCTTCGCACCCCGCTACAAGTCCGGCGGCTCGCGCTGAGCGACGATGGTCGTCGCTTCGGAATACGGCCGCTGCGGCATGCGCCGTGCGCGGTGCATGCGCCACAACGACTCGAGGAGACGCCATGACGACCTATCTCAACACGATCGACGGCCAGTCGGTCGGCTCGGACCAGACCTTTGCATCGATCAACCCGGCCACCGGCGAAACGCTCGGCAACGTGCCCGTTTCCACCCGGCAGCAGGTCGCGGACGCGATCGCCGCGGCGCGTGCCGCGCAGCCCGCCTGGGCGGCCCGCCCCGACTCCGAAAGGAAGGCGCTGATGATGAAGGTGGCCGAGATCATCAAGGCCAACGACGCGTACCTGGCCGACTGGGTCACGCGCGAGCAGGGCAAGCCGCTCGGCGGCGTCGGCCCCGACCAGGTGCCGGGCGCGCGCTTCGAGGTGTGGGGCTGCGAAGTCTGGACGCAGGTGCCGGCCAGCCTCGACATGCCGATGGAAGTGGCCTTCGAGGACGAAACGCGCCGCGACGA
>CAYZYC010000021.1:5889-28433 GCA_964481165.1 uncultured Limnobacter sp. | reverse complement strand
GCCGCCGACGAGATGATCGCGGTGCCGTGCTGGTCGTCGTGGAACACCGGGATGTGCATCCGGTCGCGCAGCTTGCGCTCGATCTCGAAACACTCGGGCGCCTTGATGTCCTCGAGGTTGACGCCGCCGAGCGTCGGTTCGAGCGCGGCGATGATCTCGACCAGCCGGTCGGGGTCGCGTTCGGCCAGCTCGATGTCGAAGACGTCGATCCCGGCGAACTTGCGGAACAGGCAGCCCTTGCCCTCCATGACCGGCTTGCCGGCGAGCGGGCCGATGTCGCCGAGTCCGAGCACCGCGGTGCCGTTGGTGACCACGCCGACCAGGTTCGCGCGCGACGTGTATTCGGCGGCCAGCGACGGATCGTCCTCGATCGCCAGGCACGCGTAGGCGACGCCGGGCGAGTACGCCAGCGAGAGGTCGCGCTGGTTCGCCAGTGCCTTGGTCGGTATTACCGCGATCTTTCCGCGCGTGGGCGTGCGGTGGTATTCGAGTGCTGCATCGCGCAGCGCAGCTTCGGCGGCTGCGAGCTCCTTGCCCGATCGTTGCATGCCCGGTCCCGGCGGCTGTCGCCGCGTTGTCGGCCCGATGTCGACCGCCTCTGCAGCGTGCATCGAGCGTGTGAAGACCGGAGGAATTCTATAGGCAGGAAGCCATGGGTGCGAACGACGGGTACGGCGTGCCGGCCGGGGTCGCCCCGGGCGGCACGCCGTAGCGGCCTCACGCATTCAGTCCCGGACCGAACGGAACGGCGACCATCGCCTCCGCCTGCACTTCCGCGCGATCCTTCTGCGAGAACGAACGCGCGTACGCCGGATTCGGCTCGACCGCCGTTTCGCTCTGGATCACGTACGGCTCGGGATTCGTCGCGGCCGCGGTCGCGCTGTACACGGGCGTGCCGGGATACTCGGTCTCGATCAGGATGGACTCCGCGCTCGCCGCGCCGATGGTGCCGAACACGAGGGCTGCGGGAACGAGGATCTTGGCGATGGCTTTCACTGCGGTCTCCTTCAGGGTTGGTTTCGATCGGCAGTGACTTGCTGCCGATGGAAGCCAGTCTGAGGTCACGACCTGACGTGCCGATCACGCGCAAGTGACGTTCGGGGATCACGCTCCTTTCATTTCGATAACGTTCCCCTTCGGCGGGCACCGCGGGCCGGTTCCGTCGCGTCGGCCCGGTGTACGCTTCCTGCCATGCGACTGAACGACGTGCTGGATGCCTATCGGTGCTGTTCGCAGGACGATCTGCCCGAGTCCTCCCGCAGCATGCTGCAGGTGGAGCTCGATCGCCTGCGCAACGCCGAGTGGCTCCCGGATGCGCTGCGCGCCGGCGACCAGGCCCCGGATTTCCTCCTTCCCGATTCGCCCGGCCAGGGGCTGCGCCTGAGCGACCTGCTTCGCGAAGGGCCGGTCGTGCTGAAGTTCTATCGGGGGCGCTGGTGCGCGTTCTGCACGCTCGAGCTGCGCGCCTACCAGCGCCTGTTGCCCGAGTTCCGCGCGCTCGGCGCCGAAGTGATCGCGCTGTCGCCGCAGAACGAGGCGGAAACCATGCTCAACCGCGAGCGTGACCGCCTGCAGCTGCACATGATCACCGACACCGACAATGCGATCGCCCGCCAGTTCGGCATCACCTACGAGGTAGGCGCCGACGTGCGCGGCCTGTACGAGGCGGCCGGACTCGATCTCGGCCGAACGAACGCGGCAGCGAACTGGTCGATTCCGTTGCCGGCTGCCTACCTGATCGCGCCGGATCGCCGGATCGTCTACTCGTTCGTCGATCCGAACTACCTGCAGCGCGCCGAACCCGAAACGGTGCTCGCCGAGTTGCGCAGCCTTCAACGCGACGGCTGAGCCGCCCGCAGTTCGTCGGCGCCCGCACTGCGGTAGCCCACCCCCCGGACGGTCAGGATGTACCTCGGGCGCCCCGGATCGGGCTCGATTCGGGTTCGCAGCCGGTTGACGTGCGTATTGACGTTGTCCTCGTAGGCCGCCAGGCGCGTGTTCCAGACCGACTCGAGCAATTGCTGCCGCGTGAATACCCGGCCCGGCGACGAGACGAGCAGCGCGAGGAGGTCGAACTCGCGCGCGCTCAGCGTACGTTCGACGCCGTCGCGCCATACGCGGCGGCTGTGCGGCTCGATCTCGAGCGCGTCGAGCACGATGCGTTGCGGTTCGCGCGCCGCGACGGCGCCCGACTCGGCCAGGCGCGTCACGCGCCGCAACAGCGCCTTGATGCGCGCCCGCAGTTCGGCGAGCGAAATCGGCTTGGGCAGGTAGTCGTCGGCGCCGAGTTCGAGGCCGAGCACGCGCTCGATCTCGCCGCCGCGCGCACTGACGATCAGCACCGGCGTGATGACGCGCTGCAGCCGCATCTGCCGCAGCACCTCGAGCCCGTTGATTCCCGGCAGGACGAGATCGAGCAGAACGAGCCGGTAGCGCCCGCTGCAGGCGCGCTCCATCGCCTCGCGACCGTCGGCAACGCGTTCGCTTCGCAGGCCGTCCTCGTCCAGCACGGCGCCGAACTGCTCGGCCGTGTCGGCGTCGTCCTCGACGATCAGAACCGGCCCGTCCATGACCGACGATGGTAGCGCAACGGTGCCGGCACGTTCGCCGCATTCGCGCGGTTGCGCTTCGGGCGATCCTGCGCCGGCGCCATAATCCGGGAATGCCGGATTTCGAACTCCTGGGTCGCGACGGCGACGCCCGATGCGGTCGCCTGCGCCTCGTGCACGGCGCCGTCGACACGCCGACGTTCATGCCGGTGGGTACCTACGGTGCCGTGAAGGCGATGTCGCCGGCCGAACTCGAAGCGGTCGGCGCGCAGGTGATCCTCGGCAACACCTTTCATCTCTGGTTGCGTCCCGGGATCGAGACGATCGGCAGGTTCGGCGGACTGCACCGTTTCATCGGGTGGCCGCACCCGATCCTGACCGACTCGGGCGGTTTCCAGGTCTGGAGCCTGGGCAAGCTGCGCCGCATCTCCGAGGAAGGCGTGCGTTTCGCCTCGCCGGTGAACGGCGACCGGATGTTCCTGACGCCCGAGACGTCGATGCAGATCCAGTGTGCGCTCGACTCCGACGTCGCGATGGTCTTCGACGAATGCACGCCGTACGAGACCGGCGGCACGCCCACGTCGCTCGACGACGCGGCCGCGTCGATGCGGCTGAGCCTGCGCTGGGCGCGCCGATCGCGCGACGAATTCGATCGCCTGGGACACCGCAACGCGTTGTTCGGCATCGTCCAGGGCGGAATGTACGAGCCGCTGCGCGACGAGTCGCTTGCCGGACTGCAGGAAATCGGCTTCGACGGATACGCGATCGGCGGACTGTCGGTCGGCGAACCGAAGGACGAGATGCTGCGCGTACTGGCGCACACCGCGCCGCGATTGCCGGCGCAGCGCGCGCGCTACCTGATGGGCGTCGGCACGCCCGAGGACCTGGTCGCCGGCGTGGCTGCCGGGATCGACCTCTTCGATTGCGTGCTGCCGACGCGCAATGCGCGCAACGGCTGGCTGTTCACGCGCTTCGGCGACCTGAAGCTGCGCAACGCGCGCTACCGCGACGACGTGCGGCCGGTCGACGCGCAATGCGGTTGCCATGCGTGCAGCCGGTTCTCGCGCGCCTACCTGCACCACCTGCAGAAGGTCGACGAGATCCTCGGCGCGCGCCTGGCGACGATCCACAACCTGCACTACTACCTCGAGCTGATGCGCACGATGCGCGAGGCGATCGCGGCGAAGGCGTTTGCGGCGTTCGTGCGCGAATTCCGCGAACACCGGGCCCGCGGGATCGACTGAACGACGTTGTTATACTCCCGAGTTGACTTCCGGAGACCCCTCCCGTGTTCATCTCCACCGCGTACGCCCAGGCCGCAGGCGGCTCGACCGAGCAGCAGATCATCGGTTTCCTGCCGATCATCCTGATGTTCGTCGTGCTGTACTTCCTGATGATCCGGCCCCAGATGAAGCGCGCGAAAGAGCACAAGACGATGCTCGAGGCGCTCAAGCGCGGCGACGAGGTGATCACGTCCGGAGGACTCGTCGGCCGCGTCACGAAGGTCGGTGACAGCTACGTGACGCTCGAGGTCGCGCGCAGCCCGGAAGGCAAGGGTCCCGATTCCCCGATCGAGATGAACTTCCAGAAGACCGCAGTCCAGACGCTGCTGCCCAACGGAACGATCAAGGCGATCTGAACGGCGCCGAAGTCGTCGGGCAGCCGCAGCGCGTAGAAGCAAGGCCGAATGAACCGGTATCCGCCCTGGAAATACGCGATCATCGCGTTCTCGCTGGTCTTCGGCCTGCTGTACACGCTGCCGAACTTCTTCGGTGAAGCGCCCGCCATCCAGGTTTCCACCGCCAAGGCCACGCTGAAGATCGAGCAGTCGATGCTCGATCGCGTCGAGGCAATCCTCGCCAAGGCCGGCATCGAGTCGACGGGGCTCTTCTTCGACGGAAACTCGGTGAAGGCGCGGTTTCGCGACACCGACACGCAACTGCGTGCCAAGGACGTCGTCGCCGGTGCGCTGAACCCCGACGCGAACGATCCGTCGTGGATCGTTGCGCTGAACCTGCTGTCGAATTCGCCGAACTGGCTGACGAGCATCCGGGCGCTGCCGATGTACCTCGGCCTCGACCTGCGCGGGGGCGTGCACTTCCTGCTGCAGGTCGACATGAAAGAGGCGTTGTCCAAGCGGATGGACGGCCTCGCCAACGACCTGCGCTCGCAACTGCGCGACCGCAACCTGCGTCACTCGGGCATCACACGGACGAGCGACGGCATCGAGATCCGGTTCCGCGACGCGGAGACCCGAGCCCGCGCCCGCGCCGTGATCGGCGACGCCACGCCCGACCTCGTGCTCACCGAGACGAGCGACGGAACCGAGCCGAAGCTGGTCGCGCGATTCCGCCCGGAAGCCGCGCTGCGCGTGCAGGAAAACGCACTGCGCCAGAACATCACCACGCTGAGCAACCGGATCAACGAACTCGGCGTCTCCGAACCCGTGATCCAGCAGCAGGGGGCCGAGCGCGTCGTCGTGCAACTGCCCGGCGTGCAGGACACCGCCAAGGCCAAGGACATCCTCGGGCGCACCGCCACGCTCGAGGTGCGCATGGTCTGCGAATCGCCCGAGGAGATCTCGGCGCTCGCATCGGGCACCGTTCCGTTCAACTGCGAACGCTTCACCGAACGCAACGGCCAGCCGATCCTGCTGCGCAAGCAGGTCATCCTGACCGGCGAGAACCTCAACGACGCGCAGGCGGGCTTCGACGGCCAGACGCAGGAACCCGCCGTGCACCTGTCGCTCGATGCGCGGGGCGCGCGCATCTTCCGCGACGTGACGCGCGAGAACATCGGCCGCCGCATGGCGATCCTGCTCGTCGAACGCGGCAAGGGCGAGGTGGTGACGGCGCCGGTCATCCGCAGCGAGATCGGCGGCGGCCGCGTGCAGATCTCGGGCAGCATGACGACGCAGGAAGCCAACGACACCGCGCTGCTGCTGCGCGCCGGTTCGCTGGCCGCGCCGATGGAGATCATCGAGGAGCGCACGATCGGACCGAGCCTGGGTGCCGACAACATCCGGATGGGCTTCCAGTCGACGCTCTGGGGCTTCGTCGCGATCGCGATCTTCATGAGCCTGTACTACATGCTCTTCGGGGTGATCTCGGCGATCTCGCTCACCGTCAACCTGCTGCTGCTGATCGCGCTGCTGTCGTTGCTGCAGGCCACGCTGACGCTTCCGGGCATCGCGGCGATCGCGCTCACGCTCGGGATGGCGATCGACGCCAACGTGCTGATCAACGAACGCATTCGCGAGGAACTGCGCAACGGCGCGACGCCGCAGGCGGCGATCTCGGCCGGCTACGAGCGCGCGTGGACGACGATTCTCGACTCGAACGTCACGTCGCTGATCGCCGGACTGGCGCTGCTGCTCTTCGGCTCGGGACCCGTGCGCGGCTTCGCCGTCGTGCATTGCCTGGGCCTGCTCACGTCGATGTATTCGGCGGTCTTCTTCTCGCGCGGGCTGGTCAACCTGGTGTACGGCCGGCGCCGCAAGTTGTCCAAGGTCTCGATCGGGCAGATCTGGAAGCCCGGATCGGCCGCGCAGTAACGCAACCGCAACCGGCAGGCGACGAGGTCCATGGAGTTCTTCCGCATCCGCCGCGACATCCCGTTCATGCGCCACGCGCTGGTGCTGAACGTGATTTCGTTGCTCACCTTCGTGCTCGCGGTGGGCTTTCTGGCCGTGCGCGGGCTGCACCTGTCGATCGAATTCACCGGCGGAACGGTAGTCGAAGTCAGCTACGCGCAGAGCGCCGATCTTCCGTCGATCCGCAAGACGGTGTCGGACCTCGGCTACGACGACGTGCAGGTGCAGAACTTCGGCACTTCGCACGACGTGATGATCCGGCTGCCGATTCGCGAAGGCACCGGCGACACCTCGGCGCGGCAGAGCGAGGAAGTGATCGCCGCGCTGCAGGCGGTGGACGCGAGCGCGCAGCTGCGGCGCGTCGAGTTCGTCGGACCGCAGGTCGGCAAGGAGCTGTTCACCGACGGCGCGATGGCGCTGCTGTTCGTCGTCGTCGGCATCATGATCTACCTGGCGATCCGCTTCGAGTGGAAGTTCGCCGTCGCGGCGATCTTCGCGAACCTGCACGACGTCGTCATCATCCTCGGCTTCTTCGCCGCGTTCCAGTGGGAGTTCTCGCTGTCGGTGCTCGCCGCCGTGCTCGCGGTGCTCGGCTACTCGGTCAACGAGTCGGTGATCATCTTCGACCGGATCCGCGAGTACTTCCGCAAGTACCGCAAGATCGACACGCCGCAGATCATCGACAAGGCGATCACCAGCACGATCTCCCGAACGATCATCACGCACGGGTCGACGCAGGTCATGGTGCTGTCGATGCTGATCTTCGGCGGCCCCACGCTGCACTACTTCGCGCTGGCGCTGACGATCGGGATCCTGTTCGGCATCTACTCGTCGGTGTTCGTCGGCGCGGCCATCGCGATGTGGCTCGGCGTCAAGCGCGAAGACCTCGTCAAGCCGGTCCGCAGGAAGGAAGACGGGCAGCCCGAACTGCCATGAACGCCGGTCGGAGCGAAGCACACGGCCGCGGCGACGCGGCACGCGTCGGGGAATACACCGGGTCGGCCGTCGCGGTCCGCATCTGGGACCTGCCCACGCGGCTGTTCCACTGGGCGCTGGTCGCCTGCATCGCCGGTTCCATCGTCTCGGTGAACATCGGCGGCAATGCCGTCGGCTGGCACTTCCGTTTCGGGTACGCGATCCTGACGCTGCTGCTGTTCCGGGTCGCCTGGGGGCTCATCGGTCCGCGCTACGCCCGTTTCTCGAGCTTCGTTCCCAGCGTGCCGGCTGCGCTTCGCTACCTGCGGGGCGAGCACGCGCCGTCGCCCGGCCACAGCCCGGCGGGTTCGCTGTCGGTGTACGCGATGCTCGTCGCGCTCGCGGTCCAGGTCGTGACCGGCCTGTTCGCCTACGACGAGATCATGTGGGAAGGGCCGCTGCGAGGCCTGGTGTCCAACGCGACCGGCGACCGGATGACTGCGGTGCACATGGCGAACCGCTTCGTCGTGATCGCGCTGATCGTGCTGCACGTCGCGTCGATCGCCTGGTACACGTGGCGGCGCAGGCAATCGCTGGTGCGCCCGATGCTGGTCGGCGACCGGGTGTACGAAACGGGAACGAAACTGCCCCGGCCCGCTGCCGACGGGGCGCGCGTGCGTGCCCGCGCCTTCGCGTTGCTCGCCGGTTGCGCCGCAGGCGTCTGGGCCATCGTCACGCGACTCGGCGGATAGCTGGCGCGCCCCCCGCAGGATGCGCGGCATCCCGGCAGCGGCGCCCGGCAGCGGCGCCCGGGCGCGGCTGCGCGCCTAGATCTTCTCGCGATACTTGTCGTGACAGGCCTTGCAGGCCTTTCCGGTCGCGCCCACCTGTCCGCGCAGCGTATCGAGGCTGCCGGCGGCGGCGGGCAGCTTCGCCGTCTCGCCGTTCAACTGGTCGGCGAGCTTGCGCACGTCGTCCATGTTGTCGAACAACCCGGGCTTGGCGCCCGAATCGGCCTGCGAGCCCGGGACGAAGCCTTCCCACGGCAGCTTCGCCATCGTGTCGATGAGGCGTGCCGAGTTCTGCGCCGCGGCTGCATCGAAGGGAATCTTGCCCTGCGCCATCGCGGCGAGCCGGCCCATGTGGTTACCCATGATCGAGAACGCCGACTGGCGGTATTCGATCGCGTCCTCGGCCTTCGCGAACTGCGCCGACGCCGGCGCCGAAAGGAGAAAGCCGGCGCCGAAGATCGCCGCGCCGATCGCGCTCAGGATGCGTCCGTGGGTCATCTGTGGGGATACTCCGTCGTGAGGAAAACCGGTCGGATCCGGCAGGTCGAAGTAGTCCGGATCCGAACGGTCAGATCCGGCGTGCGAGTTCGGCGGCCTTTCCGACATACGCGCCGGGCGTCAGTTCGGCGAGGCGCCTGCGCGCCTCGTCGGGGATCGGAAGCTGCTCGACGAAGGCGCGCAATGCCTCGGGAGTGATCGCGCGCCCTCGGGTAAGCGACTTCAGCTGTTCGTAGGCGTTCGCGACGCCGTAGCGCCGCATCACCGTCTGGATCGCCTCGGCGAGCACTTCCTGGTTCGCTTCGAGGTCGGCCTGCAGTCGTTGCGCGTTCACCTCGAGCTTGCCGAGTCCGCGCAGGCACGAATCCCAGGCGAGCTGCGCGTGGCCGAACGCGACGCCGACGTTGCGCAGTGCGGTCGAGTCGGTGAGGTCGCGCTGCCAGCGAGAGACCGGCAGCTTTTCGGCGAGGTGGCGCAGCAGCGCATTGGCGATCCCGGCGTTGCCCTCGGAGTTCTCGAAATCGATCGGATTGACCTTGTGCGGCATCGTCGACGAGCCGACCTCGCCTTCCCTGAGCTTCTGTCCAAAATACCCGAGCGAGACGTAGCCCCAGACATCGCGGTCGAGATCGAGCAGGATCGTGTTCAGTCGCGCGAGCGCATCGAACATTTCGGCGATCCAGTCGTGCGGCTCGATCTGGATCGTGTACGGATTGAATTCGAGGCCCAGCGATTCGACGACGCGGCGCGAGAAGGCCTCCCAGTCGACGTCGGGGTACGCGGCGAGGTGCGCGTTGTAGTTGCCGACCGCACCGTTGAGCTTCGCGAGCACTGCGACCGAATCGAAGCGCGCACGTGCCCGCTCGATCCGCGCGACGAAATTCGCCATCTCCTTGCCGAGCGTCGTCGGCGACGCGGGCTGGCCGTGCGTGCGCGCGAGCATCGGCACGCCGGCGTGGCGATGCGCGAGCGTGCGCAGCGCATCGGCGACGGCGCCGATCGCCGGCGACAGGACGTCGCGGCGCGCGGCCTGCAGCATCAGCGCGTACGCGACGTTGTTGATGTCCTCGGACGTGCACGCGAAATGGATGAATCCGGCGGCATTCGCGAGCTCGGGAATCGTCTCGATCGATTCGCGCAGGAAATACTCGACCGCCTTGACGTCGTGGTTGGTGATCGCCTCGATCTGCTTGATGCGCGCGGCCTGCGCGACGCCGAATCCGTCGACGATCGAACGCAGGTGCGCGCGCGCGCCCGTCGCGAACGGCGGCAGTTCCGGCAATCCGGCGTCCGACAACGCGATCAGCCACTCGACCTCGACGCGCACGCGAAAGCGCATGAACGCCGACTCGGACGACAGCGCGCGCAGCCGCGCCACCCTGTCGCCGTAGCGGCCGTCCAGCGGCGACAGTGCGAGCAATTGCGGGGATTCGGGCGAGGCGAAACGGTCGGTGTGGGGCATGGGCGAACGGGGGCTTTTCGCACGGATGCTAGCACCGTCGCGCGCCCGGGCCCTTTGCTATACTGCCTCGCCACACTTCGGCGGCGCGATGAAGCTCATCGGTTCGAACTCCAGTCCGTACGTACGCAAGGTACGCATCGTGTTGGCCGAAAAGAAGATCGACTACCAGTACGAACTGGAAGACGTCTGGTCGCCGGCGTCCACGATCCAGCAGCTCAATCCGCTCGGCAAGGTCCCGACGTTGATCATGGACGACGGCGGCGCGCTGTTCGACTCGCGCGTGATCGCCGAGTACCTCGACAACCTGACTCCGGTGCACCGGCTCGTTCCGCCGAACGGTCGTTCGCGGGTCGAAGTCAAGACCTGGGAAGTGCTCGCCGACGGGCTGCTCGAGGCGGCCGTGCTGATGCGCATGGAGCAGACGCAACGCACCGAGAGCCAGCGCAGCCCGGCGTGGATCGCCCGGCAGATGGCGAAGGTGGAAGCGTCGCTCGAGGCGATGTCGCACGCGCTCGCCGACAAGGCGTGGTGCGTCGACGGCAAGTACTCGCTGGCCGACATCTCGCTCGGCTGCGCGCTCGGCTATCTCGATTTCCGCTTCGCGCAACTCGGCTGGCGCGCGCAGTTCTCGAACCTCGCGCGCCATGCGGAGAAGCTCTTCGCGCGGCAGAGTTTCATCGACACGGCGCTCGCCTGACGCGCTACAGCCGGCTGGCCAGCGCCTGCAGCGTAGTCGCCTGCGACGAATCGATCGAGCCGTCGACGAAACGGTCGATCGACAGCCGGACCTGCCCGGGATCGGAGGTGTCGACGAAGAGCGCCGAATCCAGGTCGGCGACTTCGATGCGCACCGTACCGGCCGGCAGCGACGGCGGGGAATCGGCCAGCGACAGCGAACCGACGCTGTTGACCTGCAGCGTTCCGATGCCGCGTCCGACGAGATTCGCATCGCGCACGCGCGCGTCGACCTGCAGCAGGTCGGCAGGGGCCGAATCGGCCAGCCGCAACGAAAGCGCCTCGACGGCGCGCGCCGTGCGCGCGGCTCCGTCGACGACCGGCGTCATCGTCAATGCGGCGCTGTCGAACAGCACCTCGGCCTGCAGCACGGCGAGCCGACGCACCTCGAGCGAAGCGCTCCCCTCGTAAGCGCGTGCCTGCACCGGAGCGGGTATCGTCTCGATCCGCCAGCCGCGGTAGTCGAGCGCGAGGCGCGCATTCCACGCCCCGCTGATCCCCGGGAATCCGGTCGCGTCGAGCACGCGGGCGTCGAGCACGCCGCTGAACCGCACGCTGCCCAGCCGGCATCCGTTCGAATCGAGCGTGATCGTGTCGCCGGCGGCGAATGCAACGGAATTCGCGAAACCCGAACGCACGCGCATCGTCCCGAAATCGCAGGCCAGCGTCGATTCGGAGGTGAAACGTCCGCCCGGAGCGGCGATCGCGGCGCCGCGCTGCGCGGCCGCGCGTTCGATCCAGTCGACGGTCCCGGGAACCAGCGCCCGCCGAGGGACCTCGCCGGCGGGCAGGCGGCCGGGATCGTCGCCGAGGCCCAGGCCCGGCCCGGAGAACGAGACGATCGTGTCGAGCGCCGCAGCGGCAACGACCGGAGCCTCGGCGCTGCCGAGGAACCGATCGTCGTCGCCGATGCCGATCGACACGTGGCATCCGGCGAGGGCGATCGTCGACCCGGCAATCGCCGACGCGCTCGCGAAGCGCGCCGTCCGCCGTTCACTGCGACGCAACGATGATCCCGCCACCGAGACACACCTCCCCGCTATACAGCACGGCACTCTGGCCCGGCGTCACCGCCCACTGGGGTTCGGAAAAACGCAGCGCGAAGCGATCGCCCGCCGTCTCGACAAGACGACAACGGGCATCCGGCTGACGATACCGCGTTCGCGCCGCGAGCGTACCGTCGTCGACGGGCGGCGCGCCCGCGATCCAGTGCGCGTCGGCCGCCTGCAGTCCGCTCGCCAGCAGCGACGGATGGTCGCGTCCCTGGACGACGACGAGCGTATTGCGCTCGAGATCCTTGCGTGCGACGAACCACGGCGCTCCGCTTCCTTCGCGGGTGCCGCCGATTCCCAGTCCCTTGCGTTGCCCCAGGGTGTGGAACGCGAGGCCGCCGTGCTCGCCGATCGTCGACCCGTCTTCGGTGACGATCGGTCCGGGTCGGGTCGGCAGGTAGCGCCCGAGGAATTCGCGAAACGGCCGTTCGCCGATGAAGCAGATGCCGGTGGAGTCCCTGCGCTGCGCATTGGGCAGGCCGATCTGCTGGGCGATCGCGCGCACCTGCCGCTTGTGCAGGTGCCCGATCGGGAACATGGTCCGCGCGAGTTGCGCCTGCGTGAGGCGATGCAGGAAGTAGCTCTGGTCCTTGTCGGGATCGGCTCCGCGCAGCAACTCGCGCAGGGCTTCGCCGCTGCCGTCCGGTGCGGACGCGCCGGCGACGCGCGTTTGCGCATAGTGTCCGGTCGCGATCCGCTGCGCGCCGAGCGCGATCGCGTGGTCCAGGAACGCCTTGAACTTGATCTCGGCGTTGCACAACACGTCGGGGTTGGGCGTGCGTCCGGCCGAATACTCGCGCAGGAAGTCGGCGAACACGCGCTCGCGGTACTCGGCGGCGAAGTTCACCGCCTCGATGTCGATCCCGAGCACGTCGGCGGCGCTCGCCGCGGAGAGCCAGTCCTCGCGGGTCGAGCAGTATTCGTCGTCGTCGTCGTCCTCCCAGTTCTTCATGAACAGGCCGACGACTTCGTAGCCCTGCTCCTTCAGCAGCCAGGCCGCGACCGACGAATCGACGCCTCCCGACAGGCCGACGACGACCCGCTCGCCGTTGCCGTGCATCGAAGTCGCATTCATCGTTCGATCATAGCAATCCGTCGGTCATGCCCCGCGTCCGGGCAGGCGTGCGGCAAACCACTGCGTCACATGTTCGACGACGGCGGCTTCACCGTCGTCGACGCGAATGCGCCCGGCGCCGAGCAGCGATGCCAGGCCGTGCACCAGCGACCATGCCGCAAGCGCCGCAGCGCGCGCTTGCGAAGGCGTCACATCCGCCGCGACGGTCTCCTGCAGTTCGCGCCACGCGGCTTCGGAGGCCTCGTCGAGTTCGTCGGATCGTGCCTGTCCGACGTCGCGCCCGAACATCAACGCGTACAGCGCAGGATGTTCGCGTGCGAAGGCGACGTAGAGCGCACCCATGCGCGCCAGCGCGTTGCCGGATCCCCTGCGCTGCGACTTGCGGCTGGCCCGCAGCCGCGCCTGCAGTTCCCGGAAGCCCGCCGCGGCCACCGCGGCGAGCAGCGCGTTCTTGTCGCGGAAGTGCGCATACGGCGCGGCGTGCGATACGCCTACCTGCGCGGCGACCGCGCGCAGCGTGACGCCTTCGACGCCGTGACTCTCGATGCGTTCGAGCGCCGCGGCGACGAGCGCCGGCCGGAGATTGCCGTGGTGGTACGTGTGCGCAGCCATGCCGCCTCCCGATGGGATCGCCCCTCGATCCGCGCGGTCATCTTGACATCGTAAAGATGACTATCGGCGCATCGGACTTCCCGACCTGCGCCGCGCCGCCGGCATCGGGCTCGCGCTGATGCTGGGCATCGTCGTCATGGCCAACGTGCACGTGGCGCTCGAGGGAGCAACGGTCGACGGCCTGCCTTTCGGCGCGTGGTACTACTGGCTGCGCCCGTTCCTGCAGCCGCTGATCGTGCTGTGGGCGCTCTACGCGGCCGGAGTGATCGGCACTCGGCGCACCGTCACCGAGGCACGTCCCGCGTAGGCGGCGCGCACCTTACAATACGCTGCCGCTCCATCCGGACTCCGAGGAAATCGAATGCGCATAGGCGTACCCGCGGAAACGCGTGCCGGGGAGGCACGCGTTGCCGCCACGGCCGAAACCGTGAAGAAGCTCGCTGCCGGCGGGCACGAGATCCTGGTCGAAACGAATGCCGGCGTCCCCGCGGCGCAGACCGACGAGGCCTATGCGAACGCGGGTGCGTCGATCGTCACGGCCGCCGACGCGCTGGGCGCCGAACTCGTGCTGAAAGTGCGTGCGCCGTCGGTCGCGGAACTCGGGTCGATGCGGGCCGGCTCCACGCTGGTCGGCATGCTCGATCCCTTCGACCGCGACGGACTGCAACGCCTGTGCACCGCAGGACTGACCGCGTTCGCGCTCGAGGCCGCGCCGCGCACGACGCGCGCGCAGAGCATGGACGTGCTGTCGTCGCAGGCGAACATCGCCGGCTACAAGGCGGTGATGCTCGCCGCGAACGTGTACCAGCGGTTCTTCCCGATGCTGATGACCGCTGCCGGCACCGTGAAGGCCGCGCGCGTCGTGATCCTGGGCGCCGGTGTCGCGGGGCTGCAGGCGATCGCCACGGCCAAGCGGCTCGGCGCGGTCATCGAGGCCTCCGACGTGCGGCCGGCGGTCAAGGAGCAGATCGAGTCGCTGGGCGCGAAGTTCATCGACGTGCCTTTCGAGACCGACGAGGAGCGCGAAATCGCGCAGGGCGTCGGCGGCTACGCGCGCCCGATGCCCGAAAGCTGGATGAAGCGGCAGGCGGCCGCGGTGGCCGAACGCATCCGGCAGGCCGACATCGTGATCACGACCGCGCTGATTCCCGGCCGTCCTGCGCCGGTGCTGGTCACCGAGGAGATGGTCCGTTCGATGAAGGCCGGGTCGGTGATCGTCGACCTCGCAGTCGAACAGGGCGGCAATTGTCCGCTGAGCGAAGCCGGGCGCACCGTCGTCAAGCACGGGGTGACGCTCGTCGGCGAGACCAACCTGCCGGCCCGGGTCGCCGCCGACGCGTCCTCGCTGTATGCGCGCAACGTGCTCGACTTCCTGAAGCTGATCGTCGGCAAGGACGGCGCGCTGACCATCGACCTCGAAGACGACATCGTCAAGGCATGCCTGATGTGCCGCGACGGGCAGCTGCTGCGCGCCTGAGTCCCTTCCCTACCCTTCAATTCCTCCGGGCGACGACATGGAAGCGATTTCCCCCACCGTGATCAACCTGACCATCTTCGTGCTGGCCGTCTACGTCGGCTACCACGTCGTGTGGAACGTGACGCCGGCGCTGCACACGCCGCTGATGGCGGTCACCAACGCGATCTCGGCGATCATCATCGTCGGCGCGATGCTGGCGGCGGCGCTCACCGACACGGTGCTCGGCAAGTTCATGGGCATCGCGGCCGTGGCACTGGCTTCGGTGAACGTCTTCGGCGGGTTCCTCGTGACGCGTCGCATGCTCGAGATGTTCCGCAAGAAGGAACCGAAGGCGAAGCGCGGGGAAGCGAAATGAGCCTGAACACGGTCATTCTGCTGTACCTGGTCGCGTCGGTCTGCTTCATCCAGGCGCTGAAGGGCCTGTCGCACCCGACGACGTCGATCCGCGGCAACACCTTCGGCATGGTCGGCATGGCCATCGCCGTGCTGACCACCGTCGCGCTGATCGTCAAGCTCAGCGAGGGCAGCGGCGTACTCGGGCTGTTCTGGGTCGTGATCGGCGTCGCGATCGGCGGCACCGTCGGCACGATCATGGCCAAGCGCGTCGAAATGACGAAGATGCCCGAACTCGTCGCGTTCATGCACTCGATGATCGGCCTGGCCGCGGTGTTCATCGCGATCGCCGCGGTCGCCGAACCGTGGGCGTTCAACATCGTCGAACGCGGCCAGCCGATTCCGCGCGGCAACCGCCTCGAACTGTTCATCGGCACCTTCGTCGGCGCGATCACGTTCTCCGGATCGGTGATCGCCTTCGGCAAGCTCGCGGGGAAGTACAAGTTCCGGCTGTTCCAGGGAGCCCCGGTCGTATTTCCCGGCCAGCACCTGCTGAACCTCGCGCTGGCGATCGCGATGATCGGCTTCGGCATCTGGTTCTTCCTGACGCAGCAGTGGACGCCGTTCTGGATCATGACGCTGATCGCATTCGTCCTCGGCGTGCTGATCATCATCCCGATCGGCGGCGCCGACATGCCGGTCGTGGTGTCGATGCTCAACAGCTATTCGGGATGGGCTGCGGCCGGCATCGGCTTCTCGCTGAACAACAACATGCTGATCATCGCCGGATCGCTGGTCGGCTCCTCGGGCGCGATCCTGTCGTACATCATGTGCCGGGCGATGAACCGGTCGTTCTTCAACGTGATCCTCGGCGGCTTCGGCGGCACGCCGGCCGCCGGTGCCGCGGCGGGCGGCGCAGAACAGCGCCCGGTGAAGTCCGGATCGGCCGACGACGCGGCGTTCCTGATGAGCAACGCCGACAGCGTGACGATCGTCCCGGGCTACGGGCTGGCGGTCGCGCGCGCGCAGCACCCGCTGAAGGAACTCGCCGACAAGCTGATCGAGCGTGGAGTCGACGTCAAGTACGCGATCCACCCGGTGGCCGGGCGCATGCCGGGGCACATGAACGTGCTGCTCGCCGAAGCCGAGGTTCCCTACGACCAGGTCTTCGAGATGGAGGACATCAACGGCGAGTTCGGCGACACCGACGTCGTGCTGGTGCTGGGAGCCAACGACGTCGTCAATCCGGCGGCCAAGGACCCGAAGTCGCCGATCGCCGGGATGCCGATCCTGGAGGCGTACAAGGCGCGCCAGGTCATCGTCAACAAGCGCTCGATGGCCTCCGGGTACGCCGGGCTCGACAACGAGCTGTTCTACATGGACAAGACGATGATGGTCTTCGGCGACGCGAAGAAGGTCGTCGAGGACATGGTCAAGGCGATCGAGTAGGTCCGGGCACCCCGCGATCGCCCCGGCGCCGGTGCCTGCCGGGCGCGCAACGTATCATGGGCCGCACCACCGACGGAGGAACCGATGGCCGACGATATCCGCCAGGAGATCGCCACCCAGGCGGGCGACGCGCGCGCAGCGTCGCTGCAGAAGTACGCGATGCTCGGCTATGCACTGCACCTGCTCGGGCTCATCACCGTCATCGGCTTCGTGGTCGGCCTGATCGTCGCGTACATCAAGCGCGAGGACGCGCGCGGCACGATCTACGAATCGCACTTCCGCTGGCAGACGCGTTCGTTCTGGTGGTTCGTGCTGTGGTTCGTGCTGCTGATGATCCCGACCGCACTCACGCTCTTCGTGGTGCCGTTCTTCATCGTCGCGCAGGTCTGGTTCGCCTACCGGATGATCAAGGGGTGGCTGCGCATGAACGACGCGCGCGCGATGCCCTGATCGGCCGGGCGTCGCGGTAAGCGGCGCTCGAACGGTCCGACCCACACCGGATGAACCCGTCGTTCCCGCGTTTCGACCGCCGCCGGTGGCTGATCGCGGTTGCCGCGTTGCCCGCGGCGTGCGCCGCACCGCGGTTCGACGCGCCGCCGCCCGGCGCCGCGGGCGCCGCGGGCGCCGTGCAGCGGCCGCGGATCGGCCAGCGCTGGCGATACGCGGAAATCGACCGCTACAACGGGCGCCGGCGCGACGAGCTGCTTGCGCAGGTCGTCGAATCGCAGCCCGAACGCGTGCGCATCACGCTGGCCGGCAGCGCGGCGCGCAAGCGCGACGACGAGATCTACGCCGAAGCGATGCGCATCGTGCAGGAGCCGGCTTACGATTTCACGCAGGTCTTCGAGCAGCCGGTGCCGGTGATGCCGGAAAGGTTCGTCGCCGGGCCGGCAACGCTGCTGCGCACCCGCTATCACACGAGCTTCGGTCCGCATGACCGCCTGCCGTGGTCCGACTGGCTCGTCGCGCGCGGCTGGCAGCGCGTGCGCGTGCCCGCCGGCGAATTCCTCGCGCTGCGCGTCGATCGCATCATCCACTTCCAGCACGTCGACATCTGGCGCGAGGACTGCATCCGCTACGACACCGCCTGGCACGCACCCGAAGTCGGCCGATGGGTGGCGCGCGAATGGACCGGCCGCTACCGGATGCCGAGCGGGCCCGATCGCACGGTGGCGTACGAGGACTGGGTGCGGTGGGAACTGCTCGGCTTCGAGCCGTCGGCGTGACGCGCGCTGCGGCTGCGGTGCACTCGCATCACCAGCATTCGCCGAGGCTCGCCGTGCCGCTCTTGCCTCGCACGCCCTGCTGGTTCAGCGTCAGGTTGCCGCATTTCGGATCCGAATGTCCGTTGGCCGGCGTCGCGGTCACGGTGTAGCTCGACCCGCCGCCTGCGATCGCCAGCGTGTAGGCGGCTTTCGCGGCGTTCTCTCCCGAGAACGTGCGCGCTCCGGCCGCCGCGAGCGTCGTCGGATACGCATTGTTGTTCGTGAAGTGCCGTTCGAGCGCCTGCGCGACATCGAGCAGCGCCGCCTTGCCTTCGGCACGCTTGGAGCGCACGACGAAGTCGGTGTAGCTCGGGTACGCAACGGACGCGAGGATCGCCACGACGACCACGGTGATCATCAGTTCCAGCAGCGTGAATCCGCGTTGCGTGCGGCGATGCGCTTGCATGTTCTTCTCCGGCCTCAGCGTTTCATGATCTCGCGCCAGGCGATCCGGCCGCGACTGCCTGCCACCGACTCGGCGAGCGATTCGACCCCGCCCGACGAACCGCTGGAGACCTTGAACTCCTTCGGCGAACCGGTCGTCAACGGCGGGCTGCCGCTGATGACCGTCGGCATCGGCGTGATGCCGACGCGCGAACGGCGTCCGCTGACCGCGACGAGCAACGTGCCGGTGCTCGAGTGCGTCACGAGATCGGTGTCGGAGAACATTCCGTCGTTGTCCAGGTCGAACGGCGAAGTGTCCAGGCGCGCGCCGGTGATCGCATCGAACTCCATCAGCCAGCTCGTGCCGCCCATGTCGCAGGCGCTCAGCGACGGAATCAGCGTCGGGAACACGACCCGCCCGAAGCGGATCTGCGGCGGGTAGACGACGCGTTCGCCGGTTTCCGCTGCCGGGCTGCCGGTCGTCGGGAAATCGAGGTACCAGCCCTTCTTCGTGTTCCAGTCGACCGTGTTGTTGGTCGTCACGCGATACATGCTGCCGCCCATGCCGAGTTCGCCGAGCACCTGCTGCTGGACGAGGTCGGTGCGCGCCACCGTCGTTCCGTCGTTCTTGTCGCGGATCCCGTAGAAACTCTGGCGCTGGTACAGCGGCGCCGAGGCAGCGGGCAGCGGATCGTTCGGCTGCAGGTAGATGCCCGTTCCGAACAGCACCATGTAGCCGCCCGCGGGATGCCGGATCACCTCGGCAGACGAAGTGATCGGCTGCGCGGCGCCGAGATGGTCGACGGCCTGGAACAGCGGAAGCGACGAGTTGGCGACCTTCCAGTCGGCGGGGTTGCCCGAGGACACGTCGAACTTCCACACGTTGCCCTGGAGATCGCCCGCGTAGACGAAGTCGACGTCGCCGTCGAAATCGATGTCGGCCGGGAACGGCGTCGCCAACCCGTTCGGGGCCGCGACCGTTCCGGCGCTCGTTTCGAGCTTGATGTAGTGCGTGCCCGCGGTCCAGGTGCGCGAACCCGGCGTACGATCGAGGAACAGGATGAACAGCGACGCGCGCCCGCTCGCGCTCTTCTGCCCTCCCTTCGCCGTGTCGTCTTCGGAGTTGTTGTAGCCGTTGCTCACGATGACGGCCCATTTGCCGTTGGCCATCTTGACGATCTGCGGCTGCCCGTAGGTGTAGCCGAGATCGGCGTCGTCGCGATCGGTGAACTCCCAGAGCACTTTCGTTGCAGCCGCCGCCTCGGTCACCGCGTCCGGATCGGTGACGTCGAGCGCGAAGATGCCCTGTCCACCACCTCCCAGGCCGCCTGCGACGATCGTCTTCCAGCTGCCGTTGACGACGGCGTCGCCGACCGCGGGCGTGCCGTCGACGTAGTAGCGGTGCGAATACGTCTGCTCGGTGAGCCGCGACAGGTTGTCGTACACCGGCGAGGGCACGTACGCGAACAGTTCCTTGCCTGCGTCGACACCGTCGGCGGCGAACGCGTGCAGCATGCCGTCGTTGGCGCCGACGTAGATGACCGCGCGGCGCGTGATGTGCGTCTGCCGGAACGCCGCGTAGTTGTCCTGCCAGTAGCCTGCGTTCGGCGCGGCGACGAATTGCGGGTTCGAATTGACGATGTCGCCGAGTTTCGAGACGGGGCGCCGACGGAATTTCCCCGACGACGTGCCTTCGTTCGACGCATCGCCGCGCAGCCAGTCCAGGCGCAAGCTGCCCTTGCCGTCGTCCACGTTGAGGACGTTCGTGTCCAGCGCGGTCTTCTGCGCCGCCGACACCTGCGCCCACTGGAACGGAACGCCCGCGTTGGGCGCGCCCGGATCGCTGTTCCACGTCAGGATCCGGCGGGTCGGCGGCAACTGCGCGTTGATGCGCTGCCCGCCGTCCCACTCGGCCGTCGGTGCGATGTTCCCGTTGAAGTCGATCGCGTACGACAGCAGCTGGCCGCTCCAGTCGTTCGAATTGAATCGCGCCTGGTAGATCTTCGACCCCGTGTGCAGCGACGTCGAGTTCGTCGCCACCGACGACGCCGACGACGTCGCGAGGATCGAGATGAACGCCCGGTCGAGCGCGGCTTCGAGCGCGAGCGGATTGGCGACGAAGAAGTAGTTGTCTGGAATGCCGTCGGGAACGGGCAGCCCGTTCGCGTCGCGCACGTCCCATTCCTCGGTCTTGTCGGGGATGTTGTTGCCGGCGCCCGATTCGATGAAGCCGCCGTATTTCGCGGCGTAGAAGAGCGGATCCTCGAGTGTTTTCGCGACCGCCGAGCCGATCGTGTAGCTGGCGCTCGTCGGCGGATCGTTCACGTTGCAGCTCGTGCAACCGAGGACGCCGGTCGGATCGGTGAACTTGAAGTTCTCGATGCCCGAGTGGAAATGCGCACCGTCCTTCGTGGTGCCGCTGATCGCGTAGCCGAAGCCCTGTGGTTGGTTGGTCGACTCGGCGATGACGTCGGTCGTCACGGTGATCGTCTTCGCGACCGCGTCCATCTCGTACTCGATGACGCCCCAGACGTCCTGGTCGTAGTCGCCGCCCTGCTCGGAGTCTTCCCAGTTGACGTAGACCTTGCCGCGCACGCCGGTCGTGCCGACCGGTTCCTGCGAGACGATCTTCAGGTCGACCAGCGCGCCGCCGCCCATGCCCGACCCGCCGAGGTCGAGCCGGTAGATCGGCTGGATCACGACCTCCGGGCTGTCCGGCATGCCGGGAACCCGGATGTGCAGCGTCGGCACGTTGGTCGCGAGCTGGACGCCGTACGTAGCGACTTTCAGCGAACGCTGGTCGTCGGCGGGCGCCGCGCTCAGGTCCGACCGGATCCGGTTGGTGCGCGCGTGGAACGCGAGCCCCGGCATCAGGAAGCTTCCGGCGACCGTCGGGCCTTCGGGGCAGATGCCCGCCACCGCACCGAGTTCGGCGACCGTCTTCGCGTCGCACAGCTCGTTGTTGCTGGTGCCGTTGCGCCCGACGAAGTAGTCGCCGCCGGTGATCCCCTCGAGATCGCCGACCGTATTCGTTGCGCTGCGCGCGGTTTTCGTCGAATCGCCGATCGCGGCCAGCGTCGTCGACGCGAGGTCGGAATCGTACGACGACACGCTCGCATTGAACGCGAGCACGTTCAGCGGCGAGCAGTAGTTGTCGTTGTTCAGCGGATCCGACCAGGTCGCGCTCGGAAGACCGAGCGCTTCGTCGGCCGATCCGGTCGAGTAGTTGTATGCCGAGGTGCGCGTTTTCCCGGCGAAGTACCGCAGCGACTCGAAGAAGATTTCCGCCATCGGGTTGCCCCAGCTGCGGCAGTTCCCCTCCGTGATGTTCGCGAGTTGCCAGGTGCAGTTGTCTCCGCTGCCATCCAGGTACGTGCCGTCGCCGTAGTCGTAGCCCCAGATGCGCATCCGGTTCAGCGTGTTGACGATCGCTGCGTCGCCCGGATCGAGCATCGACGCCTTGAAGGTGCCGTTGGTCGTCGTGTTGACCTCGTCGGCGAACGACGAGACGTTCTTGCGCAGCACGCCGCCCGAGACGTTCTTCTGGTAGCTGCCGGTCATCAGGCCGAACTTCATCAGTCCGGGCTCGCCGTAGACGTGCAGCAGGCCGACCGGCTTGTAGTTTCCGCTCGGATACTGCTTGCACTTCTCGTTGCCGAGCAGCGACGCCGACGCGCACGCCTGCACGCGCACGATGTACTGGCCGTTGTCGTGGTTCGTGCCGCGGCCGGCTGCGAAGCCCTTGCCGAGGCCGCGCTCGAGCTGGCCCGGATCGACGGTGCCCGAGGCGAGTCCGCTCAGGCTCGCGCGGTTGCCGTTGCTGCGGGTCGCGTTCGCGTTCAGCATGCTGCCGTCGCCGGCGCGCGCCGGGTTCGTCGTCTCGTCGCGCCACTGGCACTGCCAGCGTTCGTTCGACGCCCAGAGCGCGTAGTCGCCCCGTGCCACCCGCATCAACGGCGGGTTCGTGTTGTTGTGCGACTTGCCGGTGCCGATCGTCAGGTTGCAGATCGACAGGCCGACGTCGGTCAGGTTCGTGATGGCCCAGCCCGTGGTGCGCGCTCCCCCACCGGCCACGCCGGTGGCGTGGACCTGCAGATCGAAGCGGCTGCCGCAGGTGCCGCCGTTGACCGCCGTGACCACGCCGACCATGTAGTTGTTCGAGTCGATCGCGACGCGGACCTGGTCGCCGGCGCAGACGTTGACCGTGCTGTCGCGGAAATACCGGGTGCCCGTGCCGATCGTCTGATCCGAATCGCTCGAAGTACCGCCGTTCGCCGTGCCGGAAGGCTGGGTCGTGTTGACGCTGAACGGAGTCAGCTTGTCGAGGTCGGCGCCGGCGTAGTGTTTGGCCCACG
>CAYZYC010000021.1:0-5789 GCA_964481165.1 uncultured Limnobacter sp. | reverse complement strand
ACGCTGAACGGAGTCAGCTTGTCGAGGTCGGCGCCGGCGTAGTGTTTGGCCCACGAGTGCGCGTCGGGCGGCAGGTAGACGCGCTCGAGCACGGTGGCGCTGGCCGAATCGGTCGAGCGGTGCCCGCCGTACAGCAGCTTGCGCACGGCGTCCATGCGCGCCATCGTCGCCCAGTTCAGGAAGTTGCCGCTCCAGTGGCTGCTTCCGGACGCACAGTACTTGTCCGCACCGGCGAGCGCGGCCGGCTCGAAGCGCTGATTCGCCGTGCTGTACTGGTAGCACTTGGCCGGATCGAAGTACCCGTAGTAGTCGATCGCGTGCTTGTACGTCGTCTCGAGTGCGCCGTCGCCGTCGAGATCGGAATAGTCGTTGTAGGCCTTCTTGTAGAGCTGCTGGTCCTTCGAGATGTCGAGCATCACCAGCGGCGGGATCGATCCGCCCGCGTAGAGCGGAGCGTCCGCCAGCGTCAGCGCGGACGCCGGCGACGCCGGCAGCATCTGCATCGCCGCGAAGCCGATCGCGACGGCGTGTGCGCAGTGGCGAAGGCGCCGCTGCGCGACGCCGGCATCCGGATGGGTGCGACCGGTTCTGGTTTTCATCGTATCGCTCGCTTGCCGGCTCAGGGCCGGAAGAACTCCTGCAGCATCACCTGGGTGCCGTCGAACCCGCCGTGGCCGAGCGTCGTGATCCGGTACACGTATCGCGCGCTGCCGGCCCGCAGGCTGGTGCCGTCCATGTCCGGAACGGCCTCGATCAGGTACCGCGGAGGGTCGGCGACGCCGCCCGGCTCGGTCGCCGGCGGCAGCGCCGTGGCGCCGGTCACTTCTCCGTAGGCGATCGACCGTGTGTCGTCGGTCAGGTACGACTCCCAGCGCTGCTCGGTACCGGTCGACGCGGGCATGCACAGGCCCTTGCCGCCGATCTGGTCGCAGGTGTCCGAGAACATCGTCGCGCCGGAAAGCGCGCGCGACGTAGTGACGTCCTGCTCGGCGTCGCGCAACGCCGCCTCGGCCGCCTGCAGTGCGATATTGGTGTCGCGCGCGTTGCGCGCCATGCGCTCTTCGGTCGTCGAGATCGTCGCGCTCGCCAGTCCGATCAGCGTGATCGCGATCATCATCACCAGCGCGACGAACAACGATGCGCCGCGCTGCCTGTGTGCGGAAACGTTCTTCACGATGCTCACCCGATCCGGTTGCGCAGGCCGACGGTGAAACGGAACATCCGGCGCGAGCGCCGGTCGTCGGCCGGGTCGAAGACGGCTCCCGCATCGGTTCCCGGAGCCACGGCTCCGGGCGCATACGCGGTGCCGAAATGATTGAACGTCGCCTGGCCGCCCTGCGGATCGGTGAACTGCTCGCCGCGAACGACGACCGACACCAGCGCGCTGATCACCCGTTCGGCGTTCACCACGTCGATCGGCGCATGGTGATTCGCGGCTCCGTCGTTGTCGGTGTCCTCGCCGTACAGGATCTGCAGGCTTTCGACGCCGGTGACGAGCACCGCCGGCGCACCGGGCGCCATCGACGATTCGCACTGCAGCGCCGGCTCGCCGGTGACTGCGTCGGCAGCGACGAAATAGCGGTTCGAAGCCAGCGTATCGGCGGACACGGCGTTGCCCAGGCAATCGAGCACGCCTCCGTCGGCGCCGCCGCCCACGGCACTCGAACCGTAGTAGCGCACGGTGATCTCGTCGCTGGCGTTCAGTCCGGAGTCGTTGACGCCGGAAAGCGCCGGCGTCGCGCTGGTGAATCCGAGACTCGTCGTGTAGTCGCGATAACCGGCCATGCGGAATTCGCGCCCGATCGCCGCGAACACGTAGCGGCCGTTTTCCTGCAGCAGCGCGTTGTCGCCCTGCGAACGATTCGTCTGCTTCGTCGACAGGAACAGCGTCGATGCGACCAGGACGACGAGCAGCCCGACGGTGAGCGAGATCATCAGCTCGACCAGGGTCATGCCGCACTCGCGGCGTGCGAATCGGTTGCCGTTCACGGTCGCACGCTCAGGACGAAGAGTTGATCGGCGGAGCCCGAGCGGTTGTCGTCCCACCAGATCTTCACCGCCAGGCTGTCGCCGACGCCGTCGCATTCGGGCGCGACCGGCGTCGGCAGCGGCACGCTCGGCGTGCTGTCGATGCAGACGACTCCCTGGCCGGAGGGAAGCACGGCGGCGTTCGTGTCGTTCCACAGGTACAGGTCCATCTCGGCCTGCTCCTGCGGCGAGCAGCCGCTGCCGAAGCAGCTCGCATGGGCGACTCCCGCGCCACCCGCCGCGTAGACTCCCGCGCGGAACGCCGGCATGTTGGCGCGCGCACGATCGGCGATGTCGTAGGCCTGGTGCGTGGCGATCGTGCGAAGCATCGATCCCCCGGTCGAGCGCATCGAGTTCAGCTGCAACGCACCCATCGACAGCAGCGCGAACGCGATCACCAGGATCGCGATCATCACCTCGATCAGCGAGAAGCCGGCCTGCGATGCGCGCGATGCGGTCATGGGCAACTCGCCTTGCGCAGCGCGATGCGCCCGGCGGCGTTGATCTCGACCAGCCGGCCGTGGTCTCCGGTCCGCTCGTCGCACAGCTTGATGCTGCCGGTGGCGACTGCCGTGCCGGTGGCGCGGAACGCGATCCGGTTGCCGGAGAATCCGCTCGCGGCAGCGGTAGGACCGTTGCTCGTGCCGGCAGACCAGTGGAGGATTTCCGACGCTTCGGCACTGCCGTTGGCGTTGGTATCCACATATACGAGACGCCCGCTGTTCCAGTCGGCACCGCCGTCGCACGAAGCGCCCGTCGTGCTTGCGCACACGGCGGCATTGCGGAACGTGCGTGCCGCCTCGGTCCGCGCCGCCGTGATGTCCGAGAAGAACCCCGCCGCCGCACTGTGCACCCGGTTGTCGCGCAGGAAGTCGCTGAACGACGGCAGGCCGGCCGACATCAGGATCGCCGCAATGGCGATCGTGATCAGCAGCTCGATCAGGGTGAATCCGCGCGCTTCCACGTCAGGCACCGCCAACGGAATTTCTCGTCGGGGGAGTCTGCTGGCGCGCCTGTAAGACGGCACAGCGGCATCGGACGGGCGGCGGTTCTCCGCGCGTCGACGGCTACGCGAACGCGCGGATGTGAAATAGTTCCGCCTGCTTCAGCCCCTGCCCATCGGCTGGCGCACTGCCTCGCGCATGGCCTCGTCGAGCCACTCGATCCAGTGGCGCACCGGGGTGGGCGTGCCGGCCTGCAGGTGGGCGATGCAGCCGATGTTCGCCGACACGATCAGCGCCGGCGCACCGGTGTGCAGCGCGGCGAGCTTGCGTTCGCGCAGCCGGTGCGACAGCTCGGGCTGCAGCACCGAGTAGGTGCCGGCCGAGCCGCAGCACAGGTGTGATTCGGGCACCGGCAGCGGCGGCACGCCGAGCATGGCGAGCAGGCGTTCGACCTCGCCGCGGACGCGCTGGCCATGCTGCAGCGTGCACGGAGAGTGGAACGCGATTCGCGACGCTTCCATGGTGTCACCCGAAGCGGGGACGCCGTGCGCGGCGCCCGTCACGCTGCCCCCGCCCGCGCTCTGGTTCGCTTCGCTCCCACGGTTCGCATCGAGCCGTTGCCGGATCGAATCCACCGAATCGCCCAGCTGCTGCGGCAGCCACTCGGCGACGTCCTTCGTGCGCTCGACCACGCGCTGCGCCTTCCGCGCGTATCCGGAGTCGTCGCGCAGCAGGTGCGCGTATTCCTTGACCATCGCACCGCAACCCGAGGCGTTGACCAGCAGCACCTCCACGCCGGCGTCGAAGTGCGGCAACCACGCGTCGATGTTGCGGCGCGCCTGCACGAGCGCGCCTTCGGTGTCGTTCAGGTGGTGGCGGATCGCGCCGCAACAGCCGGAACTTCGTTCGACGACTGCCTGGATGCCGACCCGATCGAGCACGCGCGCGGTTGCCGCGTCGATGTTCGGGATCATCGCAGGCTGCGTGCAGCCGTTGAGCAGCAGCACCTTGCGCGCGTGGCCTTGCGTCGGCCACTTGCCGGGATCGCGCCGCTGCGGCACCTTGTCGCGCAGCATCGACGGCAGCAGCGGGCGCACCCACTGACCGACACGCATTGCCGGACCGAACAGCCCGCGCCGCGTCAGCCCCTCGCGCAGCGCGAAGCGCACGAGCCGCTCGCCGAGCGGGCGCTGCACGCGTTCCTCGACGATCCGGCGCCCGACGTCGACCAGGTGCCCGTACTCGACTCCGGAAGGGCACGTCGTCTCGCAGTTGCGGCAGGTCAGGCATCGATCGAGATGGGTCAGCGTCGACTGCGTAGGCTCGACCCCTTCGGCCACCTGCTTCATCAGGTAGATGCGACCGCGCGGACTGTCGAGTTCGTCGCCGAGGAGCTGGTACGTCGGGCACGTCGCCAGGCAGAAACCGCAATGCACGCAACGACGCAGGTTCAGTTCGGCATCGTCGCCGTCCGGTGTCCCGGCGAGCCAATCGGCGAGGTGGGTTTCCACGGGGCGGAGTCGGTTCCGGAATCTAGAGATACGGGTACATGCGACCCGGGTTGAACAGGCCGAGCGGATCGAACGCCTGCTTCAGGCGCCGGTGCACGCTCGCGTTGGCCGTCGGCAGCGGATGGAACACGCCGCCGGTCGCGTCGGCTGCGCCGGACCGCATCGTTTCGGCTGCGCGAAACGGCGTCGCGTCTCCGCCGCGAAACCGCGTCGCGTCTCCTGCGCGAAACCGCGTCGCGGTACCGCCGACGCGTTCGCAGGCCTCGCGGATCGTTTGCGCGTCGGCGTCGGTGAGCATCCATCGCTGCGCGCCGGCCCATTCTACGAGCGCTTCGCCGGGCAGATCGAGCGCCGCTGCCGTCGACGGCAGCGACAGGCGCCAAAGCGGCTGCGTGCTCGCGAAGAACGCGTGACGGTGATCGCGCAACGCGCTCCAGGTCTGCGCCGATTGCCCATCGTCGAGTCGGCGCGCACCGTGCTCGCGCTCGAACCGCGACGCCGCCGCTTCGACCGCGGGCTGCGCGCCGGACAGTCGCACGCAGCATTCGCCGGCACGCCACATCGTCGCCGAGATCGGCAGCGGCTCCGCGCTCCACCGGTTCATCGCCTGCAGCGACTCGCTCTGCCCGAGCTGCATGACCATCGTCGTCTCGCGCGCCGGCCTCGGCAGGACCTTCAGCGAGACGTCGACGATCGGACCGAGGATCCCGAGCGAACCGCACATCAGTCGCGAGACGTCGTAGCCGGCGACGTTCTTCATCACCTGCCCGCCGAAACGCAACTCGCTACCCTGCGCATCGAGGATCGACACGCCGAGCACGAAGTCGCGCGCCGCGCCCGCGCTCGCGCGGCGCGGTCCCGACAGCCCTGCCGCGATGACTCCGCCGATCGTCGTCGTGGCGCCGAACACCGGAGGTTCGAACGCGAGCATCTGGCCGTGGGCCGCCAGGGCCTCGTCGATCTCGGCCAGCGGCGTGCCGCAACGCGCGCGAATCACGAGTTCGGTCGGTTCGTAGTCGACGATCCCGCGGCAGATGCGCATGTCGAGCGGCTCGCCGATCGGCGTCTCGCCATAGAAGTCCTTCGTGCCGCCGCCGCGGATGCACAACGCGCGTTTGTCGGCCGCCGCATCGAGGATCTGCTCGCGCAGCGCCTCGAGCGCTTCCTCCGGGGAGACTGCGTCGGTGCTCACCGGCGGGCGCTCCTTGCGCGAGGCGACGCGCTCGAGCGCGTTGCAGCAGCGTGTTCGTTCGGTCTGCGCGTGCAAAGGCGCGGGCCGTCGGCCGGGCGCGCTGCCGGGTGCTTG
>CAYZYC010000020.1:6414-28806 GCA_964481165.1 uncultured Limnobacter sp. | reverse complement strand
GGTAGAACGCGGCCATCGCCACCGGCGGCGACAGGAACGCGGTCTGCAGGTTCAGTGCCACCAGCAGCCCGAAGAACAGCGGGTCGACGTCGAAGTGCGCGAGCAGCGGGATGAAGATCGGCATGAAGATGATGATGATCTCGGTCCACTCGAGCGGCCATCCGAGCAGGAAGATGATCACCTGCGCGAGCAGCATGAACTGCACCTTCGACAGTCCGAGCGAGAGCACCCACTCCTCGATCAGCGCCTGCCCGCCGAGCAGCGCGAACGCCGCCGAGAAAATCGACGAGCCGACGAACAGCCAGCACACCATCGCCGAGGTCTTCGCCGTGAGGTACACCGACTCGCTCATCACGCTGCGGTTCAGTTGCCGATAGGCGATCGCCAGCAGGAAGCCGCCGAACGATCCGACCGCCGCCGCCTCGCTCGGCGTCGCCAGGCCGAAGACGATCGAACCGAGCACCGCGAGGATCAGCGTCGCCAGCGGGAAGAACGACGACAGCAGCATCCGGAAGATCTCGAGCCGAACGAAACTGAGCGTGAGGTAGTAGACGAGCACGATCGCCAGGCCGATCGCGGCAGTCGTCCAGAACCACGCCGGAATCGGCTTTCCGGCATCGGCCTGCGCTTCTTCGGCCGCCGCTGCCTCGGCCGCATCCGTTGCGCCGGAGGCCGTCGCTTCGCCTGCGCCGGGCGGTTCCGCGAGGCCGGTGTCCGCCGGCTCGCTGCCCGGAGGCTCGGCCAGGCCGCCCGATTCGTAGTACGAATCGGGCATTCCCAGTTCGGTCAGTCCGCCGATGTCGTATTCGACTTCGGGAGCAGTCGCCGAACGCCAGGCGAGGCCGATGAAGACCGCGACGGCGATTGCGGGCAGCAGCGTGATGAAGAGTTGCCGCGCGATCGCCGACATCGCCAGGTCGGCATTGCGTCGTCCCTTGATCGCGCGCACCAGTGCCGGCAGTGCGCGATTGCCGTAGCGTTCGCTCACCGCGTGCGACGTGGGCGACAGCGGCACCCGGCGCTGCTCCTCGGTGAGCGGCGGCATCAGGTGCGGCTTGAGCTTCGCGAGCACGATCACGTAGCCGACGTACAAGCCGGCGAGCATCAGCCCGGGGAAGAACGCCCCGGCGTACAACTGCACGACCGAGACGCCGGCGGTTGCTCCATAGACGATCAGCAGCACCGAAGGCGGAATCAGGATGCCGAGGCAGCCGCCCGCCGTGATCGACCCGGCCGAGATCTTCGTGTCGTAGCCGGCCTTGAGCATCGCGGGCAGCGCGAGCAGCCCCATCAGCGTCACGACGGCTCCGACGATCCCGGTGGCGGTGGCGAATACCGCGCAGGTGAAGATCGTCGCGACGGCCAGCGATCCGGGCAGTCGCACCAGCGCCAGGTGCAGCGACTTGAACAACTGCTCGATCAGGTTCGCGCGCTCGACCAGGTACCCCATGAACACGAACAGCGGGACGGCGATCAGCACGTCGTTGGCCATCACCGCGTAGGTACGCTGGACCATCAGGTCGAGCGTCTGCTGGATCGCCTCGTCGGTGCTTCCGGTGCGGTCCATGTACGCGAAGAACGCGAACATCACGCCCATGCCCATCAGCGTGAACGCCGTCGGGAAGCCGAGCATGATCGCGGCGACGATCAGCGCGAGCATCAGCAGGCCGAGATGGCCGCTGGTGAGCGCGGTCCACGGCGTGAGCACCGCCACGGCGAGCACGATCAGCCCGAGGATCGAGAACCCGAAGATCAGTTCCTTGCGCATCGTCGACTCAGCGCGCCGTCTTTTCGTCGCCGTGCTGCGTGACCATCGCCTTGAGCTTCTCGACGTCGACTTCCTCGACGTCGTCCAGGCGCCGGGGCCACTTCCCGTCCCGCAGGCAGACGATGCAGCGCAGGATCTCGATGATCCCCTGCAGCATCAGCAACGCGCCGGCCACCGGGATCACCGCCTTGAACGGGTAGATCGGCGGGCCCTCGGCGGTGATCGAAGAACGCTCGCGGATCGCGAACGACTCTCCGGCGTATTCGTATCCGGCCCAGATCATCGCCGCGACACCGGGCAGGAAGAACACCAGGTAGAGGATCAGGTCGGTCGCCGCCTGCGCGCGCGGCGAGAAGAACCCGTACAGGATGTCACCGCGCACGTGGCCGTTGGCCGCCAGCGTGTACGCACCGGCCATCATGAACAGCGTGCCGTAGAGCATCCTCTGCGCGTCGAAGGCCCACGGGTGCGGCGAATTGAGCACGTAGCGCGAGAAGACTTCCCAGGTGATCAATCCGGTCAGCGCGACGATCAGCCACGCGAAGAGGTGGCCGATCCGGGTGTTGAACCGGTCGACTGCCAGAAAAAGCGTCTGCATGTTGGGCCCGGATTGCAGCGGTGTGCCGCTGCGCGGCACGCATCACGCGGCGCGCTGCGGCGGGTACGCAGGCGTGCGAACGACATGGCCGGCGCGGGGGCGACGTCACGCCCCCGCGCCGGATCTCAGCTCTTCTTGGCCTTCGGGCCGAAGTAGTGGTTGTAGGCCATGCGGCGGTTCACGTTCGTGTCGAGGTCCCACTTCACCGCGCGTGCGGCGAAGGCCTTCTGCGACTCGATGATCTCCTTGAACAGCGGGTTCGATCCGGACATCTTGTCGGTGACCTGGTCGTAGATCGTGAGTTGCTGCTGGAGGATGGCATCCGGCGTCTTGTAGAACTTCACGCCGTCCTTCTCCTGCATCTCGACGTAGTCCTTCGAGTAGCGGTCGATCGCCTTCCACGACATGTCGGCCGACGCGGCCTCGACCGCGTTGTCGATGATCGCGCGCATCTTCTCGGGCAGCGCGTCGAACTTCGCCTTGTTGAACAGGATCTCGAACTGCTCGGCGTTCTGGTGGTAGCTCTGCAGCATGCACACCTTGGAGACGTCCGGGAAGCCGAGCAGGCGGTCGGAGCTGGCGTTGTTGAATTCGGCGCCGTCGAGCAGGCCGCGGTCGAGCGCCGGGACGATCTCTCCGCCGGGCAGCGCGTTCACCGCGACGCCCATGCCGGTGAACACGTCGATCGACAGGCCGACGGTGCGGAACTTCAGCCCCTTCATGTCCGCGGCCTTGGTCACCGGCTGCTTGAACCAGCCGAGCGGCTGCGTGGACATCGGGCCGTAGACGTACGATTTCACGCTCGCGCCGATCGTGGTGTACAGCTTCTCGAGGAACGCCTTGCCGCCGCCGTACTTGTGCCAGGCGAGCAGCATGTTGGCGTCCATCCCGTAGCCGGGACCCGACCCCCACAGCGCCAGCGCGTTGTTCTTGCCGTAGTGGTAGACGACGACGCCGTGGCCGCCGTCGAGCGTGCCTTTCGAGACCGCGTCGAGCAGGTTGAACGCGGGAACGACGGCGCCTGCCGGGAGCACCTCGATCTTCAGTTCGCCGCCGGTCATGTCGTTGACCTTCTTGGCGAAGTCGAGCGCGTACTCGTGGAAGATGTCCTTCGACGGCCAGGTGCTCTGCCAGCGCATCGACGTCACGCCCTGCGACTTCGCGATCATCGGAAATGCCAGTGCTCCCGCACCGGCGGCTGCAGCGCCCCCCATGAACTTGCGACGCGACTTGATCTGTTCGGCCATGATGTCCTCCGGTGGATGAGCCGGTCCGATTGTTATGCAAGGAAGCGGGACGACCGGCAAAGAGCACTTTCGCCATAGTGGCGAAGCGTGAGGAATGCTATCGACGCACGTTGGCGATGTCATCCGCTGATTGGCGCACATCGGGTAATCCCGGACGGGCGATAGCCCCCGATCGCCGGGGCACGGGCGGCATCAGAAGAACCCGACGCTGACCTGGAAGAGCTTCTCCACCTTCGGGATCGTGCGCTTGTTGTCGACGAAGACGATCACGTGGTCGCCCGAACGGATTTCGGTGTCGTGGTGCGCGATCACGACCTCGTCGCGACGAGCGTCGCGGCTACCGCGCAGCGCACCGAGCGGGTCGGAGTCGAGCGAACGCACGATCGCGCCGATCGTCACGCCGCGCGGCAGGTCGATCTCCTCGATGCGCCGGCCGACGACCTTCGACGACTTCGGGTCGCCGTGCGCGATCAGCTCGAGCGCCTCGGCGGCGCCGCGGCGCAGCGAATGCACCGAGACCACGTCGCCGCGGCGCACGTGCGTGAGCAGTTGCCCGATCGTCGTCTGCGACGGGACGATCGCGATGTCGATGCGGTTGCCTTCGACGAGGTCCGCATACGCCTGCCGGTTGATCAGCGCGATCGTTCGCCGCGCGCCGATCCGCTTGGCGAGCATGCACGACATGATGTTGTTCTCGTCGTCGGAAGTCAGCGCGACGAAGAGGTCCGTCTCGGCCATGCCTTCCTCGGCGAGCAGCCCTTCGTCGGTCGAGTCGCCGTGCAGCACCAGCGTCGATGTCGGCAGCTGGGTCGCGAGATAGTTGCAGCGCGCCCGGTTGGCCTCGATGACCTTCACCTGGTAGTCGGTGCCCAGCCTGCGCGCGAGGCGCAGCCCGATGTTGCCGCCGCCGGCGATGATCACGCGGCGCACCGGTGCGTCGGTTCGCCGCAGGTCGGACAGCGCGGTGCGGATGTGCCGCGAGTCGGCGAGCAGGAACACTTCGTCGCCGGCCTCGATCGTCGTGTCGCCTTCGGGAGGAATCGAGCGTTCGTTGCGGAAGATCGCGACGACGCGCACGTCGACGTCGGGGTGCGCGGAGTGCAGGTCGCGGATCGGGCGCGACACGAGCGGACCGCCGGCGTACGCGCGCAACGCGATCAGGCTCGCGCGCCCTCCGGCGAATTCGAGCACCTGCAGCGCGCCGGGAAACTCGATCAGCTTGCCGACGTAGTCGGTGACCGTCTGTTCGGGGCAGATCAGGTGGTCGACGTAGAAGCCTCCGTCGCCGGTGATGTCGATGTGATCCTGGAACTCGGGCGCGCGGATGCGCGCGATGCGCGTGGGCACGTTGAAGACGCGCGCGGCGACCTGGCATGCGACGAGGTTGGTCTCGTCGAGCGCCGCCGTGGCGATCAGCATGTCGGCGTCGTCGGCTCCCGCCTGCTCGAGCACCGGCGGATGCGTGCCGTTGCCGGCGATCGTGCGCAGGTCGAGCTTGTCCTGCAGCTGTCGCAGCTGCGCCGTGTCGGTGTCGACGACGGTGATGTCGTTGCGTTCGGAGACGAGGCTTGCGGCGACCGTGGATCCGACGCGACCCGCGCCGAGGATGATGATCTTCACGTGCCGGAAACCCGACGCTGCGCGTCAGTTGACCTGCTTGCGATACGCGCCGCGGGAGAGATCGATTCCGAGTTGCTTGAGCTTGCGATACAGGTGCGTGCGCTCGAGCCCGGTGCGTTCGGCCACGCGCGTCATGCTGCCGTGCTCGCGCGTGAGATGGTGCTCGAAATACGCGCGCTCGAACGCGTCGCGCGCTTCGCGCAGCGGCAGTTCGAGCGGCAGGTCGCGCACCGCGACGTGTCCCGGCGGAGCGCCTGCCGGGTGCACGTTCGGTACCGCGGGCACGCCCTGCTGCAGGTAGGCGCCTGCGCCCTGCCCCGGCATCGTCGCGACGCCTTCGCCCGAAACCCCCGGCGGCAGCGCGCCGGGAACGACGAGCGTCATCGACGGCTGCGGGTGGACGCCCGCCGGCACGGTGCCGAGCCGCGCGCCGGCCTGGAACGTTGCGCCGGCCGTGCGCATCGATGCCGTTACCGGAACCGCGCCGCTGCGCTCGTCGACGTGCCGGCCGCGCTGCAGTCCGGTCTCGACGGCCTTCAGCAGCTTCTGCAACGTGATCGGCTTCTCGAGGAAATCGAGCGCGCCGATCCGCGTGGCTTCGACCGCGGTGTCGATCGTCGCGTGTCCCGACATCATGATCACCGGCATCGTCAGCTTGCCGCAGCTCGCCCATTCCTTGAGCAGCGTCACGCCATCGGTATCGGGCATCCAGATGTCGAGCAGAACGAGGTCGACGCGGTTTTCCTCGCGTACCTGTCGCGCCTGCTGCGCACTGTCCGCCACCAGGACCGAATGCCCTTCGTCGCCGAGAATCTCCGAGAGCAGTTCGCGGATGCCGATTTCGTCATCCACAACCAGGATTTCCGCCATGGGTGCAGTGTTCTCTATTCGTGCAGTGTTGCGACCAAGCGACGATTGTCCTCGCTTTTGGCCAGTTTGGTAAATAGGACCGATATCTGCGCACCGAGCGGCTTGCCTGCGGGCGTCTCGCCCCAGTTCGCGACGTCGATCCGCGCGCCGTGCTCGTCGACGATCTTCTTGACGATCGCAAGCCCGAGACCCGTGCCGCGCGGCTTGTTCGTCACGTACGGTTCGAACACGCGCGACAGCGCGCTCGGCGAAAAACCGCCGCCGTTGTCGCGCACGAGCAGGCGCGCGGCGGTATTGCCGTCGGGCATCGCCAGCGCCTCGGTCAGCAGTTCGATGTGCGGCGTTTCGGCGCGCTCGGTCGCCTCGACGGCGTTCTTGATCAGGTTGTGGATGACCTGGCGCAGCTGCGTCTGGTCGCCGAGCACCTGCGGAAGGGCCGGTGCGAGGTGCGTGTGGATGACCGCGTGGCCGTCGGTCGACGCATACAGCCGCAGCACGTCGTCGATCAGCGCGTTCAGGTCGAGCGGCGCGAGCTGCGCAGCGGGAAGTCGCGCATAGTCGCGGAACTCGTCGACCATCAGCTTGAGCGCCGACACCTGGTTGACGATCGTCTGCGAATTCTTCGCGAGCATCTCGGCTTCGGTGGGCGGCAGCTTGTCCGACAGCTTGCGTCGCATGCGTTCGGCGGCGAGCTGGATCGGCGTGAGCGGATTCTTGATCTCGTGCGCGAGGCGTCGCGCGACTTCGGCCCACGCGACGGCGCGCTGCGCAGAGATGACCTCGCTGATGTCGTCGAAGACGATCACGTAGCCGACGCGCCGTTCGGGCAGGATCGAGCCGCGCGCGAGGATCGTCTGGTCGCCGCCTGCGCCCGGCGCGCCGGCGCTTGCGCTGAGCGGCGGAACGTTGGCGCTCGCGCCGGGCGGCGGGACGTCGGCGCCGCCCGCGCCTGCCGATGCGCCGGCATCGACGACGTTCTCCGCATCCGCCTGCGGCGCGACGGCGAGCGGAGGCAGCACGAACTGCCGCTGCCAGCTCGCCGCGCCGGCGGCGGCCTGCTCGTTGAACGACGCGCGGATCTGCGCGGCCAGGCCGGCCAGCCGCGGCGCTTCGCCGATCGGCTTGTCGATGTACTGGAGCAGCGACAACCCGAGAATGCGCTCGGCGCCCGCGTTGGCCAGCGTCAGCCGGAAATCGGAATCGAGCACGAGCACGCCCGCGGTGAGGTTGGCCAGCACGCTCTCCAGGCGCGCATTGACGCGTTCGAGCTCGCGCTGGTTGCGTTCGACCTGCATGCGCGCATCCTCGAGCTGGCGCGTCATCACGTTGAACGACTGGGTGAGCACGCCGAGCTCGTCGCGCCCGGTGTAGTCCTTCACCGGCCGGTAGTCGCCCTCGGCAACCGCGCGCGTGCCGGCGGCGAGCATCGACAGCGGACCGGTGAGCCAGCCCGACAGCAGGAACGACGCGGCGACCGCCGAGAACACCGTGAGCAGGAAGATCAGCGTCAGCGTGATCCGGAAGATGCGCGTGAGCCCGGTGCGCGACAGCGACAGCTGCTGGAAATCGCGCCGCCCCTGCTCGACGGCTTCGGCGTTCTCCGACAGCGCGGTCGGAACCGGCTGCAGCATCTGCAGGAACCGGTAGTCGTCGGCGAGCTGCCCTTCGGTGGAGATCGCGACGATCACGCGCATCTTCAGCCCGGCCGGATCGCCGTCGGCGACTTCGACGGCGGAGAACTGGCGCGTCAATCGCACCTGGCGCAGCGCGCTCTGCGAAGGCAGGTCGGGGATCAGGCTCGAGAACCGGCTGCCGCTGGTCGTGATGATGCGTCCGGTGCCCGAGGCGATCAGCGCATCGGGGACACCCAACTGGTCGCGCACGCGGTTCAGCGTCTCGGGCCAGTCTTCGCGCGGCGTCTCCGACAGTTCCTGCGCGGCGCTGCGCGCCTTCTGCGTGAGGTCGACGAGCAGCGAATCGAGCGTCGTGCGCCCGAGCGCGATGCCGGACTCGAGCGCACGTTCGACCGGCACCGCGAACCACGACTCGATCGACCGGCCGACGAACTGCACCGAGACCAGGTAGATCAGCGCGACCGGCAGGACGGTCATCAGCGTGAACGACACCGCCATTCGCGCCATCAGCCGCGTGCCGAAGAGCCCGCGCCGGTATCGCAGCACGAGCCTGCGCAGCAGCTCGAGAACCAGCAGCAGCAGCCCCGCCGCCAGCCCGACCGTCAGCCACAGCAGCATCGGGTACTGGCTTTCGAACAGCTCGGTATTGGCGCTGGCCACGGCCAGCAGCAGGAGCAGGATGACTGCGAGTACGACCGAGCCGATCAGGGCGAAACGCAGCAGGCGCCCTACCGCGCGCTTTTCGGTATCGCCGGTGTGAACTCGAAATGCTTCCATTCGGACTGCGGGTTCCAGTCCCGGTCAGTGAGCGCGTTGATCTGGAACGGCTTGGGCATCTGCGACGTGTCCAGACGCAAGCGTACCCGAGCCTCGTAGCGCGAGCCCGGGGAAACGCTCGAAACGTCGAACACGCGCCAGTTGCGCACCGTGGACATCGCGCGCGTGGCTTCCTCGAGCGAGTCCCAGGTCTGCGTCAGGCCATCGAAGCCGAGCCGGTACTGTCGCGTCAGCGCGTGATACGCGAGCCGGTACAGGATCGAACGTTCGACGACCGTCGCGTCGGTCCACCACCAGCGCGGGCGGATCAGTTCGAATTCGACGACGAAGTACAGCGGGACGCCGCGGCGGACGGCCTCGTCGAGCGTGCGGTTCAGCGGGTGTTCGAAGTCGACCGACAGCATCCAGCTGTCGCCTTCCGCGTCGAGTTCGAGGCGCGGCTGGACGAGCAGGAGTTCATCGGCGCTTCGCGCTGCCGGCGTCTGCGCCCACAGCGTGGCCACAAGCGCCAGCGCCAGGCCGAGACGAAGGATCAATGGCTCTTTTCCAGCAGTGCGTAGAAGAATCCGTCGTGATCGCGTGTCGGGGCAGCCGTGGGCAGCAGCAGCGAAAGCGGTTCCTCCGGAGCGGAATCGAAAGTCCAGCGCAGGGGGAGCCGTCTTGCATCGGGGTGCGCATCGCGAAAGTGATCGATTACTGACTCACCCTCGGCACGAAACACCGAACACGTGGTGTAAAGCAATTTACCACCCGGCCGAAGCAGCGGCCAAAGCGCGGAGACGATTTCCGCCTGCCGGCGGGCAAGTGTCGCGAGATCGCTACGGCGACGCAGCCAGCGGATGTCCGGATGCCGCCGGACGATCCCGGAAGCGGTGCACGGGGCGTCGACCAGGATTCGGTCGAAAGGCCTGCCGTCCCACCAGTCGGCCGGGAGGCGGGCATCGCCGGCGAGCACCGTTGCCCGGGGGCCGGCGGTCGGCACGGCGGTTGCTCCCGCAGTCGCCCCCGCAGTCGGCCCGGCGGCCGGGCCGTCGGACCCCCCGGTCGGGAACCCCAGCCGGGCAAGGTTCTCGCGCACCGGGCGCAGCCGCTCGGCACTGACGTCGAGCGCCGTCACCGTGCAGTCGGCGCGTTCGAGCAGGTGCGTCGTCTTGCCGCCTGGCGCGGCGCACGCGTCGAGTATGTGCTCACCTTCGCGCGGGTCGAGCAGGTGCGCGGCGACCTGCGCCCCGGCGTCCTGCACCGAGACGAGGCCGTCGTGCCAGCCGGGGAGCGACTCGACCGCGCAGGCCGCCTCGAGCACGACCGCGTCGGGGCCGACCTGCCGGGCAGGACGCCCGGCCGCGGCGAGCAGCGCCAGGTATCCGGCGACGTCGCCGCGGCGCCGGTTCACGCGCAGCGTCATCGGGGGCATCGCATTGCCCGCCCGGAGGATCGCCCGCCAGGCCTGCGGATGCTCGCGCTGCAGCTGGCGGATCCACCAGGCGGGGAAGTTCCAGCGTGCCGGCGGCTTCGTTCGCGCCGCGTCGAGCAGCGCTTCGCGTTCGCGCAGGAAGCGGCGCAGCGTCGCGTTGACGAAGCCGCCGATCGCCGCGCCGCCCGGGAGCGTGCGCGCCGCGGCGACCGCCTGGTCGACGATGATGCCTTCGGCGCGCAGCGGCTCGACGAGTTCCGACAGCGCGACGCATTGCAGCGCCGCGACCTCCGGAGCCGGCGGGCGCGCGTTCAGCCGATTCGCGAGTTCACGGACGAGCCCGAGCCGGCGGCACGCGCCGTAGGCGATGTCGCGGATCGCTGCGCGCGAGGCTTCGGGCAGCGGCGCGTTGCGCGCCTCGGCGGCGAGCACCGCGTCGAGCGCCCCGGGCAGCGATCGCCCCGCGTTCAGCGCCTCGATCGCACGGGCCGCGCAGGCGAGCTCGCGCGACAGCGGCGCGCGCTTCGGCGCGCCGGCGGGGTCGCTCAAGCGTATGCGCTGCCGGCCATCGCGAGCAGGCGCTGCACGCGTTCCTCGGTGGCCGGGTGCGTCGAGAACAGGCCGCGCAGTCCGCCGCCGGACAGCGGGTTCATGATCATCATCTGCGCGGTTTCGGGGTGGCGTTCGGTGGCCTCGATCGGCATGCCTTGCGCGTAGCGCTGGATCTTCTCGAGCGCCGACGCGAGCGCACGCGGGTCGCCGGAGATCTCCGCGCCGAGCCGGTCGGCCTCGAATTCGCGTGCACGCGAGATCGCCATCTGGATCAGCATGGCGGCCATCGGCGCGAGCAGCGCGACCGCGATCGTGGCGATCGGGTTCGAGCGGCCGTTCGAGTCGCGTGCGCCGAAGAACATCGCGAAGTTCGCCAGCGCCGAGATCGCACCGGCCATCGTCGCCGAGATCGTCGAGATCAGGATGTCGCGGTGCTTGACGTGCGAGAGCTCGTGCGCCATCACGCCGCGCAGCTCGCGTTCGTTGAGCACGCGCAGGATGCCGGTGGTCGCGGCGACAGCCGCGTTCTGCGGGTTGCGTCCGGTGGCGAACGCGTTGGGCGAGTCTTCGTCGATCAGGTAGACGCGCGGCATCGGCAACTCGGCTCGCACGGCCAGTTCGCGCACCATGTTGTAGAACTGCGGCGCGCTGCTGGCGTCGACCTCGCGCGCACGGTACATGCGCAGCACCATCTTGTCGGAGAACCAGTACGCGAAGAAATTGCCGACCATGGCGAACCCGAGGGCCATGATCATGCCCTGGCGGCCGCCGATCATCGCACCGATCGCGCCGAACAGCGCGACGATGCCTGCCATCAGCACCGCGGTCTTCACCCAGTTGAACATCGGCTCCTGCGCTCCTCTCGTATCGGGCACGGATCGTGCCTTGTATCGATGCCCATATCGGGGCGTTCCGGCCCCGCTGCAAGACCCTGCGCGCACTGCGCCGGCGACCTACGGCGTTGCAGGAGTCGGTTCGAAAGGCACGAACCTTGCACGGGCCGGTACAGGAAAGCCGCGAAGGAAGTCGGCAGCGGCAAGGCGACGCCCTCCGGGCTTCTGCAGCTCGAGGACTTCGACTGCGCCGTCGCCGCAGGCGACCACCAGCCGCGCGCCGGACTCGAGCACCGTGCCGGGCTCGGCGGCGGGAGCCTGCGCGCCCGTCGCGGCGCGCACACGCCAGATCCGGATCCGTTGTCGCGGCTCGGCGGCGAGCGCCGTCACCGATCCGGGCACCGGGTCGAAGGCGCGCACGCGGTCGACCAGGGCGAGCGCGGGCAGCGACCAGTCGATCGACTCGTCGGCGCGCGTCAGTTTCGCGGCGTAGGTGACGCCTTCGGCGGGCTGCGCGTGCGCCCGCAGTTCGCCGCGTTCGAGCGCGGCGAGCGCTGCGACGATCGTGCGCGCGCCGAGCGCTGCGAGCCGATCGTGCACGCTGCCTCCGGTGTCGTCGGCACGGATCGGTTCGCGCTCGACGAGCAACATCGCTCCGGTGTCGAGCCCTTCGTCCATCTGCATGATCGTGATTCCGGTTTCCCGATCGCCGGCTTCGATCGCACGCTGGATCGGCGCCGCCCCGCGCCAGCGCGGCAGCAGCGATGCGTGGATGTTCAGGCAACCGAGTCTCGGGATCGCGAGCACTTCGGGCGGCAGGATCGCGCCGTAGGCCGCGACCACCATCACGTCGGCGCCGACGTCGCGCAATCGTCGCTGCAGTTCGGGGTCGCGCAGCGTGCGCGGCTGTTCGACGGGCAACCCGCGTTCGCGCGCGAGCCGCTTGACCGGGCTCTCGCGCAGGGCCTGCCCGCGCCCTCCGGGCCGGTCGACGCGGGTGAGCACCAGCGCGATCTCGTGGCCGGCACCGGCGATCGCGGCGAGCGCCGACGCCGCGAATTCGGGAGTGCCGGCGAAGACGATGCGCAGCATGCGCGCCGCGACCCGGGCGCCGCGCTCAGGCGGCGGCTTTCTCGGCCTTCTCGGCCTTCTCTTTCTGCAGCCGCGTGCGGATCCGCGACTGCTTCAGTCGCGACAGGTACTGTACGAAGACCCGGCCGTTCAGGTGATCGATCTCGTGCTGCACGCACACGGCGAGCAGCCCGTCGGCATCGAGCGTGAACTCGTTGCCGTGCTCGTCGAGCGCGCGCACGGTGACGCGCTCGGGGCGCTCGACTTCCTCGTAGATGCCGGGAACCGAAAGGCAGCCTTCCTCGAAGACCTTCGCTTCGGTGCTCGACTGCAGGATCTCGGGGTTGACGAACACGCGCAGCTCGTCGCGCGCTTCCGACACGTCGATGACGATCACGCGTTCGTGCACGTCGACCTGCGTCGCCGCCAGGCCGATCCCGGGCGCCGCGTACATGGTTTCGGCCATGTCGCGCACCAGTTGCCGGATACGGTCGTCGACCACCGTCACCGGCCTGGCGACGCGGTGCAGACGAGGATCCGGATAACGAAGAATGTCCAATACGGCCATCGGTGAAAAGCTACCGCCGGTAGGATCGCGCCGCACCGTTTCCTTGCGACATCAATACATTGGCGGCAGAATCCAAAGCAACTTGCAAGGACGATGTCAGGGCAATTGCGCCCGAATCAAGTCGATCCCGCAAGTATCCCATACCGCTGACGGGCGCGTGTCCTCATGAAAATCCTCTCGTTCAGAAGCCTGGCACTCACCGTCGCCGCGATCGCCTCGGCCGCAAGCCTGGCCATCGCGCAACAGGCCACGCCGCCGCTCGAACTCGCGCGCAATGCCCCCGATCGCCACGTCGTCGTGCGCGGCGACACGCTCTGGGACATCTCGGCGAAGTTCCTGCAGAAGCCGTGGCGCTGGCCGGAAATCTGGGACCTGAACAAGGAAGACATCCGCAACCCGCACCTGATCTACCCGGGCGACGTCGTCTACCTGGACACGAGCGGCGCTTCGCCGCGGCTGCGGCTCGGGCGCGGCGACGCCGCGGCCGGCGGCAACCAGCGCGACGAGAAACTCGGGCCGCGCGTGCGTTCCGAGCCGATCGGCGCGGATCCGATTCCGACGATCAGCTCGACCGACATCGAGGCGTTCCTGAACCGGCCGCTGGTCGTCGACGAATCGGGGCTGAAGCTGCATCCGCGCGTCGTCGCCACGCAGGAAGGCCGCGTCTACCTCGGGCGCGGCGAGCTCGCGTACGTGCGCGGGATCTCCGACCCCTCGGTCAAGGAGTGGCATATCTATCGCAAGGCGCGTCCGCTGGTGCATCCGGACACGCGCAAGACGATCGCCTGGGAGGCGCTGTTCCTCGGCACCGGCGAACTCGAACGCAGCGGCGACCCGTCGTCGCTGCGGGTCGTGGCGACCAACGAGGAAGTCGGCATCGGCGACCGTCTCGTCCCCGCCGAACGCGCAATGCCGATGACCTTCGTGCCGCGCGCGCCCGAGTCGCGGGTCGACGGGCGCATCGTCTCGGTCTATCGCGGCCTGACGCAGGTCGGCCGCAACAGCGTCGTGGCGGTCGACGTCGGCAAGCAGCACGGAATCGACGTCGGTCACGTGCTGGGCATCAGCCACTTCGGCCGGACGGTCGTCGACCGTGAGGCGAGCCCGCCGCAGAAAATCGTCCTTCCGAACGAGCCGGTCGGACACCTGATGGTGTTCCGCGTATTCGATAACATCGCATACGGACTGGTGATGGAGGCGTCGCACCCGATCTCGGTCGGCGACGCCGTTTCGAACCCCTAGGAGTCTGTCGGACAGGCTCCGAGCGACCGCGCGGCGCGAACTGCGCCGCAGCGTCTCGCGCTCTCGCTCCGGAGACGCATGCCGCTGGACGCAGAAGCGCGCGCAGAACGCGCCCTCTGGCTTCGACTGATCCTGACGCCGGGCATCGGCCCGGGCGCGGTACGGCAGCTTCTCGAGCGCTTCGGGCTCCCCGAAGACATCCTGGACGCGGGCAGGAACCGGCTTGCCGAGGTGCTCGGCGCACAACGCGCCGCGGCGCTGCTCGCCGACGACGACACCCGCGACGCGCTGATCCGCGCGACGCTGCAGTGGGCGAGCGCCGACGGGCGCCACCTCGTCGCGCTGCACGACCCCGGCTATCCGCAGCGACTGCTGCAGATCGGCGATCCGCCGCCGATGCTGTACGTGCGCGGCAGCATCGAGGAACTGTCGCGCGACTCGATCGCGATCGTCGGAAGCCGGCATGCGACCCGCAGCGGGCTGGAGAACGCGCGGGCGTTCGCGCGCGCGCTCGCCGACGAAGGGCTGCAGGTGTGCAGCGGGCTGGCGCGCGGAATCGACGCCGCCGCGCACCGCGGTGCGCTCGAAGGCCGCTGCGGAACGATCGCGATCGTCGGCACGGGCATCGATCGCGTCTACCCGGCGGCCCACCACACGCTCGCCGACACGATCACGCGCAAAGGCGCGGTCGTCTCCGAACTGCCGCTGGGCACGACGGTGCACCGGGCGAACTTCCCGCGACGCAACCGGTTGATCGCCGGAGCTTCGCTCGGCGTGCTGGTCGTCGAAGCCGCCACGCAATCGGGATCGCTGATCACCGCGCGCCACGCCGCCGAGTTCGGCCGCGAGGTCATGGCGATCCCGGGGTCGATCCATTCGCCGGTCTCGCGCGGATGCCATCGGCTGATCCGCGAAGGCGCGAAACTGGTCGAGTCGGTCGACGACGTGCTGGTCGAACTTCGGGCGCAGATGGTGGGATGCGAACGGGCGGGCGTCGGCAGCGAAGGGCCGGGCTGGGCCGGCGCCGAACCTGCGCCCGTCGACGGCGACGCTGCCGCGTCCCTCGCCGGCGACGCGGCTGCGCTGCTCCAGGCGCTCGGATGGGACCCGGCGGTGCCCGATACACTCGCAGAGCGCACCGGACTGCCACCGCAGGACGTGGCCGCTGCGCTGGTCGAACTCGAACTGGGCGGGCACGTGGAACGCTGGATCGACGGCCGGTACGTGCGAATCGGCGCCTGACGATAACCTGACTCACCGGACAGTCGATCCGCCTCGATGCATGGCCTCGCGAGCGGCCAGATCGAGGACAGGACCGGCCATCGGGCTTATACCGCCGTCAGGTTTCCTGCTTGCGCCGTTTCGTGGCGGGCACTTATGATTGGCGCCCCCATGAGCAAAGCCCTGATCATTGCCGAGAAACCATCCGTCGCCGCGGACATCGCGCGCGCGCTCGGCGGCTTCACGCGCCATGGCGACTACTACGAGAGCGACGACTTCGTGCTCTCGTCGGCGGTCGGTCACCTGGTCGAGATCGCGGCTCCCGAGCAATACGAGGTCAAGCGCGGCAAGTGGTCGTTCGCGCACCTGCCGGTGATTCCGCCGCATTTCGACGTGCGGCCGATCCCGCGCAGCGAGGAGCGGTTGAAGCTGCTCGGCCGGCTGATCCGGCGCAAGGACGTCGACCGGCTGATCAACGCCTGCGACGCGGGGCGCGAGGGCGAACTGATCTTCCGGCTGATCGTGCAGCACACCAAGGCGAAGCAGCCGGTGCAGCGCCTGTGGCTGCAGTCGATGACTCCGGCGGCGATCCGCGAAGCCTTCGCGTCGCTGCGCAGCGACTCGCAGATGCTGCCGCTGGCCGACGCCGCGCGCTGCCGTTCCGAGGCCGACTGGCTCGTCGGAATCAACGGCACGCGGGCGATGACCGCGTTCAACTCGCGCGACGGCGGCTTCTACCTGACGACGGTCGGGCGCGTGCAGACGCCGACGCTGACCATCGTCGTCGAGCGCGAAGAACGCATCAAGAGCTTCGTTCCGAAGGACTACTTCGAAGTACGGGCGACGTTCCAGGCGAAAGCGGGCACTTACGAAGGCAGGTGGTTCGACCCCGGCTTCAAGCGCTCGGACGCGGCGCCGGACGCGCGGCCCGAACGGCTCTGGGAGCGCTCGCGCGCCGAGTCGATCGTCGACCGCTGCCGCGACCGCAGCGGAACGGTCGACGAGGAGACGAAGCCGAGCACGCAGCTCTCGCCGCTGCTGTTCGACCTGACCAGCCTGCAGCGCGAAGGCAACTCGCGCTTCGGCTACTCGGCGCGCACGACGCTGTCGATCGCGCAGGCGCTCTACGAGCGGCACAAGGTGCTGACCTACCCGCGCACCGATTCGCGCGCGCTTCCCGAAGACTATGTGCCGACCGTGCGGTCGACGCTCGGCGCGCTCGAAGGCGAAGCGGCGTACGCAAAATTCGCGAAGCAAGTGCTCGCGTCTGGATGGGTGCGCCCGAACAGGCGCGTCTTCGACAACGCGAAGGTCGCCGACCACTTCGCGATCATCCCCACGCTGCAGGCGCCGAAGCCGGGCGCACTTTCCGATGCCGAGCAACGGATCTACGACCTGGTCGTGCGGCGTTTCCTGGCGGTGTTCTACCCGCCGGCCGAATACCTGAACACGACGCGAATCACCGTCGTCGAGGGCGAATCGTTCAAGACCGAGGGCAGGGTGCTGGTGAATCCCGGCTGGCTCGCGGTGCACGGGCGCGAGGGCGGCAAGGACGACAACCTGGTCCCGATCGAAGCCGGCGAGCAGGTCTCGACGCAGGAGATCGAACTGCAGGCGCTCGCCACGAAACCGCCGGCGCGCTTCACCGAAGCGACGCTGCTGTCGGCGATGGAGGGCGCGGGCAAGCTGATCGAGGACGACGAACTGCGCGAGGCGATGGCCGAGAAAGGGCTGGGAACGCCAGCGACGCGCGCGTCGATCATCGAAGGGCTGATCGCCGAGAACTACCTCGTGCGCGAAGGACGCGAGCTGATCCCGACCACGAAGGCGTTCCAGCTGCTGACGCTGCTGCGCGGGCTCGGCGTGCTCGAACTGACCGCACCCGAGTTGACGGGCGGATGGGAATACAAACTCGCGCAGATCGAGCGAGGTCGTCTCGAACGCGACGATTTCATGCGCGAGATCGCCGCGATGACGAAGCAGATCGTCGAACGCGCGAAGAACTACAAGGCCGACACGGTACCGGGCGACTACGCGACGCTGGCGACGCCGTGCCCGAGCTGCGGCGCGGTCGTGCAGGAAAACTACAAGCGCTATGCGTGCACGCGTTGCGATTTCTCGATCAGCAAGGTGCCGGGCGCGCGCCAGCTCGAAGTCGCCGAGGCCGAGCAACTGCTGAGCGACCGCACGGTCGGGCCGCTGCAGGGATTCCGCAGCCGCCTCGGCAGGCCGTTCGCCGCGATCCTGAAGCTGAGCGCCGAGAACAAGCTCGAGTTCGATTTCGGGCAGGGCGCCAACGGCGACGACAACGCCGAACCGGTGGACTTCTCGGGGCGCGAGGCGCTCGGCGCGTGCCCGAAATGCGGCTCGAACGTCTACGAACACGGGATGAGCTACGTCTGCGAGAAATCCGTCGGACCGGGCCCCAGCTGCAACTTCCGCAGCGGAAAGATCATCCTGCAGCAGGAAGTCGAACCGGCGCAGATGCGCAAGCTGCTCGCCGAAGGCCGCACCGACCTGCTGACCGGATTCGTTTCGGCGCGCACGCGGCGCAAGTTCAAGGCGTTCCTGGTGCGCGGCGCCGACGGCAAGATCGGTTTCGAGTTCGAGCCGCGGCCGGCCCGGCCGACGGGCAAGAGCGACGGCAAGTCGGCTGCCAAACGCGCGGCGCAAGTCGAAAACGGCGAGTCGGCGGCACCGGCCGAACGCACGGCGAAGAAAGCGTCGGCGACAAGAACGCCAGCGAAGAAGGCGCCGGCGAAGAAGGCGTCGGCGCGCGCTGCGAAGTCCGCGACGACCGCGACGACCGCGAAGAAGGCAGTGAAGAAGGCGGCGACGAAAGCGGCAACGGGGGCGACCGCCAGGAAGGCGCCTGTGCGTACCGCGAAGTCGGCGGCGAAAGCGCCGACCGGGCCGACCGAGTAACGCGTCCCGCTGCCGATCGTCGCGCAGCACCGGACGCTGTTGGCGCCATGCCAAGCGCCGTCGAACGACCAGTACCCATACGCATGCGCCTGCGCCGTCGAACGGGGCCGGTACGCCCGCGCCTGCGTCGTCGAACGCCCGACATGGCTGCCCGCGGCGCCAAAGCCCGCGTTTCGTGCGCGAATGCCTGGCAGACAGTAGTCTGAGCATCGCGAATACGGAGGAAGCGATGAACACCGCCACCCGGACCGCCGCCCGCGCGAATCCCGAATCCGGCGTGCGCGACGAGCGCGCGCGCCTGTACGCCGACATGGACCCGGCGAATCTCACGCCGCTGTGGGAGTCGCTGCACGCGCTCGTTCCGCGCAGTCCGAAGTCGCCGTGCGTGCCTGCGCTGTGGCGTTACGACGACGTGCGTCCGTTCCTGAAACGCGCGGGCGAAGTGATCACCGCCGAAGAAGCGGTGCGCCGCGTGCTGATCCTCGAGAACCCCGGCCTGCGCGGGCAGTCGGCGATCACGCCGTCGATGTATGCGGGACTGCAGCTGATCCTGCCCGGAGAGATCGCGCCGAGCCACCGCCACGTGCAGACGGCGCTGCGTTTCGTCGTCGAAGGATCGGGCGCGTTCACCGCGGTCAACGGCGAGCGCACGACGATGCACCCGGGCGATTTCATCATCACGCCGAGCTGGACCTTCCACGATCACGGCAACGATGCGCAGAATCCGGTGGTCTGGCTCGACGGACTCGACATCCCCACCGTGCGATTGCTCGATGCGGGGTTCATGGAGGATTTCGAAGCGAAGCAGCAGCCGGTGCGGCGCAGCGAAGGCAGCAACTTCGCGCGCTTCGGCGCGAACATGGCGCCGATGCCCGGAGACCCGTTCGCCGATCCGCACGGCGCGACCTCACCCTTGTTCGCGTACCCATACGATCGTTCGCGCGACGCACTCGAACGCCTCGGGCGCGACGCCCCGATCGATGCGTGGCAGGGAACGAAGCTGCGGTACCTGAATCCGGCCACCGGCGGTTGGCCGATGCCGACGATCGGTGCATACCTGCAGCGACTGCCCTCGGGATTCCAGGGCAGGACGTGGCGGCAGACCGACGGCATCGTCTACAGCGTCGTCGAAGGCAACGGCCGTGCGACGATCGAGTACGACGTCGACGGCGCCGTGCAGAAAACCGTCCTCGAGTTCGGCCCGCGCGATCATTTCGTCGTCCCGTCGTGGCATCGTTGCCGGCTCTCGGCCGACGACACCGTCGTGCTGTTCGGCTTTTCCGATCGGCCGATCCACGAGGCGCTGGCGGTCCACCGCGAAGAGCGACTCGATTGAGCACTGCAACGACCAGGAGAACCACGTGAGCTACGTCGTCCCCGTCCCCGAGACCCCATCGCTGCCCGTCGCGGGAAGCACGTCGCGCTTTCCGGTGCGCCGCGTCTACTGCGTCGGCCGCAACTACGAAGCGCACGCGAGGGAGATGGGTTTCACCGGCCGCGAACCTCCGTTCTTCTTCCTGAAGCCGGCCGACGCGGTCGTCGCGGTGTCCGCCGGCAAGACCTGCGAGATCGACTACCCGCCGCTGACGAAGGACCTGCACCACGAGATCGAACTCGTCGTCGCGATCGGCAAGGGCGGGCGCCACATCGCCGCGGCCGACGCGGCGAACCACATCTACGGCTACGCGGTCGGGCTCGACATGACGCGTCGCGACCTGCAGGCCGACATGAAAAAGCAGGGGCGACCCTGGTGCATCGGCAAGGCCTTCGACCAGTCGGCGCCGATCGGCACGATCACGCCGATCGAGCGCAGCGGCGAACTGAAGAAAGGGCGCATCGCGCTCACCGTGAACGGCGCCCAACGTCAGGCGAGCGACGTGTCGACGCTGATCTGGAGCGTCCCGGAAGTCATCGAGCACCTGTCGAACGCGTGGACGCTCGCGCCCGGCGACCTGATCATGACCGGCACCCCGGAGGGCGTGGCGGCGGTCGTGTCGGGCGACGTGCTGCACGGAGAGGTCGACGGGCTGGAGGCGATCGACGTGCGGGTGCGGTGACGGGCGGCGGGTGGCCCGCACGCGGCGCACCGGCACATCGCGGCCGACCGGCGGGCCCACCCTTCGGCGGACGGCAGGCTAAGATGTTTGCAACATGTCAATCGCCGCCGCCGCTCTCGATGTCGAATGGGTCTTCGGCTACGGCTCGCTGATCTGGAATCCCGAGATCGATTTCGAGCAGGCCGAACTCGCGCGCCTGCACGGATACCATCGTTCGTTCTGCGTGCGTTCGACGCGATACCGCGGCACCGATGACCAGCCGGGCGTCGTGCTCGGACTCGATCGCGGCGGCAGCTGCGTCGGCGTCGCCTATCGGTTGCGCCCCGAGACGCGCGACGAAGCGATCCGGATGCTGTACGACCGCGAGATCCCTACCTGGGAAGACCGCGTCTACCAGCCGGTGGTCGCCGAAGTGCGCCTGCGCAGCACGCAACTCGTGCGCGCACTGGCCTTCGCGGCCGACCGTGATCGCCCCACCTACGAACGACTCGACGACGACGAGATCCTGCGCCGGCTCGCCGGCTGCCGCGGAATGCGCGGCGCCAACCGCGAGTACGCACTCAACACCTGGCACGCGCTCGAACGGCACGGCGTACGCGATACCCGGCTCGCGCGGCTCGTGCAGCGCCTGATGAAGACCGCGGATACGCAGGTCGCGGAACCGGCCATCGCGCAGCAGGTGCCGGCGTAGTCCGGACAGCGAGGTCATCCGCCGGTCGTCCTTGCCGGCCTGCGCCGCCCTCGGCGCGGGCCACCGCCATCTCGACGCAGCGCCCTCAGACGAGCGCCGTTTCGTCTCCGTGCAGCCGCGAATGTCGCGGCACGCCGGCCATCAGGAACACCATCTGGTCGGCCAGGATCCTGCGATTGCGCAGGATGAACGCTTCGTGCAGGTTCGGCACGTAGGGCACGTACATCAGCGGCATGTGCGCCTGTTCGGGCGTGCGGTTGCCCTTGCGCAGGTTGCACGGCTTGCACGCGCTCACCAGGTTCGTCCAGGTGTCGCGCCCGCCGCGACTCTGCGGCTTGACGTGCTCGGCGGTCAGTTCGCCGGGGCGGAAACGGCCGCCGCAGTACGCGCAGATGAAGCGGTCACGCGCGAACAGCATCTCGCGCGTCAGCGCAGGCGTCTGCTCGAAGCGCGCCCTGCGCGACGAGTCGCCGCGCACCGCGACGATCGAGCGCAGCGTCAACGACGAGCGCTCGCCGGTGGCTCGGCAGATGCCGCCGTGCAACGTGAACTCGTTGTCGCCGAGATCCCAGGCGACCTGTTCCTTGTAGTAGTAGCCGACGGCATCCTCGACGCCGATCCAGCGGCGAGGCGTGCCGCCGGCATCGAGCACCAGGATGCTCACCGTCGAAGACGTCGACCACATGGGAACTCCGGATTCGATTCCTCGTTGCAGCGCGAGTCGTCATTGTGCAGCACGCGTCGATCGAGCGCTCGAAAGGGGCTTGCGGCCACGGATTCGAGGCGTTGTGGTAGAATTGCAACAGGATCTGCGCCGCAGGTCCGGCTTCCGTTTCGAGGTGTCCCCATGTCAATCCGTGCATCCGCGCACGGAGGCAACGCAAGGCACCCGGTCAGTCGTACGATCTTCCTTGCGTTTCCCCGCGACCGCGCATACCGCAGTCAACTCCTGTTCGCAGCGGCCAAGGTAGCCGCACCGTTCGCACTCGTCGTCGGCCTCGTGGTCGCCGGCTCGCTGCAGCGGAGCGAATCCCCGATCACCGAACTCGCACAACCGGGTCCCTGGACCGGCGCGCAGGCAGTACCTGCCGCAATGGCCACCGGCCCCGTACCCGCGCAAGCGAGCGCAGGCGCGCCCGCGGTCGCGAGCACGACCGCATCCGCGGTCGCACTGCAGACTACGCGCGTCTCGACCGCGGTGCCCTGACGAGGGCAGACGGGCATCGCGCCGAACGCACGGCGGCCCGACGACCACCGTGCACCGACCCGCCGTGCACCGACGAGCGCACGCCGCCGACCGCGGC
>CAYZYC010000020.1:0-6314 GCA_964481165.1 uncultured Limnobacter sp. | reverse complement strand
GACCACCGTGCACCGACCCGCCGTGCACCGACGAGCGCACGCCGCCGACCGCGGCACTGTCGGGACGCACTTCCGCAACGCTGGGATAATCGTCCTTTCGCTTGGGAGAGGTTCCCGATGACATTCGTCAGATGGATCGCGCTGCCCGTCGTGGCAGCGGCCGCCGTGCTCGCCGGTTGTGCCGCGCCGTCGACGGCAGGACACACGTATACCGCCGGCGAAGCGCGCCGGCCGATGCAGGTCGAGACCGGCACGGTGATCGCCGTGCGCGAGGTCCGGCTCGAACGCGACCAGCAGACCGGCGTCGGCTCGGGCGCCGGCGCGGTGGTCGGCGGGGTGGCCGGCTCGAACATCGGCGGCGGCAGCGGCCGAATCGTCGGCGGCGTGCTCGGCGCGGTGGCCGGCGGGGTGCTCGGCAGCCATGCCGAGCAGGGGTTGAGCAACCGGTCGGCGCTCGAGATCACGCTGCGCACCGATGCGGGCAACACCTTTGCGGTGGTCCAGGAAGCCGGCGGCGAGCAGTTCGCGCCGGGGCAACGCATTCGCGTGCTCACCGATCCGGCTCGCGGAACGGTCCGCGTATCGCGCTGATCGCAAACGGGACAGACATGATCGAAACGACGATCGAACGTTTCCAGGCCGATGTCATCGACGCGTCGATGCGTACTCCGGTCGTGCTCGATTTCTGGGCACCGTGGTGCGGCCCGTGCAAGACGCTCGGGCCGATGCTCGAACGGCTCGAGCAGCAGTACGGCGGACGCTTCGTGCTCGTCAAGGTCGATACCGACGCGCAGCCCGAACTCGCCCAGCATTTCCGCATCCGCTCGATTCCGACCGTGTTCGCGTTCGTCGGCGGCCAGCCGGTCGATCAGTTCCAGGGCGTGGTTCCGGAGACGCAGCTGCGCGAGTTCATCGAACGACTGCTGCCCGATGCGGGCGACGTCGAGCTCGAGCAGGCGATGCAGGCGATCGAGGCGGGCGACACCGCGCGAGCAACCGAACACCTGAAGAAGGCGCTGGCCGGCGATCCGGCCAACGACAATGCGCGGCTGATGTACGCGCAGCTGCTGCTGCAGGACAAGGACGCGGGCGCGGCGAAGGCGCAACTCGACCAGGTCTCCGACGAGGCGAAGAAGGACCCGCAGGTGGTCGCGCTGCGCGCGCTCGTCGAGCGGCAGATCGAGGAAGGAATCGAGCCCGCGCCGCCGGCGCTGCTCGAGCGCGTCGCGAAGAACCCCGACGACCTGCAGGCGCGCCTCGACCTCGCGCAGCACTACATCGGGCAGAAGGTCTGGGCATCCGCATTCGAGCAACTGCTCGAGATCGTGCGCCGTGACCGCGGCTTCGGGGACGACATCGGTCGCAAGACGATGATCGAGACCTTCGAGAAAGCGGCCGCGCAACCGCAACTCGTTTCGGAGTGGCGTCGCCGGCTGAGCGCGACGCTGTTCTGAACGACGCATCCGGGGGACGAAGCATGGGCCGTTTCATCGAACTCGTCGCCGAAGACGGCCACCGCTTCGCTGCCTGGGAAGCGACGCCGTCGAAACCGGCGCGCGGCGCGCTCGTCATCGCGCCCGAGATCTTCGGCGTGAACAGCCACATCCGTTCGGTGGCCGACGGCTTCGCCGCCGACGGATACCACGTGCTCGCGGCAGCGCTGTTCGACCGCGTGCAGCGCGACTTCGAGAGCGGCTATTCGTCCGACGAGATCCAGGCCGGACGCGCGATCGCGATGAAGGTCGACTTCCGCGACGCGATGAAGGACCTCGCGGCCGCCGTCGCCGCCGGACGATCGGCAGGAGACGTCGGCCTCGTCGGCTACTGCTGGGGCGGCACGCTCGCCTGGGTCGCCGCGGCACGCGTCGACGGGCTCGCGTGCGCGATCTCGTACTACGGCGGCCGCATCGCCGAGTTCGCCGACGAGAAGCCGCGCTGCGCGGTGCAGGCGCACTTCGGCGAGCAGGACAAGACGCCGACTCCCGAGCAGGCGCGCGCGCTGATCGCCGCGCACCCGCAGATCGACGCGCATTTCTACGACGCCGGCCACGGCTTCAATTGCGACCAGCGCGCATCGTACGACGCGAAGGCATCGCAACTCGCGCGCACGCGCACGCTGGATTTCCTCGCGAAGCACGTCGGCTGAGCGGATCCGGACGAGCGCCGCGGGCCGGGCCGCCCGGCGCCGGTTCGGCTGCCGGCCCGGTGATGCATGCGCTCGCGCGCCGTCTCAGCCGCGTACCGGAAGGTCGTCGCGCGACGCCAGCGTCGCCTCGCGTTCGCGCAGTTCGGTCTTCAGCACCTTGCCGTAGTGGTTCTTCGGCAGCGCGTCGACGAAGCGGTAGTGTCGCGGCCGCTTGAAGCGCGCGATCTGCCCGAGGCACAGCGCATCGAGTTCCTCCGTCGCGACCGGCGCACGGGCAACGACGTACGCGACGACGACCTCTCCCCATTCGGCATCCGGCACGCCGATGACGCTCGCCTCGGCGACCGACCGATGCTGCAGCAGCACCTCCTCGACCTCGCGCGGATAGATGTTCGTCGCGCCGCTGATGATCAGGTCGCGGCTGCGGTCGAGCAGCGTGAGGAACCCGTCTTCGTCGAGCGTTCCGATGTCGCCGGTGCGCAGCCATCCATTGCGCAACGTTTCCGCGGTCGCGTGCGGCTGGTTCCAGTATCCCTTCATGACGACTTCGCCGCGCACGCAGACTTCGCCCGGCTCGCCCGGCGCGAGCGGCGTCCCGTCCGGCGCATGGATCGCGACCTGCACCATCGGCTGCGCGTATCCGACCGAAGCGAGCCGCTCGCGATGACGCGGATGCGCACGATCCTCGATCACGTGCTTCGGCAGCACCGTGATCGTCATCGGGCTCTCGCCCTGGCCGTAGATCTGCGCCAGGTGCGGGCCGAGCACTGCGCTTGCGTCCTCGATGTCGGCGAGATACATCGGACCGCCGCCGTAGACGACGGTCGCGAGACCGTCGATCGGCGACGGCTGCGCGCGTGCCCAGTCGACGAGCCGACGCACCATCGTCGGGGCCGCGAACATCGACGCGTTGCGCCAGCGCGCGGCCAGATGGGCGATCTCCGCGCCGTCGAAACCGCCCGACGACGGCACGACGTTGACGCCGCCGTTCAACACGTACGGCAGGTGGTACAGGCCCGAACCGTGCGACAGCGGTGCCGGGTGCAGGCAAGCGTCGCCCGGCGACACGGCCTGCACTTCGGCCAGGTACGCCATCGTCATCCAGCGCAGGTTGCGCGCGCTCAGGCGCACGCCCTTCGGTTTGCCGGTCGTGCCGCTCGTGTAGAACAGCCACGCGTCGTCGTCCTCGTCGCGCGCCGCGATCGGGGCAGGCCTGCGCGAACGTTCATCGAGGAACGCGTGTTCGTCGATGATCCTGCACGCTCCCGGCACGTGGCCGGCGAGCGCCGCGGCGCGACTCGCGTCGACGAAACACAGCGTGGCGGCACAATCGGACAGCGCGAACGCCGCTTCTCGGCCGTGCAGCCGCGCATTGATCGGCACGGCCACGAGCCCGGCCCACCAGATGCTCCACAGCAGGCGCAGGTAGTCGGGATGATTGCTCAGGAACAGGCCGACCCGGTCGCCGGGAATCAGTCCCTGTTCTTCGAGCCATTCGGCGCCGCGCGCGGCCGCTTCGGCGAACTCGCGATAACCGGCGACGCAGTCGAGGCCGTGGGCGAGTGCGGGACGATCGCCGAACACCGCTGCGCTGCGCTCGAGCCAGTGCGCGAGGTTCATCTTCCATCTCCGGCACGGTTCACGCTTCACGCGTACCATCGGCGATTCTGCCACGCACCCTGTCGAGTTGCAGCGCGGAAAGGATTCGGGCCGGGCACGGCCGGATCGGCATCGCGCAGGCACGCCGCGTGCGTATTCCGGCCGATCCGCAGGGGGAAACCATGGTGAGTCCATCCGCGAGACGCAGCTTTCTCGAACTGGCCGGCGGTTCGGCGCTGGCACTCGCGTACGCACGCGGCGCGAACGCACGCGAGACCCTCCGTTTCCCGGCGCCGATCGCGCAGAAGGAGGGCGACGAAATCTTCGAGCCGCGCCGCGGCCAGGGCGGCAAGGACGTCATCTGGATTCCGACTCCGAACCCGCTGGTCGCGCGGATGCTGCAGTTGGCCCAGCTGAAGCCGTCCGAGCGCCTCGTCGATCTCGGTTCGGGCGACGGCAAGATCGTGATTGCCGCGGCACGCGACTTCGGCGCGCGCGCGCACGGAATCGAATACAACGAAGACATGGTCGCGCTGTCGCAGCGCAACGCCGCTGCCGCCGGCGTCGCCGATCGCGCGACCTTCGTCCAGGGCGACATCTTCCGCAGCGACTTCTCGTCGGCCGACGTGGTCACGATGTACCTGATGCCGAACCTGAACCTTCGGCTGCGCCACACGCTGATGGCAATGAAGCCGGGCACGCGGGTCGTTTCGCACGAGTTCCGCATGGGCGACTGGGAACCCGACGAAACTTCGAAGATCGGCGCAGCGTCGATGCACCTGTGGATCGTGCCGGCCAACGCCGGCGGAGACTGGGCGCTTCGGATACCGATGGCGCGCGGACAGGCGGACGCGACGATGGTGATCGAGCAGAAGTTCCAGAAGCCGCGCGGCGTGGTCTCGGTGAGCGGCGTCGACACGACGCTGCGCAACGGGCTCGTTTCGGGCGAGCGGATCCGTTTCTCGTTCACCGACCGCGACGGCGCATTGCGCGACGTCGACGCGCGCATCGAACCCGGCCGGATGACCGGAACGATCTCGAGCCCGCGCGGACAACCGGCGGCATTCGCGGCGCGCCGGGTCGGCGACACGCCGGCGATCCAGGGTTCGGCGCCGGTGGCCCCCGAAGAAATCCAGAACTGGTGACGCCGATGCCGCAAGTTTCCCAGGCGCCGCAGGCGTCTCCGGTGCCCGTGCTCGGAGTGCGCGGAGCGATCGCGATCATCGTCGGCATCGTGATCGGCGCCGGCATCTTCAAGGCGCCGTCGCTCGTCGCACAGTTCACCGGGTCGCCGGGCTGGATGTTCGCCGCGTGGGCGCTGGGCGGACTCATCTCGCTCGTCGGAGCGCTCTGCTACGCCGAACTCGCCACCACGTATCCGCACGCCGGCGGCGACTACCACTTCCTGCTGCGCGCGTACGGCCGGCGCATCGCGTTCCTGTTCGCATGGGCACGCTTCTCCGTCATCACCACCGGGTCGATCGCGCTGCTCGCGTTCGTCTTCGGCGACTACATGACCGCGCTGCTGCGGCTGGGCCCGTGGAGCGAGTCGGTATACGCGGCCGCGGCGATCGTCGTGCTCGCGTGGATCAACCTGCGCGGGCTGCGCTTGGGCGCCGAGACGCAGTGGTGGCTGACGATCGCCGAGGTGAGCGGGCTGGTGCTCGTCATCGTCGCAGGGCTGTACCTGCTGACGCTGGGCGACGCGTTCACGCCCGCGGCGGCGGCCGCGTCGGACGCCGCCGCGCCGTCGGGCGGTGCACCCGGATGGTCGATGTTCGGCCTGGCGATGGTGTTCGTGCTGCTGACCTACGGCGGCTGGAACGAGGCGGCGTACCTCGGAGCCGAGATGCACGACGTTTCGCGCAACATGGTGCGCGCGCTCGTCGTCAGCATCACGCTGATCACGACGCTGTACCTGCTCGTGAACTGGGCGTACCTGTACGGACTCGGCATGGCCGGAATGGCATCGAGCCAGGCGCTCGCGGCCGACCTGCTGCGCATCGCCTTCGGGCGCACCGGAGAAACGCTGGTTTCCGCGATGGTCGCGATCGCCGCGCTGACGTCGATCAACGCGACGATGATCGTCGGCGCACGTTCGAGCTATGCGGCCGGCAACGACTGGCCCGCGCTGTCGGGCCTCGGCCGATGGCACGCCGAGCGCGGATCGCCGGTGAACGCGATGCTCGCGCAGACGCTGTTCGCGCTGGCGCTGGTGGTGCTCGGAAGCGGCACCCGCGGCGGGTTCCAGACGATGGTCGACTACACGGCGCCGGTGTTCTGGGTCTTCTTCCTGCTTTGCACGATCGCGCTGATCGTGCTGCGCCGGCGCGATCCGCACGCGGTGCGTCCGTTCCGCGTGCCGCTCTATCCGGTGCTGCCTTTGCTGTTCGCCGCGGTCTGCGTGTACATGCTGTGGTCGTCGCTGGTGTACGTGCGCGTCGGCGCGATGTTCGGGGTCGGCGTGCTGGCGGTCGGCGTGCTGTTGATGTTCCTGCTCGGTGCGCGGGGTGGGGCGGCGGCGGCAGGGGGCGGGAAGCCCGGGGTCGACACCTCCGGGTGAGGGTGG
>CAYZYC010000019.1:0-29473 GCA_964481165.1 uncultured Limnobacter sp. | reverse complement strand
GATGAGCGACCAGCTGCGCTCGCTCGGCATCGAGCTGATCGAGGGCTACGACGCGGCGCAGCTGGCGATTCGCCCCGACCTGTGGGTCGTCGGCAACGTCGTGACGCGCGGCAACGCGCTGATGGAGGCGATTCTCGACGCCCGGGAACGCTACATCTCCGGGCCGCAATGGCTGGCCGATCATGTGTTGGCGTCGAAGTGGGTGCTCGCAGTTGCCGGCACGCACGGCAAGACGACGACGGCGTCGATGCTCGCGTGGATCCTCGAAGCCGCGGGCCGCAACCCCGGATTCCTGATCGGCGGGGTGCCGCGCGATTTCCCGGTGTCGGCACGCCTGGGCGACAGCGAATACTTCGTCGTGGAGGCGGACGAATACGACACGGCATTCTTCGACAAGCGCTCGAAGTTCGTCCACTACCGCCCGCGAACGCTGGTCCTGAACAACCTGGAGTTCGATCACGCCGACATCTTCCCCGATCTGGCGGCGATCGAGACCCAATTCCACCATCTGGTGCGGACTATCGCGAGAAGCGGCCGAGTCGTGCACAACGCCGCCGAACCGGCGCTCGCGCGCGTGCTGGCGCGTGGCCTGTGGAGCGAGAGCGAGCCGTTCCTGTCGACGCAGGGCTGGCATCTCGATCGAGTCGAGGAGCAGGAGCAGGCGAGTCTGTTCGACGTCTCCCTCGGTGCCGAACGCCTCGGACGGTGCCGGATCGCGCTGCCCGGTGCGCACAACCGGGCGAACGCGCTCGCGGCGATCGCGGCCGCGCGGCACGCCGGAGTCGCACCGCAGGCGGCGATCGACGCGCTGGCGACCTTCGGCGGCGTGCGGCGCCGGCTGGAGTGGCGCGGGGTGGCCGACGGCGTGACGGTCATCGACGATTTCGCGCACCATCCGACGGCGATCGCGACGACGATCGCCGGGTTGCGCGACCGGATCGGCGCGAACGCGCGGATCCTCGCGGCGATCGAGCCGCGATCGAACACGATGAAGCTGGGCACGATGGCCGCCCGGCTCGCCGAGTCGCTCGCCGGCGCCGAACTCGTGTACTGCCACGCGGGCGGGCTCGGCTGGGACGTCCGGGGTGCGCTCGCACCGCTCGGTGCGAAGGCGCGCGTCGAAGACGAGGTCGCGACGCTGGTTGCGGCGATCGTGGCCGATGCCCGGCCGGGAGACTTCGTGCTGGCGATGAGCAACGGCGGTTTCGGCGGAATCCACCAGCGGTTGCTCGATGCGCTGAAGGAGCGCGAGCGTGGAACGCCGAAGGCGCCGTCTGCGCGCGGCCGGCTGATCTACCTGCACGGTTTCCGCTCGTCGCCGCAGTCGTTCAAGGCGCAGATGCTCGCGAAGCGGCTCGCGGCGATCGGCCGCGAAGCCGATTTCGCCTGCCCGCAACTGCCGCCGTCGCCTGCCGCATCGGTCGAACTGGTATTGCGCGAGATCGCGCCCGGGCCGCAGGACACGCTGGTCGGCAGCTCGCTCGGCGGGTACTACGCGACGTGGCTCGCCGAACGGTGCGGCTGCCGCGCCGTGCTGTTGAACCCGGCGATCGTTCCGGCGCGCGACCTCGCCGCGTTCGTCGGCGATCAGCGCATGTTCCACAGCGACGCGCCGTTCCGGTTCGAAGCGCAATACGTCGACGAACTCGCCGCGCTGCAGACCGGGCCGATCGGTTCGCCGCAACGGTACCTGCTGGTCGCGGCCAAGGGCGACGAAGTGCTCGACTGGCGCGAGATGGTCGCCAGGTATCCGGGCGTGCACACGATCCTGCTCGACGGCGGCGATCACGGCCTGTCGAATTTCGGCGAGCTGATCGACGCGGTGCTCGCCTTCGCCGGCTTTGCCGGCGACGCAGCTTTCTCCTCTTCCTGGAAGGAAATCCCGTGAATGCAACGCCCGTGAATGCAGCGAGACTCAACGGCAAGGTGGCGATCGTCACCGGCGCCACCGGCGGCATCGGACTGGCGACGGTGCGCAAGTTCGCAAGCGAGGGCGCGCACGTCGTGCTCGCCGACCTCGACGCGGCGCGAATCCGCGAAACGACGCGCGAAGTGGTCGATTCGGGCGCGCGCGCGCTCGGCGTGGTCGTCGACGTCAGCGACCGCGCGAGCGTCCAGGCGATGGTCGCGCGCACGCGCGAGACCTTCGGCCGCATCGACTGCCTGGTGAACAACGCCGGGATCACGCAGGACGCGCGACTCGTGAAGATGAGCGAGGAGCAGTTCGACCGCGTGATCGACGTGAACCTGAAGGGCGTCTTCCTGTGCACGCAGGCGGTCGCCGACACGATGATCGCGCAGGGCTCGGGGGTGATCCTGAACGCCTCGTCGGTCGTCGGCCTGTACGGCAACTTCGGCCAGACCAACTACGCCGCGACGAAATCGGGGCTGATCGGGATGACGAAGACGTGGGCGCGCGAGCTCGGCCCGAAGGGCGTGCGTGCCGTCGTCGTCTGCCCGGGATTCGTCCGCACGCCGATCCTGTCGACGATTCCCGCCGCGGTGATGCAGAAGACGATCGACAAGGTTCCGCTGGGGCGCCTGGGCGAGCCCGAGGACATCGCCAACGTCTACGCGTTCCTCGCCTCCGACGAAGCCGCCTACATCAACGGTGCGGTGATCGAGGTCTCCGGCGGCATCATGCTCTAGGAGCCTGTTCACACTACGATCGTCCCCGGGCGCCGGAGTCGTTCGGCAGCGCACGTCCGCCCGGCGGCGGCGCGGAGCCGTCGCATCGCGTCCTGCGCCTCTATAATCGCCCGTCAGATGAAGCATCTCCTGTTCGAGGACAACGGCGATTTCCGTGCCGGCACTGCACTGTCCGAGACGGGCGGCAGCCTTCAGGTCGAGACCGCGAGCGGCAAGCGCGCGAAGGTCAAGGCCAGCCACGTGCTGCTGCGTTTCGACACGCCCGAGCCGGACCGGCTGATGCCGGCCGCGCGGCAACTGGCCGATTCGATCGACATCGGCTTTCTCTGGGAATGCGCGCCGCAGCAGGAGTTCGGCTTCTCGGAGCTGGCCGACGAATACCACGGCCACCGCTCGAGCGCGATCGAGGCGACTGCGTTGCTGCTCAAGCTGCATTCGGCCCCGGTGTATTTTCACCGCAAGGGGCGAGGGCGCTTTCGCCCGGCGCCCGCCGAGACACTGAAGTCGGCGCTGGCGACGATCGAGCGGCGGCGCCGCCAGGACGAACAGGTCGACTCGTACGCACAGGCGATGGTGCGCGGCGAACTGCCCGAGGAAATCGCCGTGCAGGCGGCGCAACTCCTGGTGCGCCCCGACAAGGCTTCGGTGGCGTGGAAGGCGCTCGAGCGCGCGCTCGCGGTCACGCGCGGCACCCCGGAGCGGCTGCTCTGTTCGCTCGGCGCCTTCGAGTCGCCGCGCGCGATGCACGTGGCGCGTTTCGAAGCCGAGCATTTCCCGCAGGGCTTCGCGATCGCCGCAGTCGCCGATCCGGCGGCCGAAGCCCGGCGCGCGATCGCCGCATTGCCGCTGGCCGAGGTCGACGCGTTCTCGATCGACGATTCGACGACGACCGAGATCGACGACTGCCTGTCGGTGCAGCGGCTGCCCGACGGGCGGGTGCGCGTCGGTATCCACGTCGCCGCGCCGGCGCTGGCGATCGCGCAAGGCAGCGATGCCGACGCGGTCGCGCGCCAGCGCATGTCGACCGTGTACCTGCCCGGCGAAAAGATCACGATGCTGCCGCAACCGACGATCGCGACGTTCTCGCTCGACGCGGGTCGCGAGGCCGCGGCTGTTTCGCTGTATGTCGACCTCGACGAAGGCGGCGAGCGCATCGTCGCGTCGTTCTCGCGCACCGAACGCATCACCGTCGCGCAGAACCTGCGCCACGACCAGGTCGATGCGCTGTTCGACGAATCGGCGATGCGGGGTGCGGCGCCGATCGACCATCCGTACGGCGAGGCGATGCGGGTGCTGTGGCGCATGGCGCAGGCGCGAACCGGCGAGCGCGAGCGCGTGCGCGGCAAACCCGAGCCGCGTTCGCGCGCCGACTTCGGCTTCCACGTCGAACGCGAAGGCGGCGCCGAGCGGATCCGGATCGTGCAACGGCGCCGCGACGCCCCGCTCGATCGCATCGTCTCCGAGGCGATGATCCTCGCCAACAGCGAATGGGCGCGCCTGCTGTCCGGCGCGCGGGTCGCCGCCGTCTTCCGCTCGCAGCAGGCGGGTCGCGTGAAGACGGGGACGCACGCGCTGCCGCACCAGGGGCTCGGCGTGTCGCACTACATGTGGTCGACGTCGCCGCTGCGCCGCTACGTCGACCTGATCAACCAGCGACAGCTGCTCGCGGTCCTCGCGGGCGAGCCGCCGCCGCTCGCGGCGAACGACACGGAGCTGTTCTCGATCGTCTCGGCCTTCGACGCGAAGTACGGCGCATTGCTCGACTTCCAGCAGCGGATGGAGCGCTACTGGTGCCTGCGCTGGCTCGAGCAGGAAGGCTTGCGCCGGGTCGACGCAGTCGTCGTTCGCGACGACCTCGTCCGGCTGGCCGACGCGCCGCTGTATTTCCGGCTCGCCGGGCTGCCCGCGCTGGCGCCCGGCCGGCGCATCGTCGTCGACGTGCTGGGAACCGACGAGGTCGACCTGTCGGTCGACGCGCGCTTCGTCGACGTCGCCGCCACGCCCGAGGCCGAAGCCGCCGAGCCGCTCGAAGACGAAACGCTGGACGAGCCGTCGTCGTGAAACGGATGCGCATCGCGTCGACGCCCGGGGTCAACCGGATCGTGCGGCACTTCGAGCAGATCGACCGAGGCAGGCTCGCCGCGGCGTGGCGTCGCGACCCGCTGGCTTTCGCGATCCTCGCCTCGGTGGCGCTGCACGCGCTGGCGTTGACGCTGCGCTTCGCGCCGCCCGCGCCGATCACCTTCAAGCCCATCGACCCGCAGATCGAAGTCGTGCTGCTGAACGCACGCACCGACGCGAGGCCGCTCGAAGCGGAGGTCGTCGCGCAGGCGAACCTGGTCGGCGGCGGCGATCGCGACGAAGGACGCGCGCGCTCTCCGCTGCCCGCCGAAGCGCGCGTGGAGGACGGCGAAGACGTCGTGCGCCGTCGCCAGCGTGTCGCCGAACTCGAAGAACAGCAACGCCGGCTGCTCGCGCTCGCGCGCGGTCCGCAGGCGTACCTGCAGTCCGACGAGCCGCCCGTGCCGGTGCCGGCGCCCACGCCGGGCGAGGACAAGCGCGAGGTCGAGGCGGTGATCGCCCGCCTGCAGGCGCAGATCGACAAGCAGATCTCCGACTACAACAAGCGGCCCAAGCGGCTCACCTACGGCGTCAACGCGGTCGGCGTGAGCTACGCGCGCTACGTCGAGGACTGGGCGGCGCAGATCGAGCGCCTGGGCACCGAGCGGTATCCGCGCGAGGCGCGCGGGCGCTACTACGACTCGCTGATCATCACCGTCGAGATCGACCGGCACGGCAACGTCGTCGACGTGATCGTCAACCGCAAGTCGAAACACGAGGTGCTCAACCGGGCGGTCCGGCAGATCGTCTACGCCGGCGCGCCGTACGAACGATTCACTCCCGAGATGGCGCGCGACGGCGACATCCTGCAGATCGTGCGCACCTGGACGTTCACCAACGACGTGCTCGAGACGAAATCCGTGCAGCCGACGGCGGCGCGCGCCGCAACCATCGGGCTGCAATGAGGGCTGCGCTGCGTCGTGCCCCGGGCCCGCGATGAGCGACCGGTACGCAGTGGTCGGAAATCCGGTCGCGCACAGTCTCTCGCCGTCGATCCACGCGCATTTCGCCCGCATCACCGGGCACGACCTCCGGTACGAGCGGCTGCTCGCTCCGCTCGACGGCTTCGTCGAGACGGTCGAGCGGTTCCGCGCCGAAGGCGGGCGCGGTGTGAACGTCACCGTGCCGTTCAAGCACGAGGCGTTCGCGTGGGCCGTGCGACTCGGCGCGCGTGCAGCGCAGGCCCGGGCAGTCAACACGCTGCGTTTCGATGTCGATCCGGAATCGGGCCGGGCAGTGCCGTTCGGCGAGAACACCGACGGCGTCGGGCTGGTGCGTGACATCGAGGCGCGGATCGGGTTGCCGCTGAAGGGGGCTTCGGCGCTGCTGGTCGGCGCGGGCGGCGCGGCGTTCGGTGTCGTCGGGCCGCTGCTCGATGCCGGAGTCTCGCGGCTGTGCGTCGCCAACCGGACGGCGAGCCGCGCGAATGCGCTGGCCGCGGCCTTCGCGCAGCGCGCAGGGGTCGTCCCGCAGGCGATCGCGATCGACGCGCTGCGTCCCGGATACGACGTGATCGTCGACGCGACGTCGAGCGGACTCGTCGGCGAAGGCCCGCAACTCGCCGACGAGGTGCTCGGCGCCGCGCAACTCGCCTACGAGATGTCCTACGCGCCGCTTCCCGGCGTGTTCCTGCGCCAGGCGAGTCGCGCAGGCTGCGCCCGCGTTTCCGACGGCCTCGGGATGCTCGTCGAACAGGCGGCCGAGTCGTTCTTCGTCTGGCGCGGCGTGCGGCCGCCGACCGACACCGTGTACGGCGCGGTGCGCGCCGAGCTCGACGCACGGGCGACGCCGCACGAATGACCCGCAGGAAGCGCTCGCGCGCGCAGGGCAGCCGGCGCGTGCTGCCCCGGTTCGCCCTGCCGCGCCCGCGCGCGCTGCAGGCGATCGCCTGGCCGCGAAAGCGCGTGCTGCGCACGATCGCGTGGACCGTCACGCTGCTCGTCACCGCCGTGCTGGCGCTGCAGCTGTGGTATTTCGCGCACGTGTTGTGGTGGAACCAGTTCGACCCCGGCACGACGCGCTTCATGCGCACCGAGCTGTCGCGCCTGCAGCAGAAGGACCCTCAGCGCCGGCTCGACCACCGCTGGGTGCCCTACGAGCGGATCTCGGTGCACCTGAAGCGCGCGGTCATCGCGGCCGAGGATGCCAACTTCACCGAGCACGATGGCGTCGACTGGGACGCGATCGAGCGCGCCTACGAGCGCAACCGGCGCAGCGGACGCGTCGTGCACGGCGGCTCGACGATCACGATGCAGCTGGCGAAGAACCTCTTCCTGTCGGGCGACCGCAGCTACCTGCGCAAGGCGCAGGAACTGGTCATCACCTACATGATCGAAACGGTGATGAGCAAGCGCCGGATCCTCGAGCTGTACCTGAACGTCGCGGAATGGGGGGTCGGCGTGTTCGGCGCCGAGGCCGGGGCGCTTCACCACTTCCGCGTGCCGGCCGCGCGCCTGGGCCCCGGCGAAGCGGCACGCATGGCGGCGATGCTGCCGCGACCGCGCTACTATGACGCGCACCGCGGCTCGACGGCCCTGTCCCGCCGCGCCGCGATCATCGGCCGCTGGATGGGGGCGATCGATCCTCCCTGAACGCTGCTCGAAGCCTGGCGCGCGCGTAATGGCCGACACCGAATTCCCCGCCGAGATCGAACCGGGACTCGAAAGCGTCGAGAGCGCCGCGTCCGCTCGCGCGCAGCAGCCGCGCGATCCCGAGGATGCGTTCCGTGCGCTCGCCGAGGTGCAGGAACTGCTCCGTCGGCACAACCAGATCCTCGATGCCGCGCAAAGGCAGCGGCACGACGAGGCCGACGAACAGGCCGAACCGATCGAGACGCTGATCGACCGGACGCACGTCGTCGAACTCGGCACGCTGCTCGAGCGCCTGCATCCGGCCGACGTCGCCTACGTGCTCGAGGCGTTGCCGTACGCGGACCGGATGATTGTCTGGGATCTCGTCAAGCCCGATCGCGACGGCGAAATCCTGCTCGAAGTATCGGATTCGGTGCGCGAATCGCTGATTCGCTCGATGGACCGCGCCGAACTGGTCGGTGCGATCGAGACGCTCGACGCCGACGAGATCGCCGACCTGGCGCCCGACCTGCCGAGCGACGTCGTCGACGAGGTGCGCCGGGGACTGAGCCACGAAGAACGCGAGCAGCTGCGCGCGTCGATGTCCTTTCCGGAGGGCTCGGTCGGCGAACTGATGGATTTCGAGGCGATCACGGTCCGGCGCGAGTTCACGCTCGACATGGTGCTGCGCGAGTTGCGCCGGCTCGAGGAGTTGCCCGACCACACCGACCAGGTCTACGTCGTCGACGAGGAAGGGCGGTTGCTCGGATCGCTGCCGCTGGAACGATTGCTGATCAACCAGCCCGACATCCAGGTCGAGGACGTGATGCAGCGCGACGTGCTGACGCTGCAGCCGCTGGACGACGCGAGCGATGCGGCGCAGGCTTTCGAGCGCTACGACCTGGTGTCGGCGCCGGTGGTCGATTCGCGCAACCACGTGATCGGGCGCGTCACGGTCGCCGAAGTGCTCGACCTGATCCGCGAGGAAGCCGAATCCGACCTGTTCGCAACCGTCGGCCTGCGCGAGGACGAAGACATCTTCTCGAGCGTCTGGACCTCGGCGCGCAACCGCTGGCTGTGGCTGGCGCTGAACCTGTGCACGGCGTTCTTCGCGTCGCGCGTCATCGACGCCTTCGAGGGAACGATCGGCCGCGTGGTGGCGTTGGCCACGCTGATGCCCATCGTCGCCGGGATCGCCGGCAACTCGGGGAACCAGACGATGACGCTGATCGTGCGCTCGATCGCGCTCGGCCAGGTGAACATGGCCAACGCGTGGCGGCTGCTGCTCAAGGAACTGGCGATCGCCGGGCTCAACGGGCTGGTCTGGGGCACGGTGGCGGGGGTCGCCGCGTGGCTCCTCTACCGGGACACCCCGTACGGGCCGCTGCTCGGTTTCACGATGGCGCTGGCGATCGTGCTGAACCTGCTCGTCGGCGCGGTGATCGCGCTGGTCGTGCCGCTGACGCTCGAACGCTTCGGCCGCGACCCGGCGATCGGCTCGTCGGTGCTGCTGACCTTCAGCACCGACAGCATGGGTTTCCTGATCTTCCTCGGACTCGCGACGCTGCTGTTCCGGTGACGCGATTCCGGGAGTGCCTGTTATAGTTCATAACGATCTTGCCAGGCGAGCCGAATTCCGCCGGAATGCGCCCAATCCACCGAATCCACATCACCGGAGAACCGAAATGAAAATCGAAGGACAGGCCGCCATCGTCACCGGCGGTGCATCGGGACTGGGCGAAGCGACCGCGCGCGAGCTCGCGCGCCTGGGCGCGCGCGTCGCGGTGCTCGACGTCAACCTCGAGCAGGCGCAGAAAGTGGCCGCGGACATCGGCGGCGTCGCCTATCGGTGCGACATCACCGACGCTGCGAGCGTCGAAGCGGCGCTCGCCGGCGCCGCGTCGGCGCACGGCGATGCGCGGATCCTGATGAACATCGCCGGCATCGGCACCGCGAAGCGCGTGGTGCAGAAGGACGGATCGGCCGCCGCGCTCGAGGACTTCGCGAAGGTCGTGCAGATCAACCTGATCGGCAGCTACAACGTCAGCCGCCTGTTCGCGGCGGCGTGCGCGAAACTCGCGCCGCTCGACGACGGCGAACGCGGCGTGATGCTGTTCACCGCGTCGGTCGCCGCCTACGACGGCCAGGTCGGGCAGCAGGCATACAGCGCATCCAAGGGCGGGCTCGTCTCGATGACGCTGCCGATGGCGCGCGACCTCGCGCAGCACGGCATCCGCGTCTGCACGATCGCTCCCGGATTGTTCGCGACACCGTTGATGAAGACGCTGCCCGAGCCCGTGCAGCAGTCGCTCGCCGCGTCGATTCCGTTCCCGCAGCGGCTCGGCAAGCCGGAGGAGTTCGCGGAACTCGCGTGCCACGTCGTCACCAACACGCACCTGAACGGCGAGACGATCCGCCTGGACGGCGCGCTGCGCATGGCGCCTCGCTGAGCCGGCTGGCGCGACGGAGAAATCCCGATGTGGACGTACGAGCCGCCGCTGGAGCAGATCCGTTTCGTGCTCGAGGACGTGCTCGACGCGCCTGCGTCGTGGAGTGCGTGCCCGCCGATCGCCGGTGTCGACGCATCGCTGTCGCGCCAGATCCTCGACGAAGCGGGCCGTTTCGCCGCGCAGGCGCTGGCGCCGACCAACGCGCCCGGCGACCTGCACGGCTGCCGCCTGGAAGACGGCGCGGTGCGCACGCCGCCCGGATTCCGTGATGCGTATCGCGCTTTCGTCGACGGGGGATGGCCGGCGCTGTCGTGCGCCGTCGAAGACGGCGGGCAGGGGCTGCCCGGAGTGCTCGATGCGGCGCTCTTCGAGATGCTCGTTTCGGCGAATCACGCCTGGACGATGTATCCGGCGTTGCTGCACGGCGCGTACCGCACGCTGAAGGAACACGCTGCGCCGGAGCTGCGCGAACGCTACCTGCCGAAACTCGCGAGCGGCGAGTGGCTGGCGGCGATGGCGCTCACCGAACCGCAGGCCGGCAGCGACCTGGGGCTCGTGCGCACGATCGCGCGACCGGCTCCCGACGGCAGCGTGCGCGTCAGCGGCGGCAAGATCTTCATCTCGGGCGGCGACCACGACCTGAGCGAGAACATCGTGCACCTGGTGCTGTGCCGTCTGCCCGACGCGCCCCCCGGGTCGAAGGGACTGTCGCTCGCGCTGGTGCCGAAATTCCTGCCGGATGCGACGCGCAACACCTTCGCGTGCGAGGGGCTCGAGCACAAGATGGGCATCCACGGCAGCGCGACCTGCGTGATGCGCTACGACGAAGCGACCGGCTGGCTCGTCGGCGAACCGCACCGGGGCCTGGCGGCGATGTTCGTGATGATGAACGCGGCGCGCCTGCACGTCGGCCTGCAGGGCGTGGGCCATCTCGAGCTCGCCACGCAGAACGCGATCCGGTACGCGGGCGAGCGCCTGCAGATGCGCGCCGCTTCGCGCGACGGCGATCCGGCAGCCGCCGCCGACCCGATCATCCGCCATCCGGCGATGCGCCGCACGCTGCTCGGGCTGCAGTCGCTGACGCTGGGCCTGCGCGTCGTTGCGTACCGGTGCGCGGTGCTGCTCGACGAAGCCGAGCATCACCCGCAGCCCGATCGCCGTGCGCAGGCGGTGCGCTGGTGCGGCCTGCTCACGCCGGTCGTGAAGGCCTTCGCGACGCACCACGGATTCCACGGCGCGAGTGCCGCGTTGCAGGTCTGGGGCGGCTACGGCTACGTGCGCGAGTACGGCATCGAGCAGTGCGTGCGCGACGCGCGAATCGCGATGATCTACGAGGGAACGAACGAGATCCAGGCGATCGACCTGCTCGTTCGCAAGGTCGTCTCCGACGGCGGCAGCGCGCTCGGCGAACTGCTCGGCGAACTCGAGCGCGAGATCGGCGAATGCGCCAAGCAACCCGCGCTCGAGTCCTTCGCGTCGGCGTTGCACGGCCAGATCGATCGTGCGCGCGACGCCGTGCGGGCGGCGACCGGAGGTGCGCGCGACGATCCGGAATGGCCGCTGCGCGTCGCCGACGATTTCCTGATGGGAGTCGGCTACACGCTGCTCGCGTGGGCGTGGGCACGCACCGCGCGCGCTTCGCTTTCGTCGCCCGGCGATGCTACCGCGAACCGTGCGGGGCAACTTGCCCGCTTCGGCGTCGAATGGCTGCTCGCCGATGCGCAACAGCACTGGTCGCGCGCGTGCAATTGCGGCGCGGAATTGCCCGGGGTGCCGCAGTAGACCCGCTGCTGCGGCGCTGCTACGGTTTTCCCGCTGAACCCGGAATCAGGAGTCCCCGATGACGAATCCGATCGTTTCCGTTCGATGCGACCAGGGCATCGCGCTGATCGGCGTGAACAACCCGCCGGTGAACACGATCGACGCAAAGGTGCGCGCCGGTCTGTTCGACGCGCTGGACGACCTGGCGAAGCGCAGCGACGTGCGCGCCGCGGTGCTGTACTGCGACGGCAGCACGTTCTTCTCGGGCGCCGACATCGGCGAGTTCAACGGCCCGCCGAAGGAAGAGGAGTACCGGCGCCTGTTCAACGGCATCGAGAGTCTTCCGTACCCGGTCGTCGCCGCGATGCACGGCACCGTGATGGGCGGGGGGCTCGAGATCGCGCTCGCCTGTCACTACCGGGTGGCGGCACCGGGAACACGTTTCGCGCTTCCCGAAGTCACGCTCGGCATCATCCCCGGCGCCGGCGGCACGCAGCGCATGCCGCGGCTGATCGGCGTCGAGAAGACGCTCGAGATGGTGCTGGGAGCGAAGCCCGTCGATACCGCCACGGCGCTGCAGTACGGATTCCTCGACCGCGTCGTCGACGGGGATCTTCGCGCCGGTGCGATCGAATTCGCGTGCGCCCTCGCCGCCGAAGGCAAGCCGGTGCGCCGCACCGGGCAACTCGACGTCGACCCGGCCACTGCCGCCGACGAGATCGTCGCGCGCTTCGTCGAGCAGGCGAACGTGCAGCATCGCAACCGCCGCGCCGCGCATACCGCGATCGAGGCGATCCGCGCTTCGGCGCGCCTGCCGATCGACCGGGGGCTGGAGTTCGAAACCGAACTGGTCGACGGCGCGAAGGCGACGACCGAGTCGAAGGCGCTGGTGCACCTGTTCTTCGCCGAGCGCGAAACGCGCAAGGTTCCCGACATCCCCGCCGATGCGAAAGCGCGCCCGGTGCGCAGCGCGGGAATCGTCGGCGCCGGAACGATGGGCGGCGGCATCGCGATCTGCTTCGCCAATGCCGGGCTGCCGGTGACCGTGCTGGACACGACGCAGGAGGCGCTCGACCGCGGCCTGGCGACGATAGCGCGCACCTACGATTCGATGGTCGAGCGTGGACGCCTGACGGCGGAAGCGAAGTCCCGGCGCATGGCGTGCATCTCGGGTGCGCTCGACTACTCCGCGCTGGCGGATGCCGACGTGATCATCGAGGCGGTGTACGAGAGCCTGCCGCTGAAGCAGGAGATCTTCGCGAAGCTCGACGCGGTCGCCAAACCCGGCGCGGTGCTCGCGACGAACACGTCGACGCTGGACATCGAGGAGATCGCCACGGCCGTGCGGCGCCCGGCCGACGTCGTCGGGCTGCACTTCTTCTCGCCGGCGAACGTCATGCCGCTGCTCGAGGTCGTGCGCACGAAGGACACTTCCCCCGAAGTGATCCGCACCGCGCTCGAACTGTCGAAGCCGCTTCGCAAGACGCCGGTGCTCGCGCGCGTGTGCTACGGCTTCATCGGCAACCGGATGATGGAAGGCTATGCGCGCGAGGCCGAACGCATCGTGCTCGAAGGCGAGACGCCGCGACGGGTCGACAGCGTGCTCGAGGATTGGGGCATGGCGATGGGCATCCTGGCGGTGTTCGACATGGCGGGAATCGACGTCGGCGTCAACGTGCACCGTGCGAACGCCGACAGGTACCCGCCGGATCCGACGTACTACCAGGCCGACTTCGCGCTGCACGAGGCGGGCCGCATCGGACAGAAGGTCGGCAAGGGCTACTACCGCTACGAAGGCCGCAAGCGGCTCGACGATCCCGAGGCGATCGAGCTGCTGCGCGCGCGTGCAAACGCGCTCGCGGTGCCGCAAAGCGCGCACACCGACGACGAGATCCTCGAGCGCTGCCTGTATCCGCTGATGAACGAGGGCTTCCGGATCCTCGGCGAAGGCGTGGCGCTGCGCGCGAGCGACATCGACGTCGTGTGGGCCGCGGGCTACGGATTCCCGCGCTATCGCGGCGGGCCGATGTTCCACGCGCAAACCATCGGACTGCCGACGCTGCTCGCCGGAATGAACCGGTACCGCGAGCGTTTCGGGCCGATGCACTGGGAGCCGGCGCCGTTGCTCGTCGAACTCGTCGAGCGCGGCACGACTCTGGCCGACTGGGAGAAGAAGCGCTAGCGCACCCAGTCGCCCGACTTCCCGCCGCGCTTCTCCTCCAGCCGCACGCCGTCGATCACCATCCCGCGGTCGATCGCCTTGCACATGTCGTAGACGGTCAGCAGCCCGACCTGCACCGCCGTCAGCGCTTCCATCTCGACGCCGGTGCGGCCTTCGCACTCGACGGTTGCGGTGCAGTGCACCGCGTCGGCCGCGTCGTCGATCTCGAAGTCGACCGCGATGCGCGTGAGCGCGATCGGGTGGCACAACGGGATCAGGTCGGCGGTGCGCTTGGCGCCCTGGATCGCCGCGATCCGCGCGACGCCGATCACGTCGCCCTTCTTCGCGGTGCCTTCGCGAACGCGTGCGAGCGTCGCGCTCCGCATCCGGATCGAGCCGCGTGCGACCGCGACGCGGTGCGTGACCTCCTTGCCGCCGACGTCGACCATGTGCGCGCTGCCCGAAGCGTCGAAATGCGTCAGGTCGTCGGGGGCGGAAGGGCGCTTCGAGGTTTTCGTCGGCATCGTCATGGTAGGAGCGGGGTCGCGGCTATCATAACAACGCCGATCCGGAGATGCCGCAGTTGCCGATAGCCCGTTTCTCGACGCGATGCGTGGCCGGCCTGCTGGCCGCCGCGCTGGCGTTCGCGCCGCCCCTGGCACACGCGCAGGTCGACAACCTGCCGCGGCTCGGCGACGCCGGGGCCGACGAACTGTCGCCGGCGATGGAGCGGCGCATCGGCGAGTCGATCGTCGGCGAGATGCAGCGCCGCGGGATGATCCACGACGATGCCGAACTCACCGACTACCTGAACCGCTTCGCCGCTGCGCTGACGGCCACCGCGCCGGCTTCGGGCCACAGCTTCGAGTTCTTCCTCGTGCGCGACACGTCGCTGAACGCGTTCGCGCTGCCCGGCGGTTTCATCGGCGTGCACACCGGGTTGGTCGTCGCGGCGCAGTCCGAATCCGAACTCGCGTCGGTGCTCGGCCACGAAATCGGACACGTCACGCAGCGGCACATCGCGCGGATGCTGGCGCGCGAGCGGCAGGCTTCGGTGATGATGCTCGCGGCGATGGTGCTCGCCGCGCTCGCCGCGGGTTCGAACCCGCAGGCCGCCGGCGGCCTCGCGTCGCTCGGCAGCACGATGGCGCAGCAGCAGATGCTCGGGTTCTCGCGCGACGCCGAACGCGAGGCCGACCGCGTCGGGCTCGAGATGCTGCGCCAGGGCGGATTCGACGCGAACGGCATGGTGTCGTTTCTTTCGCGGCTGCAGAGTTCCGGGCGCCTGTACGAGAGCGGGGCGCCCGAGTACCTGCGCACGCACCCGATCACCGCGGGCCGCATCGCCGACATCCAGAGTCGCGTCAGCGAGAGCCGCTACCGGCAGCGTCCCGACAGCGTCGAGTTCCGGCTCGCGCGCGCGAAGCTGCGCGCGCTCGCCGATACCGGCATCGACGGGCTCGCCGAGGCCGCGTCGTACTTCGAGCGCCAGTTGCGCGAGCGCACGATCGACGAGACGGCGGGCTGGTTCGGCCTGGCGACGGTCGAGGCGGCGCGCCGGGACGCGCCGGCTGCGCGCAAGGCGATCGCCGAGTTGCGGCGCAGGGTGTCCGGCCACGTGTTCGTCGACCGGCTCGCCGCGCAGGTCGAACTCGACGCGGGGAACACGCGTGCCGCGCTCGAGCAGCTCGATGCGGCGACCGCACGCCATCCGTCGTCGCGTGCGCTGATGCACCTGCGCGCACGCGCGCTGATCGTCGATCGCAGGCCGGCCGCGGCCGTTTCGTACCTCGAGCAGTCGCTGAACCTGTATCGCAACGATGCGCAGCTGTGGGGGATGCTCGCCGAAGCGCAGGGTGCGCTCGATCGTCCGGCGCTCGCGCATCGAGCGGCCGCCGAACGATTCGTGCTGCTCGGCGCCACGCCGGCGGCGATCGAGCAGCTTCGCCTTGCGCAACGCGCGGGCGGACTCGACTTCCACACCGGTTCGCAGGTCGACGCGCGGCTGCGCGAACTCGAGGCGCGCTGGCTGCGCGAGCGCGAGGACCGCGGCGAGAAGCCGCGTTGATCCCTAACGCTCGCGCGGCGTCGCGACGAACCCCAGGCTGCGTTCGATCGATTCGGCGGGGCGCAGCACGATGCGCCGTTCGCCGAGTTGCAGCGCGATCGTTCCGCGATCGTCGTGCAGCGTGAGCGCCGCGAGGTCGAGGTCGTGCACGACGGCCGGTCCGCGATCGGTTTCGAGCAGCACTTCGCCGGCGGGCCCGATCCAGCCGGCGACGACCGATCCGACCGGGTCGCCGACGTGCGTGACGAGCCGCGGCGCATGCGCGTCGCCGAGCGCGCGCAGCACGAGCGGCGCCGACTGCACGTCGACGTAGACCCGCTGCGGTCCGTTCTGCCAGAACCAGCGGCCCGCGTCGTCGGGCGCATAGTTTCGCGAGATGAACTCGACGATGCGCTCGTTCGTGATCGGGCTGCCTGCGCCGTCGCGCGCTTCGTCGAAGTCGTCGCGGCCGCGATCGACGAGCAGCCAGTTGCCGCGTCGGTCCAGGCGCAGCCAGCCGAACACCGCCGGCACCGCCGGCCAGCGCGCCATCGCTCGCAGCACCTGTTCGTCCATCGGCCGGGCGGCTCCGGTTCGTCGTGCTTCAGTGCGGCGGGAGCGTCGGCTTCAGTGCAGCGTCGCGCCGACCGCGCTCGTGACTTCGCCGGCGCACGACGCCGAGTGATGCATGATGATGCGCCATCCGTCGGGTTGCTTGACGTAGACGTTGGTCGCGGCGCATTCGACGACCTGGCTGCCCGACGGGCCTTCGACGATGACCTGTTCGACGAGGCTGTGCACGGCGAGCATCGCGCCGGTGTGTGCCCGCACGTCGGAGCGGCGCACGGCGACGCCGCCGTTTCCCAGGATCGCCGCCCAGGATTTGCGGATCGCGTCGAGGCCCAGCAGGCGCCCGCTGCTCGGATGGATGCACGTGACGTCTTCGTCGTCGGCCCACAGCGCCATCATCGCCTCGAGGTCGGCGCGTTGCATCGCGTCGTAGAACGCCTCTTCGACGGCGTCGGCGGTGGCGAAGACGTTCGAGCGTCGCATCCGGTTCAGCGTGCGGGCCGCGCGCCCGAAGTCTCGAAACGCATGGCGCGCGTGAGGCTTTCGTAGACGTGTTCGGGCGTGATCCGGTTCATGCAGGCGTGGTGCACGAGCGGGCATTCGGTTTCCGCACAGGGGCTGCACGAGAGGTGCAGCCATTCGACCTGCGCGCGTGCCGAACGCGGCGGTGCACGGCGCGGATCCGTGGGTCCGAACACCGCCACCTGCGGCCTGCCGAATGCGGCCGCCAGGTGCATCAGCCCGGTATCGGCCGACACGACGCCTCCGGCCTGCGCGATGATCGCACCGGCTTCGTCGAGCGTCGTCTCGCCGCACAGGTTGCGCGCCGACTGCCCCGACAGCGCAGCGATCTCGGTGGCCATCGTGCGCTCGGCCGCCGACCCGATCAGCAGCAACTCGGTTTCGGGCCAGTCGGATGCGAGCAGTGCGATCAGCGCCGCGAAATGGCGTGCCGGCCAACGCCCCGCGCTGCCGACCCCGGCGCCGGGGCACAGGACGATCGGCGCACTGTCGCGCCCGAAACCGAACCTGGCGCGCACCGCGCGTTCCCGGTCGGGCTGGCGCAGCAGCTTCGGATCGGGGATCGCGCCCGGCAAGGGCGCGCCCGCTTCGAACGCGAGGCCCGCGAAAAGCTCGGCGCGCTGCACCGGGCGTTCGCATTCGTGGATCCGGTTCAGCAGCAGCGTGCGCGCGGGACTGCGATAGCCGATGCGCTGCGCGATTCCGGCGAACCACGAAACGAGCGCCGCGCCGCGGTGCTCCGGCAGGACATACGCGCGCTGGTAGTGCTTCGGCCTGAGCTGTCGGCCGAGCCGCCAGCGCGCGAGCAGCTGCAGCTTCGTTTCGGCACACGGATCCTCGATGACCGTGTCGACTTCGGGCATCGCTCGAAAGACCGGCGCCACGCGCGGCGTGCACAAGGTATCGATCGGCAGGAGCGGATCCTGCTGCCGGAGCAGTGCCAGCAGCGGCTGCGTCATGACCGCGTCGCCGATCGAGCTGGGTGCCACCACCAGCGCTCGCGCAAGCATCGTCTGTCGTCCCGGCCGAGAATTTCGTTATGTTTCGATCCTACCTCGCGGCAGCGATTGTGGGTCGAATGGCAGGGCGGCGCAGCGATGTTTCGCACATCGCCAGAATCGACAGGCGTGACCGACGTCTCGGGACCGCCCGGGGAGTCCTTTCGCGAGCTTCGTCAGTGGTGCCCGGAAACCCGCGTCCCGGGGGCGAGCCGGTAGCGGGTGCCGCAGTAGCCGCACATCGCCGCTCCGGTCTTCGCCAGTTCCAGGTACACGCGCGGATGCGAGGACCACAACGGCATCTTCGGATTCGGGCAGAACGCGGGGAGGTCGCTGCCGTCGATCTCGACGACGGCATCCTGTGCCTGGTCCGACTGCGCGGCGGAAGCGGGCGCGCTCATCGGCGCGCGTCCGCGACCGGGGTGAGCCATTCGCGATACCGTTCGTTGCGGCCCGCGACCGTGTCGAAGAACACGGCCTGCAGCCGTTCGGTGATCGGTCCGCGGCGTCCTTCGCCGATCGGCCGATCGTCGAGTTCGCGGATCGGCGTGATCTCGGCAGCCGTTCCGGTGAAGAACGCTTCGTCGGCGCAGTACATCTCGTCGCGCGTGATCCGTTTCTCGCGCACCTCGATCCCGGCGTCGCGCGCGATGGTGATGACGGCGTCGCGGGTGATGCCGTCGAGGCACGACGCCAGGTCGGGCGTGTACAGGATGCCGTTGCGCGCGATGAATACGTTCTCGCCCGAGCCTTCGGAGACGTAGCCTTCGGTGTCGAGCAGCAGCGCTTCGTCGTATCCGTGCGCGGTGACCTCGGCGTTGGCGAGGATCGAATTGATGTAGTAGCCGCTGGCCTTCGCGCGCACCAGCGACACGTTGACGTGGTGGCGCGTGTACGAGGAGACCTTGACCCGGATGCCTTTGGTCACGCCTTCCTCGCCGAGATAGGCGCCCCACGGCCATGCGGCGATCGCCACGTGGATCGTGTTGCCGCGCGCCGAGACGCCCATTTTCTCCGAGCCGATCCAGGCGATCGGCCGCAGGTAGCACGACTCGAGCTCGTTCATCCGCACGACGTCCTTCTGCGCCTGGACGATCGTCTCGAACGAGTACGGCAGCTGCATCTGGAAGATCTTTGCCGAGTTGAACAGGCGCTGCGTGTGCTCCTTCAACCGGAAGATCGCGGGGCCCGATTCGGTCTTGTACGCGCGCACGCCCTCGAAGACCGCCATCCCGTAGTGCAGCGAGTGCGTGAGCACGTGGAGCCTGGCGTCGCGCCAGTCGACCATCTTGCCGTCGTACCAGATATGACCGTCGCGGTCAGCCATCGACATCGAATTCTCCCGGTGCTGCGGTGCAGGGTGTGCGTGCGTGCATTCTAGCAATCCGGCGACGGGTAGACTGGCGCCGATGCGCCGCCCGTCGACTTCCGGTTTCCGCTTCCAGATCGGGCTGCTCGCCCTGCTGCAGGCGCTGCTCCTCACGAACAACGTCACGCTGATCGCGGTCAACGGACTGGCGGGGCTGCAACTCGCGGCGTCACCGCTGCTCGCGACGCTGCCGGTCACCGGATACGTGCTCGGCGGGGCGGTCTGGGCGATGCCGGCCGCCCTGTACATGCGCCGCTACGGGCGGCGCGCCGGCTATACGCTCGGCGCGGTCGTCGCGATGGCCGGGGCCTTGATTGCCTGGTACGCGATGACGATCGGCAGCCTTGCGTTGCTGTGCCTGGCAACCTTCGTCTGCGGGCTGTACAACGCCTTCGGCGCGAGCCTGCGCTTTGCCGCCGCCGACGTCGCCGACCACTGGCGCCCGGGGCTGCGGGCACGCGCCATCGCGCTGGTGCTCTCCGGCGGAATCGCCGGCGGACTGCTCGGCCCCGAGATCTCGACGTGGTCGCGCACCGCATTGCCGACGCAGTTCTCCGGCACCTACCTGACGCTGGTCGGTTTCGCGCTCGCCTCGCTGCTGCTCGTGCAGTGGCTGCGTCTTCCGGTGCCGCCGAAGCAGTTCGCCGGCGGCGCCGCGCGCCCGCTCGGCGAGATCCTGCGCCAGCCGGCGTGCTGGGTCGCGATCGCCTGCGCCGCGCTCTCGTACGGCGTGATGAACCTGCTGATGGTCGCGACGCCGCTGGCGATGGAGGTCTGCGGGCTGCCCTACGAATCCGCGGCGCTGGTCATCGGGTGGCACGTCGTCGGCATGTTCGCGCCGGGTCTGTTCTCCGGAGCGCTGATCGGACGTTTCGGAGCCTTGCCGGTCATCGCCGCGGGGTGCGTGCTGATGCTCGCGTGCGTGGCGATCGCGCTCTCGGGGATCGAGCTGACGCATTTTCTCGCTGCGCTGGTGCTGCTCGGCGTCGGCTGGAACTTCATGTACACCGGCGCGACGACTCTGCTGACCGAGTCGTACCGCCCGGCCGAGAAGAACAAGGTGCAGGGGTTCATGGACTCGTGCGTGTTCGCGACGATGATCACGAGTTCGGCCGCGTCCGGTGCGCTGCTGTTCGTCAACGGCTGGTCGCTGCTGAACCTGCTGTCGCTGCCCTTCGTGCTGATCGCGCTCGGCATCGTTTCGTGGCTCGCGATGCGCGAAGGTTGGAACGCAGGGGGATCGACGGGGCGATCGGGCGCGGCCACGGCGCCGATCGACGGCGCGAAGCTTCCGCCGGCGACGGTCGACCGAGCCCCGCAGCCGTAGCCGCAGTCGCAGTTGCCGCAGTCGCAGTCGGCTCAGCCGCAGCCGCGGCCGCAGTCGTCGCCGCGACCGCGGCCGCGGTCATCGTTCCGCGAACAGCGAATCCCACAGCGCCCGGACCGCGCGCCGTTCGGCTGCCACCGCCTCCGGCGCCACGCGCGCTGCCGCGTCGTCGAGTCGCAACTGGTGCTGCAGGCGGCGGAACCGGCGGTACGCGTCGGCCGTTTCCTGCGCCAGCGTCGCGTCGACCAGGCCGAGCCCGGCGGCGCGCCCGAGCAGCGCGATGTTGCCGACGTTGTCGAGCAGGGGCTCGTGCGCGTTCGAGTAGCCGAGCACCAGGTACTGCACCAGGAACTCGATGTCGACCATTCCCCCGGCGTCGTGCTTGAGGTCGAAGAGATCGCTGCGGTTCGGGTGGCCGTCGTGCATCCTGCGCCGCATCGCCAGGACTTCGTCGCGCAGTCCGGGGAGATCGCGCGGCCGCGAAAGCGCCTTGCGCCGGATCGCCTCGAACCGCGCACCGATCGTCGTGTCGCCGGCGGCGAAGCGCGCACGCGTCAGCGCCTGGTGTTCCCAGACCCAGGCCGACTCGCGCTGGTAGTCGTCGAAAGCGCGGACGCTCGAAACGAGCAGCCCGGCCTGGCCGTTCGGGCGCAGCCGCAGATCGGTCTCGAACAGCAGCCCCGCCGAAGTGCGCGTCGCGAGCCACGCCGACACGCGCTGCGCGAGCATTGCATACGCTTCCGGAGCGCGTTCGTCGTCGTCGTCGTACAGGAACACGAGGTCGAGGTCCGATGCGTAGCCGAGTTCCTTGCCGCCGAGCCGCCCGTAGGCGGTCGCCGCGAAGCGCGGCGTGTCCCGGAATCGAAGACGCAGGTTCTGCCAGACGACTTCGATCGCCAGCCCGAGCACGCGGTCGGCGAGTTCGCTCAGGTGATCCGACAGGCGCTCGACGGTGAGCCTGCCTTCGAGATCCTGGACCATCAGCCGGAAGACCTGCGTGTGGTGCGCCTCGCGCACGATGTCCATCTGCCGTTCGACGTCGGGCGCGCCGTCGTGCGTCGCGGCTTCGACCCTCTGTCGCAACTGCAGCGCCCACGCGTCGTAGTCCTGCGGCTCGAGCAGTTCGCCATCGAGCAGTTCGTCGAGCACGACCGGGTGGCGGGTCAGGTATTCGGCCGGCGTCTTCGCCCAGTCGAGCACGCGCAGCACGCGGCCGAACGCTTCGCGGTACCGGTCGAGCAGCGCGACATAGCCGGGACGCCGGCAGATCGTGTCGAGCAGGTCGACCAGGCGCACGAGCCCGGCGCGGCCGGTGCGCTGCTGCACCGCGTCGGCGATCAGGCGCTCGATCGCCGCGCGCGTGTCCGGTCTTGCGGCGAGATAACGGGAGCCGCTGCGGAAAGCGTCGAATCGCCGGCGAACCTCGTCGTCGAGATCCGATTCGCTGCCGGCCCGCGGGTCGCGCGCATCGCGTGCGGCCGATTCGGGCGGTGCGAGCAGCCGGTCGAACACGCGCGCGGTCTGTTCGGTGCACTCGGCGATCGATGCATCGAAGCGCTCGTGCGGCATGCCGAGCATCGCCGCGATGCGTTCGCGTTCGCCGGCGGCGTTCGGCAGCCGGTGCGTCTGTGCGTCCTCGCGGTACTGCAGCGCGTGTTCGGTGCGACGAAGCAGCCGGTACGCCGTCGCCAGCGACTGCGCCTCGTCCTCGGGCAGCAGGCCGCGATCGGCGAGCGTCTCCAGTGTCTCGAGCGTGCGGCGGCTGCGCAGCGTCGGGTCCTGGCCGCCGCGCACGATCTGGAACAGTTGTGCGACGAATTCGACTTCGCGGATTCCTCCGCGGCCGAGCTTCACGTCGAACGCGTTCGGATCGCGCGCGCTGCGACGCGCGACCTCGCTGCGCACCTTCGCGTGCAGGTCGCGCAACGCGCCGAAAGCCTCGAAATCGAGATACCGCCGGTAGACGAACGGCGTGACGATGCGCGTCAGAGCCGATTCGTCGTCGACGCGCGCCGCCCGGTCGACGGTCGCCGAATCGGCGATCACGCGCGCCTTCAGCCAGGCGAAGCGCTCCCATTCCCGGCCCTGCGCATAGAAGTACTGCTCGAGCATGCTCATCGACACGACGAGCGGTCCGGAATCGCCGTTGGGCCGCAGCCGCGTGTCGACGCGAAAGACGAAGCCGTCGGCGTTGCACTCGGACAGCAGCCCGATGCTTCGCCGCGCCAGCCGGTGCATCCAGTCGCTCGACGCGATGACGCCGGTGCCGTCGACCCCTTCGGATTCGCCCTCGCCGCGATACACGAAGACCAGGTCGAGGTCCGACGAGACGTTCAGTTCGCGGCCTCCGACCTTGCCCATCCCGACGGCGAGCAGGTCCTGCGCGCGACCGTTCGCGTCGAGCGCCCGGCCGTGGCGCGCGACCAGTTCGGCCGCGGCGCATTGCAGCGCGCGGGCGGTCGTCAGTTCGGCGAAATCGGTCATGGCTGCGCAGACTTCGTCGAGATCCGCCGATCCGCCGACGTCGCGCTCGATCAGCGCAAGCAGCAGCCAGGTGCGCGCGCGGCGCAGGGCGGCCGCCGACGCATCGCAGTCGGGTGCGGGCGCGGCATCGCCCGCAGTTGCGCCGCCGGCGCGCACTGCGGCGTCGACGCCGACGGCCGCGCATTCGTCACCGATCAGCGATTCGACCGTCTCGCGCGTGATCGGCGCCGCGGCGAGCGCGGCGAGCCTGCGGCGCACGGCCGTTTCGCCGGCGCCGGCGCCGAGCGCGTGCAGGCTGCGCCGGAAAAAGCCGGAATGAAGTTCGCCGCCGAAGCCCATGCGTTCACGCCCGAAGGGTTATGCTTGCCGTAGATTGTCGCTCATGTCCTCGCCCGCTTCGCCGCCCCGCGGCACGATGCACGTCGCGCGCGCGCTGCGCTTGCTCGCGTGGTGCGCGCTGGGCTTCGCGCTCGCCATGGGTTCCGCCTGGCTCGCCGTGCGGCACTACGTGTGGCCGAACCTCGGGCAATGGCGGCCGGCAATCGAAAAGCGCCTGACCGACGTTGCCGGGCGTCCCGTCACGATCGGCGCCATCTCGAGCGGCTTCGACGGGCTGCGGCCGTGGCTCGTCGCGAACGACGTGGCCGTCTTCGACGCCGACGGCAATCTCGCGCTGTCGGCTTCGCGGGTGCGCGCGGTGCTGTCGCTGCGTGCTGCGGTCCGCGGCCGCTTCGCGCTGGCGTTGCTCGAGGTGAACACGCCGGCGGTGCGCGTCGAACGGATCGACGCACGGCACTGGCGCATCGGCGGATTCGACATCGACTTCGACGCCCCGGGCCGTGGCGGCGCGCTCGACCGGCTCTTCGCGCATCGCAAGATCGTGGCGCTGCACGCGCAGGTCGACTGGAACGACCGGGTCGGCGGCGAAACGGCGCGCATCGACGGGGTCGACCTCGCGATCGGTTCGGTCGGCCGGCAGCATCGCGTTTCGCTGCAGGTGCCGTCGCTGGGCGACGTCGCGCAGCGCATCGAGGCCGCGCTCGAGTTTCGTCGTCCGCCGTTCATCGCGCCTTCCGACTTCAGTCATTGGCACGGCGAAGCCTACGTCGGAGCGCAACGCGTCGACCTCGCTGCGCTCGTGGGCCGGTGGCGCAACTGGGAGGAAGCGGGTCTCGTCGGCCACGCGGTTCCCGGCTCGCTGGCGATCGACTCCGGGCACGCGGAAATGCGGGCCTGGGCCCGGTTCGAGCCCGATGGCGAGCCCGAGGCGCAGGTGCAGGTCGATGCCGCGGACCTGCGGGTGCGCCACGAAGACCGGGCGGTTCCGCTCGCTTCGCTGCGTGCCGAGGCGATCGTCCGGCGCGACGATGCGGGCAGGACGACGTTCGTCTTTCCGCGGCTCGAGTTCGACGACGGCGAACGCACGCGACTCGCCGGCATCGAAGGCGAACCGATGCTGCAGTTCTCGCCCGATGGGCATCCGCTCGCCGCACGACTGTCGGTCGGACGTTTCGAAGCGCAGCAGACGCTCGACTGGCTCGTGCGCCTGCCGCTGCCGGGCGAGCTGCACGGTCGCCTCGCACTGCTGCAGGTCGAGGGTGTCGTCGATCGCCTTGCGCTCGACTGGTCCACGCGCGACGACGATCCGAAGCTCGAGCTCGAACTCGCCTTCGACCGCCTGTCGTTCGCGCGGCGGGAATCGGCGCCCCCCGGGCCCGGCGAACTGCACCTGCCCGGCTTCTCGAACGTGTCCGGCAGCGCACGGCTCACCCGCGGCGGCGGTCGCGCACTGCTGCACGGCGATGCGGCCGTGCTGCGTTTCCCCGGGCTGTTCGCCGAGCCGGCGATTCCGCTGGACCGGTTCGATGCGCAGGCGTCGTGGACCATCGAACCCGGTTCGGATGCCGGCGCGCCGGCGCGCGTGGATCTGAGCATCGATGCGTTCCGGTTCGAGAACCGGGACGCGTCGGGCGAGGTTTCGGGACGCTACCGCAGCGGCGGCAAGGGGGCGGGCATCGTCGACCTGAAGGGCGGTCTCGTCCGGGCCGACGCGGCACGCACGGCGCGATACCTTCCGCTGCAGATCCCCGAGAGCGTGCGCGATTGGGTTCGCGAGGCGATCGTCGAGGGCCGCTCGGGCGACGTGCGTTTCGTGTTGCGCGGCGACCTCGCCGATTTTCCGTATCGCGACCCGTCTTCGGGCACCTTCGGCGTCGAGGCGCAACTGGCCGACACGACGCTGCGCTACGCACCCGGGTGGCCTGCGATCGAGCGGATCCGCGGAGTGCTGCGATTCGAGCGCGCTGCGATGACGATCGAAGCGCGTTCGGGTGCGGTGTGGGGCGTGCAGCTCGCCGACGTGCGCGCGCACATCGACGATTTCCGCGATTCGCTGCTGCACGTGCAGGGTGCCGGGACCGGTCCCGCGCAGGATCTCGTGCGCTTCGTCAACGAGAGCGCGCTGCGCGCGCGCATCGACGATTTCACGCGGGACACCGCGATCGGCGGCCAGGCGGCGCTGCAGCTGGCGCTCGAGTTGCCGCTGCGCGACCTCGACGGCACGCGGGTCGCCGGCAGCGTCGATTTCGCCGGCAACGACCTGACACTCGATCGCACGTTGCCGCCGTTCGGCGCCGTTTCGGGGCGGCTGGAGTTCACCGAAGACCGGCTCGCGCTGCGCGGGTTCCGCGCGCGCTTTCTCGGCGGCGATCTACGCGTCGACGGCGAGATGCCCGAGCCGGGACGAATGCTGCTGACCGCGCAAGGCGATACGCCGGCGCAAGGGCTGCGCGAGCTGCGGGACAACGAATTGACCCGTGCGCTGTCCGGTTCGGCGCGCTGGCGGGCTACGGCCGACGTGCGCAACCGGGCGTCCACGCTGACGCTCGAATCCGACCTGGTCGGGCTGGCGAGTGCGTTGCCTGCGCCATTCGCGAAGTCCGCCGACGAGCCCTGGCCGCTGCGGATCCGTTCGCAACCGTCGCAGCCGGCAAGCCGCGACGAACGTCCGGCAGGCGACACGCTCGACGTGGCGCTGCGCGACGACGTGCGCCTCGTCTTCGAGCGCGAGCGCGCACCGGACTCCACGCAGTTGCTCGTTCGTCGCGCGGCGTTCGCGCTCGGAAGCGAAGCGGTGCTGCCCGATGCGGGGTTCGCGGCGATCCTGCGCACCCCCGACGTCGACCTCGACGCCTGGAGCCGCCTGCTCGGCGGCGACTTCGCGCGCCAGGCACGCCAGGCGCCGGACGCGGACCTTGCCAGCGGATTCACATGGCTGCCCGATACGGTGTCGCTCGTTTCGGCGCAGGTGCACCTTGCCGGAAAGACACTGCACGACGTGGTGCTCGGCGCGACGCGCGAACGCGCGTCGTGGCGTGCGAACGTGCGGGCCCGCGGCATCGACGGATACTTCCACTGGCGCGACCCGGCCGGCCCGGACGAACGCGGCACGCTGCTCGCACGCTTCACGACGCTGTCGATTCCCGGCGACCGGATCGACGATTTCGAGACGCTGCTCGACACCACGCCCGATACGCTCCCGGCGCTCGACGTCGCCGCGGAGAACCTGGTGCTCAACGAACGCGCGCTCGGCGAATTCGAGCTGAAGGCGAGGAACACCGGCAATGCGGCAGCGCCCGTCTGGCAGCTCGAGCGCCTGCGCATCCGCAACGCCGCGGCCCTGCTCGATGCGACGGGCAGCTGGAAGACCCGTCCCGGCGTCGTGCAGCGCACCAGCGCGATGGACTTCCACCTGGAAATCGCCGATGCAGGCGCGCTGCTGTCGGTCTTCGATTTTCCGGACGTGCTGCGCGGCGGCGCAGGAGCGATCGATGGCCAGGTGCGGTGGGAAGGCTCGCCGATGCGACTCGACAGCGACACCCTGGCCGGCGAACTGAAGCTGGCGCTCGGCAAGGGGCAGTTCCTGAAGTCGGAGCCGGGGATCGCCAAGCTGATCGGCGTGGTCAACCTGCAGTCGCTGCGCCGTCGCCTGGTCTTCGATTTCCGCGACGTTTTCGCCGAGGGATTCGCCTTCGACGAGATCGACGGGAACGTGCACGTCGAAGACGGCGTCGCGCGCACCGACGATTTCCGGATGCGCGGGGTCGCCGCCGAGGTTCGCATCCGCGGCGAAGCCGACGTCGCCGCCGAGACGCAGTCGCTGGTGGTCGAGGTGCGCCCCGAACTGAATGCGGGCCTCGCTTCGCTCGCCTGGGCGGCGGTCAATCCCGCGTTCGGCCTCGGTTCCTTCGTCGCGCAGATGGTATTGCGCGAGCCGCTGCAGCAGATGTTCGCCTACGAGTACGATGTCTCGGGACCGTGGGACGATCCGCAGGTGGCGCGGCGCGAGCGCGTGCCGGCGATCACCGTGAGCCCCGACGTCCCCGGCCCGGGAAATCCCTGATCTCCGGCAGCGGGGTCTCGTTTTCCCGCTGTCCGCCCCAAGCTGGAAAATCGAGATGCAATCGAACGACGCCGCGCGAGCCGCACGAACCCCTGCCGACCCCGCAACCGATTCGCGGTTGCGCGTGGCGGCCGTCCAGATGGTCTCGGGCACCGACGTGCAGCGGAACCTGTCGCGCGCTGCGACGCTGATCGCGCAGGCGGCGGCTGCCGGCGCCCGGCTCGTCGGCCTGCCCGAACATTTCGTGCTGCTCGGGCGCAGCGACCGGGACAAGTTGTCGATCCGCGAAGCCGACGACGGCGGCCCGATCCAGCGCTTTCTCGCCGAGCAGGCGGCCGCGCACGGTGTGTGGCTCGTCGGCGGAACCGTGCCGATGTTCTGCCCGAACCCGGGCAAAGTGCTGAACAGCTCGCTGGTGTTCGCCCCGGACGGCAGCCGCGTCGCGCGATACGACAAGATCCACCTGTTCGGTTTCGACGACGGCGCCGAACGCTTCGACGAAGCCGCGACCATCCTCGCGGGTCGCACGCCGTGCGTGTTCGACGTCGACGCGAACGAACGCTGGCGGGTCGGGTTGACCGTCTGCTACGACCTGCGCTTTCCCGAACTGTTCCGCGCGCTGGTTCCGGCCGACCTGATCCTCGTTCCGTCGGCGTTCACGCACACGACGGGCGCTGCGCATTGGGAAGTGCTGCTGCGCGCGCGCGCGATCGAGAACCAGTGCTACGTGCTCGCGCCGGCGCAGGGCGGGCGCCACGAGAACGGGCGACGCACCTGGGGACGCTCGATGCTCGTCGATCCGTGGGGAGAGATCGTCGCGCTGCACGAGGTCGACGAAGGAATCGCGGTCGGCGACGTCGATCGCGCGCGCGTGCATTCGGTGCGCGCGACGATTCCGGCCCTGCGCCACCGCGTCCTGTAGCATGAAGACATGAAACCGATCGAAACGCCCTTCGAGCATCTGGCGATCGCCCGCTCGGTGCTGCTCGAGCCGTACGGGCTCGACGAGTCGCACCTGGGTGCGGCGCTTTCCGAGATCTTCCGTCACCGCGTCGATTACGCCGACCTGTACTTCCAGTTCACGCGAAGCGAAGGCTGGAGCCTCGAGGAAGGCATCGTGAAGACGGGCAGCTACTCGATCGACCAGGGCGTCGGCGTGCGCGCGGTCTCGCGCGACAAGACGGCGTTCGCGTACTCCGACGTGATCGGCGCCGATGCGCTGATGAACGCCGCGCGCGCGGCGCGCACGATCGCGGCGCGCGGCGCCGGCCGCACGCGGGTGTCGAATTCGCTGGTCGCGGGCGCCGGACGTGCGCTCTACGGTGCCGACGACCCGATTCCGCGCCTCGATGCCACGGCGAAAGTCGCGCTGCTCGAGCGCGTCGAGCGCATGGCGCGCGCGAAGGATCCGCGGATCCGCCAGGTGATCGCGGGCCTGGCTGCCGAATACGACGTCGTGCTGGTCGCGCGTTCCGACGGGCTCATCGCCGCCGACGTGCGGCCGCTGGTGCGCCTGTCGGTGACGGTCATTGCCGAGCAGAACGGCCGGCGCGAGCAGGGCCACAGCGGCGGAGGCGGTCGCTTCGATTTCGCGCATTTCGACGACGAGCGGATCGCCGGATACGTCGACGAGGCGGTGATTGCCGCGCTGACGAATCTCGAGGCGCGTTCGGCCCCCGCCGGAACGATGACCGTCGTGCTGGGGCCGGGGTGGCCCGGCGTGCTGCTGCACGAGGCCGTCGGACACGGGCTGGAAGGCGACTTCAACCGCAAGGGTTCGTCGGTGTTCTCCGGACGCATCGGCGAGCGCGTCGCGAGTCGCGGGGTCACCGTCGTCGACGACGGAACGATTCCGGAGCGGCGCGGCTCGCTGAACATCGACGACGAGGGCAACGCCTCGCAGCGCAACGTGCTCATCGAGGACGGAGTCCTCACCGGATACCTGCAGGACACGCTGAACGCGCGCCTGATGAAGGCGCAGCCGACCGGCAACGGCCGCCGCGAGTCGTTCGCGCACCTGCCGCTTCCGCGCATGACGAACA
>CAYZYC010000018.1:0-30172 GCA_964481165.1 uncultured Limnobacter sp. | reverse complement strand
GCACCGACCGGCGCAGCGAGCGCCCCGCCCCGCCGCCGCCTGCCGCGCCCGCACCGCAACGTTCAGGCCGACCGCAGGCCGCCCGCGTCTTTCACCCTGCCGACCGCAACCGCAGCCGCCAGGCAACTCGCTCCGGCGAACAAACCCACCGCCCCGAGCCCCTGGCCCTCGTACAGCACGACGGCGACCGGCGAGAACAGCGTGACGCCGAGATAGGTCGCACCGCTGAGCATCGCGGTCACGACGCCGCGCAGCGGCGGAATCTGTTCGGTCGCCAGCGAGGTGATCGACGTGAAGAAAGCTCCCTGCAGGCAGCCCCAGGCGACGATCCCCGTCACCAGCAGTGCCGGTATCGCGACGATCCACGGCAACGCGGCCAGCACGATCGCCAGCGCGCACAGCGAGACGACCGCGGTGCGCGTCTTGCCGAAGCGGTCGACCAGTCGCCCGTTCAGCGTCACGAGCAGCAATCCGAGTCCGTACGACGCGAGCGCGAATCCCGCGGCAGCGGCGCCCCAGTCGTGCACGCGGCGCATCTCGGTGCCGAGGAATGCGTAGACGGCGTAGAACGCCCCCATGTCGATGCAGTTCGCGAGCAGGACGAAACGCGTCCCGCGATGCGCGAACACGCGGCGCAGGCTCGCTCCCACGGCGAGCACCGACCCGTCTTCTCCGACGCCCGTCCCCGAGTGCACCGGCAAGGGCCGCGGCGCCAGGGCCAGCACCAGCGCACTCGCGAGCGCCGCGGCGGCGAGCGCGGCGAACGCCATCTGCCATCCGATGCGCTGGGCCGCGAGCGACATCGCCGGCACGACCAACAGGATCGCGATCGACCAGCCGCTGACGATCCGGCCCATCACGCGACCGCGATGCGTGAAGGACGAAAGATCGCCGGCGTACGCGTAGGTCGCCGGGATCACTGCGCCGGTTGCTGCGCCCGCCAGCAGCGTGCACAGCAACAGGGTCTCGAAACGGGTGCTCCAGCCCGCGCCGATCCAGGAGGCGGCGAACAGCAACAGGCCTGCGACGATCACCGTCGCCCGCGGCAGGCGACGCGCGAACAGGCCGACGACCGGCGCGACGATCGCCATCGCCAGCCCGAAGACGCCGATCAGTCGCCCGGCTTCGGCCGGTGCAATACCGAAGCGCGCCGCGATGTCCGGCAGGAGAGGCGAAATGGCGAAGATCGTCGCGCCGACCGTCGCGACCGAAGCGGTCAGCGCCGCGACGAGCAACGGATGACGGTCGGCCGCCTGCGCGGCGTCCAGCGCGTCCTGCTGCGCGTCCTCTACCTCGCTCGCGGCACCGTCCACGATCGGCCGGTGCGCGTCAGCGGGCGCCGGTGCCGCGAAGTCCGAAGCGTCCGAGCCAGCGGCCTGCGCGCAGCGCAGCCGACTCGCGTGCGACCGCCGGAACGCGGCGCAGCAGGAACGGAATGGCGAACGCGAGCAGCGTGACGTCGTCGAGCCATCCGACCGGGAGCAGCGTGTCGGGCACCAGGTCGACCGGGCTGACCATGTAGGCGAGCAGCGCGAGTGCCGCCACGCGTATCCAGCCGGGCGTTGCCGGCTCGCGGCACGCGGCGAACAGCACCAGCGCGTCGCGCCCGAAGGACTTCAGGATCCTGCGCATCCGCCACCACCACATTCCCGTCTCCTTCGCGTCAGCGGACGAGATCGTTGATCTCGATGATCGGCAACAGTACCGCGAGTACGATCACCAGCACGATCGCGCCCATCGCGAGAATGAGCAGCGGCTCGAGCAGGCTCGTCAGCGTCATCGTGCGCCGTTCGGTTTCCTGCGAGAGCGTCGCCGCGGTTCGCTCGAGCATCTCGGGCAACTCGCCGGTCGCCTCGCCGCTGGCGATCATGTGGATCATCATCGGCGGAAACTGGCCTCCGGCCTTCAGCGCCCGTGACAGCGACGAACCTTCCCGCACCCGCGAGATGGCGTCGGCGACGTTGGTTTTCAAGGCCTCGTTGGTCAACGTTCGCGCCCCGGCCTCGAGCGCACGGATCAGCGGAACGCCGCTGCTCGTCAGGATGCCCAGCGTCGATGCGAAACGCGCGGTATTCAGGCCTCGCACGAGCCGCCCGACGACCGGCATAGTCAGCGTGCGCCGGTCCCACGACAGGCGCAGCGTCGGCGAACGAAGCGTGATGCGAAAGAGCACGAACGCGCCGACGGCGAGCGCGAGAATCGCCCACCCCCATTCGCGCAGGAAATCCGACGTGGCGATCAGCCCGACGGTCAGCCAGGGCAGTTCCTGGCGCGTCTGCGAGAACACGCTGACGACCTGCGGGACCACGTAGGTGAGCATCGCGACGATCACCGCCGCCGCGACGACGGTGACGATCGCCGGGTACGTGAACGCGAGCATGATCCGTTGCGACAGCGCGGTGCGCGATTCGATGTAGTCGGCGAGGCGGTTCATCACCAGCGCCAGGTCGCCCGACTGCTCGCCGGCGCCGACCAGCGCGCGATAGACGTCGGGGAAGTCGCGCGGATACTTGGCCAACGCCTGCGCGAGCGTCTGCCCGCCGACGACCTCGCTGCGAACCGCTGCGAAACGCTCGCGCACCGACTGGCGCTCGGCCTGTTCGACGACCGCATTGAGCGCCTGCTCGATCGGCAGGCGCGCCGAAAGCAGGCTCGCGAGCTGTCGCGTGGCAAGCGAGAGTTCGGCAGCACCGAGCCGTCGGCGCAGCGTGCGGCCGGCGCCGGTCGCGGCCGCGTCCTGGACCGGGCTGAGCTGCAGCGGCGCAAGGCCGCGGTCGCGCAGCAGGCCGCGCGCATGACGCGGTGAATCGGCATCGATGACGCCGCTTGCGACCGTTCCGGCCGCATTTGCAGCTTCGTAACGATAGGCAGGCACGGCAGCGCGAAAGCGTGGAATCAGTCGCGCGTGACGCGCAGGACTTCGTCTGCCGACGTCACGCCCGTATCGATCCAGCGCTTGCCGTCGTCGCGCATCGTGCGCATTGCCGAGCGCAATGCCTGGGCGCGGATCTCGCCTTCGGGCGAATTGCGATGCACGAGCGCACGGATCGCATCGTCGACGACGAAAAGCTCGTAGATGCCGGTGCGACCCTGGAACCCGGTGCGGTTGCACGCCAGGCATCCGGACGCGCGCCATCCGCGCGTCACCGGATCGACCTGCCGGCATTGCGGGCACAGCTTGCGCACGAGCCGCTGGGCGACGACGCCCAGCAGCGACGACGAAAGCAGGAACGGCTCGATTCCCATGTCGATCAGGCGCGTCACCGCCGAAACCGCGTCGTTCGTGTGCAGCGTCGCGAGCACCAGGTGCCCGGTGAGCGAGGCCTGCACGGCGATCTGCGCGGTTTCCAGATCGCGGATCTCGCCGATCATCACGACGTCGGGGTCCTGCCGCAGGATCGAGCGCAGCGCCTTCGCGAAGCTCATGTCGATGCGCGCGTTGACCTGCGTCTGGCCGATGCCCTCGAGGTCGTACTCGATCGGGTCCTCGACGGTGAGGATGTTCGTCGTCGTCGAGTCGAGCCGGCCGAGCGCGGCGTACAGGGTCGTCGTCTTGCCCGAGCCGGTCGGCCCGGTGACCAGCACGATGCCGTGCGGCTGGTGCACCAGCTTGTCGAAGGCGGCCAGCGTGTCGTGCGCCATGCCGAGCTTCTCGAGGTCGAGACGCCCCGCTTCCTTGTCGAGCAGGCGCAGCACCGCGCGTTCGCCGTGTCCGGTCGGCAGCGTCGACACCCGCACGTCCATCGGCCGCCCGCCGATGCGCAACGTGATGCGCCCGTCCTGCGGCAGGCGTTTCTCGGCGATGTCGAGCTGCGCCATGATCTTGATCCGGGAGATCAGCGCCGCGTGCAGTTCGCGCCGCGGGCGCACCACGTCGCGCAGCGTGCCGTCGACCCGGAAGCGCACCAGCGACGTCGTCTCGAACGGCTCGAAATGGATGTCCGATGCGTTGTCGCGGCTCGCCTGCGTCAACAGCGCGTTGATCATCCGGATGATCGGCGCGTCGTCTTCGGCCTCGAGCAGGTCCTCGATCTTCGGGATGTCCTGCAGCAACCGGGACAGGTCGAGATCGCTGGCCACCTCGTCGACGACGGCAGCCGCCGAGCCTTCCTGCGCCGAGTACGCGCGCGAGATCGCGGCGCCCAGCTCGATCTCGGGCTTGCGCACCGTGATCAGTCGCAGCGGCAGCGTTCGCGACAACTCGGCGAGCGCATGGCGCGGGGTGCGGTCGCCGATCCACACCTCGACCGCGTCGGCCGACACGGCCGTGACCAGAAGCTGGTTCGCTCGCGCGAAGCCGTAGGGTACGTAGCGCGCGGGAGAGACGCTTGCCATCGCGCGGTTCCGTCAGTTGCCGGTAGCGGGCGGAGCGAGCGTCGTACCCGGGCGCAGCGGCACGACGACCTCGTTCGGCGCGGTCCGGATGACCGTGCTCGGCCGCGACGCCGATACCGGCGCGGGCGGCTGCGCGGGAGCGTCGATGCCCTGTGCCGGCGCCAGTACCGCCCCGCGCTGCACCTGGCGCGCCGAAGCGCTGCCTTCGCCCGGAAGCGGCGCGGGCGGCATCTCGGGCAACGGGCTCGCCTGCATGTCGGGAAGCGCCCAGTGTTCGGGAAGTCGCGCATCGCCGCGCATCGCCCGGATGTAGTCGTAGCGATCGGCGGTCACGCCGTGGGCATCGACGCCGTCGCGGATGATCACCGGCCGCAGGAACACCAGCAGGTTCGTCTTGACGCGCTTGCGCGAGTCGTAGCGGAACAACTGGCCGATGACCGGCACTTCGCCGAGTCCGGGAACCTGGTCGACGTTGCCCTCGATGCGCTCCTCGATCAGGCCGCCGAGCACGATGATCTGGCCGTCGTCGACCAGCACGTTCGACTCGATCGCGCGCCGGTTCGTGACGATGCCCGCGGCGAGCGCGGTGCTCTGCACGCTGGAGACCTCCTGGAAGATCTGCAGCTTCACGGTTCCCGATTCCGAAACCTGCGGACGCACCCGAAGCGTCGTGCCGACGTCCTTGCGCTCGATAGTCTGGAACGGATTGAGCGCTCCCGCGCCGGTGCCGGTCGCCGTGAACTGCCCGGTGATGAACGGCACGTTCTGCCCGATGATGATCCGTGCTTCCTCGTTGTCGAGCGTCAGCAGGTTGGGCGTGGCGAGGATGTTCGCGTTCGCGCCGCTCTCGAGCGCGCGCGCGAGGAAACCGAGGTTCAGGATTTCGCCGACTCCGGGCACGTTGATCGTGCCGCGGACGACGCCGAGGTTCAGTCCGGTTCCGGCCGATGCGGGGTTCGCGGCGATGTCGAGGATGTTGCCGCCGCTGCCGCGCGCAGGCAGGTTGGTTCCGCCGAAGCCGCGCGTCGTGCCGTCGGGCGAATTGAGGAACTGCCATTGCACGCCGAGTTCGGCGGCGGTGTCGGCACTGATCTCGACGATCAGCGATTCGATGTAGACCTGCGCACGGCGCGCGTCGAGTTTCTCGATGACGGCGCGCAGGTTGCGATAGACCGGCTCGGGCGCCGTGATGATCAGCGAGTTCGTCGACGGGTCGGCGGCGATGATCGCGCCGCCCGCCTGCACGGTGACCGGCGCGTTGTCCGAAACCTGCAGCGGCGTCGTCGCGGCGGTGCCCTGCTGCCCCGCGTTCGGCCCGCCCGGCACGTTCGCTTGCTGCTGCATCGGTTGCGGGGCGCGTTGGGTCGACTCCAGGGCGCCCGTGCCGCCGCCTTCGCCTCCGAGAACGCCGCGCAGCGTCTGCGCGAGCTTGACCGCCTCGGCGTTGCGCAGGTAGACGACGTTGATGTTTCCCGGGCGCGCACTGGGCTGGTCGAGCCGCGCGACGAGTCCTTTCGCGAGGTTCATCTTCGCGGGACTCGCCGCACGCAGCAGTACCGCGTTGCTGCGCGGATCGGCCATCACGACGACCCGCTGGCCGGCGTCGACCTGCGCGCCGGGGCCGCCGCGCGCGGAGTCCTCGAGCAGGCGCGCCACCGACACCGCGATGTCGGTCGCCACCGCGTACTGCACCGGAACGACCTCGACTTCGCTCGTCGAAGGACTGTCGAGCGTGGCGACGATGCGCGCGATGCGTTGCAGGTTGGCCGCGTAGTCGGTCACGACCAGCGAGTTGTTGTTCGGGTAGGCGACGATCGTGTTGTTCGGCGAGATCAGCGGGCGCAGCACCGGCACGAGGTTCGTCGCCGATTCGTGGTTCAGCCGGAAGATCTGCGTGACGACCTCGTCGCCGCCCGCTTTCGGAGCGCGTCCCGCGGTCACCGGGGTCGACTGCAGCTTCGCGTCGGCTTCGGGGACGACTTTGGTCAGCGTGCCCGTGTCGACGATCGCGAATCCCTGCGAGCGCAGCGCCGACTGCAGCAGCCGGTACGCCTGTGCGCGATCGACCGGGCGCGGCGTCTCGAGCGTCATCTTGCCGCGAACGCGGGGGTCGATCACGAAAGTGCGGTTCAGCAGGTGACCGAAGGCGCCGACCACCGAGTCGATGTCGGCATCGCGAAAGTTCAGCGTGACGGTGTCGCCACCTGCCGCGCTCGCCCCGGAAGGCGCCGTCGAGCCGTTGGCCGCGGTCGCGCCGGGGGCCGCCGCCGGCGGTTGCGCCTGCGCGTGCACGCCGGCCGGCCCAAGGCTCGCGATCGCCAGCATCGCTGCCACCAGCCAGGCGCCGTGCGGATTTCTCGCCAAGCTCATGCTCCTATCTTGATGATCGTCCGGTCACCCTCGCGGCGCCCCATCAGGCCGAGAAACGATTCCAGCCGCATCCGCTCGCGTGAACCGGCGCTCGCCTCGGCAGTGAAACGCAGCCCCGCATTCGGATCGAAGGTGCCGTTGCCCTGCAGTTGCAGCGGTCCGGACATTGTCGCGATGCTGAGTTCGGCGCGCCTCCCCCGGCCGACAACGTCGACCCGGTAACTGCCCAGCGGTCGAACCGGCGTCATCGCCGACGACGCATCGCGCAGTTCGATTCGGGCGTGCCCGTCGAGCCCGCCATCGCGGATCACGAGATTCTCCCACGCCAGGTGCAGCGCGCCCGACGGCCGTACCGTGTTCCACGGAGACCCCAGGCGTGACAGGTCGACCGACGGCAGCCCGAGCGTGCCGCCCGCGATGCGGATCTCGTCGTATCCGCCGTTCACCCGAACCGGTTGCGCCATGCCGTCGAATCCGATTCGCGCGTCGAACTGGCCGACGAGCAACGGCAGCGCACGGATGCTCCAGTGCACGCGCCCCGGAATCGCCACGCCGGCGGTCGACCGCAACTCGGCCGCGGCGGCCGAGAGATCAGCCAGGACGAGCCGCCCGGAACCGCGCCAGATCGTGCCTTCGGCCTCGGCCAGGCGCACGCGACCGTTGGTGACCGCGCCGAGCGCGCTGTCGGCGAAACTCGCCGGCGCCGCGGCGATCACGGTGACGACGATGCCGACGAGGCCGGCGAGCAGCAGGACCAGCGCGCGTCGCGCGTCGAGCCGCATCACCGTTCCCCCGCGCGCGGCATTTCGAGTGCCAGGCGCACCGAAACGAATCCCACGCCCGCCTCCCGCGTCACGGCCACGTCGGCCACGCGCAAGCGCATCTCGCGCGTCGTCGTGTCGAGCCACGCGAGCCAGTCGGCATGCGAAACCCGCTTGAAGCGAACGTCGAACAGCGAGCCGCTCGACGACAACTGCGCGAGCGCCGGACGCAGGCCTGCGCTGTCGATCGACTTCTCGAGCTGCGCCTGCAGCGCCTGCGGGGAGTCGTTCGCCCGCGACACCGCGCCGAGTCGGTTCGCTTCGGCCGCGAGCTGCTCGACCTGTGCGAGCTGCGTGCGCAGCGTCGGCAATTCGGACTGCAGCGCGCGGCGCCCGACCCATGCGGGCTCGAAGAGCACGAGCCATGCGACGGCGAGCACGAGCAGCACGAGGCCGGCGGCGACGATGCGCCGCTCGCGCTCCGCGAGCATGTGCCAGCGCTGCAGCAGCGACTCGAGCGCCGGTGAAGGGGTGTCGCGTTGCGTCATCGCAGCAGCGCCACGGCGGCGGTCGGTTCGCGCTCGGCGTCGAACTTCACCGACAGCCCCAGTTGCTGGCCGTCGCGCGCGAGCGCGTCGCGTGCCGGGCGCGCATCGTAGAAGCCGGGCTGGAAGCGCACGCGCAGGCGCCCGTCGCGATACTCGACGCCGGCCAGCGCATCGACTGCCCTGTCGCCGAGCGCCTGCGAGAAGCGCGCCAGCAACGGCACGAAGTCGTCGGGCCCTGCCTGTCCGGCGCGCGTGCGCAGGCTCGCGACCTGTCGCTGCATCTGCAGCAGCGGATCGACCAGCGCCTGCCCGCCGGGAAAGGCCTGTCGATACTGGCGCTCGATGCGCTCCTTCAAGCGATCACGCTCCTGCAACAGCATTCCCCAGTGCAGGTTCAGCCCGAGCAGCGCAACGGCAACCGTCGCCGCACCGAAGGAAGCAGGCAGGCGCCACGCACGCCAGTCGATGTCGGCGAACCAGCGCCCGGCCGCGTTGCCCCGGCGCGCGGCGAGCATGTCCAGCGGCGCGGGAACGGGAAACGGCAAGGTGCGGATGTCGACGTCGATGTCCAGCCGCGCGGCGGCCTTGAGCACCGGCGTCTGCCACGTGGCGTCGTCGACGAACACCGAAAGACGCCTGCGCAGCCGCGGCGGCTCGGCCGGGAGCTCGAGCGTCGACAGCGCCGCGGCTTCGGGTGCCGCATCGCGTCGTTTGGCCGGCCCTGCCGACAATCCGTCGAGCGCGTCGGGAAGCTCGGGCGCCGCCGGGCCGCTGGCGGAACCCGCCGTTTCGAGCATCGTCACGATCGCGTCGGTGCGGGCGTCGACTCCCGGCGCCGCACCCCAACCGAGTCCGTCGTAGAGGCCGGTGCGCAATGCGAGGCCGTTGTTCAGGCAGGCGAGTGCCGTCCGGTCGGCTCCCACCGGCAGCACGAGTTGCGCGGGCCAGGCCGCCTGCACGCGGATCCCGCGCCGCTCGAACGCGCCCACGACGAATTCGAGCCATCCGTGGTCGATCGCGCCGATCAGCCGGCGGTGTTCGTCGTCCAGGCGAGGGCCGACCGCATAGGCGCAGCTCTGCGCATCCTGCAGCAGCATGTCCTCGACGATGTTGGGCAATGCCTGCTGCAGGCGCGCGCCGGAGAGCGCCGGCACCACCGCCTGCAACAGCGTGACGTCGCGCGCATCGAAGACCAGCGTCACCGTCTTCAGCGCCGGCAGCGCATCGAGACTCACGCGAACGTAGCGCGCCGTGTTGGCGCTGCCGAAGACGGTGACCGGAACGCCACCGGCGTTCGCCTGCCCACCGACCTTCTCGGAGACCGCGACGGGGAGCATCGCGAGCAATACCGGTTCGGTGGCGAACGCGCGTTCCCCGATCGAACGCGGCGGGATCCAGACGACCGCCTGGCCCTTTCTCAGTACCTGTGCTGCCATACGAGTTCCACCTGGCTGGCGCCGCGGTACAGAAGTGCTTCGCTCTGCGATTCGACGCGCCCGAAGCGTACCATTCCCCTCACGAAGAAGTAGTCCGAGCCGACGGACAGCATTCCGACCGGAAGCACCGGCGATCCGTCGAAGCGCGTGCGCGCGACGTCGAGGCTCGCGAAGAAGGTGCGCTGGCGAACGCCTTCGACGAACCTGCGCGCCGTCTGCAGGTCGATGTCTTCGATGCATGCGGCCAGGACTTCGGCCGGTGCGGTGTTGATGTTGATTTTCGAGTTCTCCGTGGAGACGTCGCTCGCGCCGAAGCGCACCCGCTTCGGCAGGAACACGACGAACGGTTCGAGCAGGCCGATCGTCGTCTCGTCGAAGCCCGCGACGGTGCGCAGGTCGGAAAGCCGGATCAGCGGCAACGCCGACGCGCGCACCGCCTTTTCCCCGACCGGCGCCGGGTACGCCTGCATCAGCCGCGACTGCAGGCGCGCGGCGAGGCTCTCCGGGCGACCGACCAGCGCGAGCAAGCGTTCGAAGGCAGCGCGATGCGGCGCCGAGGGCGCGCCGTCGAGCACGAGGTTGTTCAGGTTCAGGCGTGCCTGCGCGTCGAACATCTGACCCGCCAGGCGCGCATCGCTGCCGCGATCGTCGAGTCGCGCGCCACCGGTCACCGTTTCGTCGAGGACCGTCTCCTCGATCGGCGTGGCCCACAACTCCGTCAGGTGATCGACAGCGCCCGTACTGCGCTGGTCGACCCGAAGCACGACCGAAGCCCAGTCGAGCACGGCGGTCTCGATCCAGCGCATCTGTGCCAGCGCGAGCCGATTCTCGACGGAGCGAACGGTAACATGTTCGCGCCAGAACAGTCCGCTGACGATCAGGGTCGCCAGCGTGACGACGAGCATCACGCTGATGATCGCCACGCCGCGTTGTGCTTCGCGCGCCGCGGCGAAACGCGCCGCGGCGAAACGCGCATGGCGGTGCTTCGCTGCCGCGACGTGGCTGCGCCCGCGATGTCGTGCGGCGGCCATCGTCAATCGCCGACCAGGAAGACGCGAACGATCCGTTCGCCGCGGCGCAGCAACACGAATTCGATACCGCCGTACGACGGCGCACGCGCGGAGCCCGTCGAAGGCAACGCCTGCGCGAGCGTGTTCGCCGATTCCCAGCCTCGCGACGGCAACCAGGCGCGATAGCGCACTTCGTCGATGTCCTCGAGCAACGGCTGCCAGGTGATCGGCGTCTCGGCGACCGGTTGCGATCCGTCCGGCGACGGAGCGGCCCACGGACCGAAGCCGCGCTCGAAGCGGCCGGCGCGCAAGCGGTAGAGGACGCGCTGCACCTGCATCGCGTCGGCGCCCGAGGTTTCGCGCAACAGCGCCATGTCCGGCATCGATCGATCGCCCTGCGCGAAGGCGATCGAAGGCTCGGGCAGTCCGAGCAGGCGGATCGACCACGAGCGCCGCAGGTCCTCTTCCATCTGCGACAGCGCGACACTGAGCGATCGAAGGTCGTCGGATGCCGAGACGACGCGGTCCCGCCCCTGCAGCACCGAATCCATCCCCCGCCACGAGAGCATCGCGAGCACCGACAGCAGCGCGACGGCGATCAGCAGTTCGAGCAGCGTGAATCCGCGCGTTCGGCGCCGCGCTCTCACGGCAGCCTCGTCGAAAAGCCGACCAGCCGCGACAGCCGGTGCGAGCCGTCGGCGGCGAATACGCCGATCTCGACGCGCCGGAACAGCGGATTCGGCGTCGTGAACACGTCCTCGCGGCACACCAGCGCGACATTCGCCTGGCTGCAGTCGTACTGGCGTCGTCCGGGCGGCGGCCATTCCTTCGCGATGCGGATCTGCGCGAGCCGGTTCTCGGCGCTCCACTGCGCCAGCGTGCGCGCGCGCAGGTCGGCGCCGTCGACGGCCAACGACGCCGTCGCGCGTATCGCCGCCATCAGCGCCACGGCGGCGATCGTCATCGCGATCAGCACCTCGATCAGCGTGAAGCCGCCTGCAGAGCGGCGGACGTCCCGCATCAGCGCACCTCGAAGGAGCCGAGACCGTTGGCCACGATCGCGACGTCGGCCCCGGCGCGGCGAAGCCGCAGCACGAACGGCGCGTCGACGTGGTCGCGGCCGAATTCGATCTCGCGTCGCCCGTCGCTGCGCTCGAGCTGCAGCTGTACCGGCTGCTCCCATCGGCGTTCGCGAAGATCGCGATCGTCGCGCAACGGCTGCCAACGGCGCTCCCGCCAGATCAGGAAATCGTAGCGTTCGTCGTCGGCCTGCAGGCGGATCGGCGCGCCGCGCACCTGCGCTTCCTCGCGCGCGAGCACCAGGAGTTGCGCCAGGCGCTCGGCCTCGAAGCGCAGACTGCGATCGAAGCCGCCGATCGAGAACGACACGAGGCCGACGATCACGCCTGCGACGACGATCGCAACCAGCAGTTCGAGCAGCGTGAACGCTCCCTGGCGCCGTCGCGGAGCGCAGGACGATCGCTTCACCTGGCGCACCGCGCGACGCGTTCGCCGATCAGCGATTCAGCGACCAGTTGCCGATATCGGCGGCAGGACCGTCGCCGCCCGGCTGGCCGTCGGCTCCGAGGCTGAAGACGTCGATCTCGCCGCGGATGCCGGGATTCAGGTACTGGTACGGCTTGCCCCACGGATCGACGGGCGCCTGCTTCAGGTAGGCTTTCCAGTTCGTCGGGACCGGGTCGTTGGTGGGACGTTCGGCAAGCGCAGCGAGCCCCTGGTCGCTGGTCGGATAGCGGTAGTTGTCGAGCCGGTACAGGTCGAGCGCCTGCAGGATCTGCGCGATTTCGGTCTGCGCGGCTTTCGCGCGCGCCTCATCGGGTTTGCTCATGATGCGCGGCACGGCGATCGCCGCGAGCACGCCGAGGATCACGATGACGACCATGATCTCGATCAGCGTGAAACCGCGTTGCCGCATCGAATCCCATCGATCGCCCGACGAACGGTGCATGCCCTCCCCCGGGAGTATCCAGCAAGACTCGGGCTATGATATCAGCGCTCCAACGGCACCTCCCCTACACATCAGATGCACATCAAACGGACGGTTGGCGCGGGCCGATGGACGTCGACGCTTGCCACCGTCGTCGCGTTCGGCGCGTTGTGCGCCACGCTCGCATACTGGACGATGCAATTGCTCGCGCCGCCGGTGGCGATCGCACCGACGGGTTCGCTCGTCGACTATCGAACGGTGCCCGAACTCGATTCGGCTGCCGCGCTCTTCGGCGCGCGCGGCGGCGTTTCGACGCAGGCCGCGCAGGCCGACGTGCGCGTTCTCGGTGTCGCGGCGAGTCCGACACGCGCCAGCGCGGTGCTGGTCGTCGGCTCGGGTCCGGCGCGCGCGTACATGGTGGGCGACGCCGTCGGCGACGACATGCGCCTGATCGAGGTCCGCTCCGATGTCGCGGTGCTCGAGCGCAACCATTCGCGCATCGAGTTGCAGGCCCCGAAACGCCCGTCGATCGCGATGCTCTGGAGCGGCCCGGCTGCGCCAAGCGAATCGCGCGAACCACTCGCCGCGCCTGCGGCGCTCGCCCCCGACACCAGGCCGATGTCGCCCCGATCCGGTCCGCCGATGCCCGAAGGCGATCGCCTGTCCGGACTGCGCGCTGGCGGCGTTCCCGCGGACGCCAGCGGACCGGTCGCATCGCCCGGCGATGGCGCCCCGGCGCCGCGCGACGGCTCCGCACAAATGGCCCGCGACGGCTCCGCACAGGCGCCGCAGGATGGCTCGGTCCAGGCGGCCCGCGACGGCATGGGCGAACCGAGGCCCGACCCCGCTGCGGGCGAACGGCTCGAAGCGCAAGCGAGCGGCGCGCCGTCGCCGGGCGGCGTCGATCCGCGCTGATCCGACGATGCGCCAGTACCAGGATCTGTTGCGACGCGTGCTCGACGACGGCGTCGATCGACCCGATCGCACCGGCACCGGGACCCGCGCGGTCTTCGGCCACCAGATGCGCTTCGACCTGGCGCAGGGATTTCCGCTCGTCACCACGAAGAAGCTGCACGTGCGCTCGATCGTCCACGAGTTGTTGTGGTTCCTGAAGGGCGATACCAACGTCGGCTACCTGCAGCGCAACGGGGTCAGCATCTGGAACGAGTGGGCCGACGCGAACGGCGACCTCGGACCGGTCTACGGCAAGCAGTGGCGCGACTGGGTCGCCGCCGACGGCCGCCACGTCGACCAGATCGCGCAACTCGTCCGGCAGATACGCGAAGAGCCGAATTCGCGCCGCCAGATCGTGAGCGCGTGGAACGTGGGCGACCTGCCCGCGATGAAGCTCGCACCCTGCCACTGCCTGTTCCAGACCGCGGTCATCGGCGGCCGGTTGCACCTGCAGCTGTACCAGCGGTCGTGCGACGTGTTCCTCGGCGTGCCGTTCAACATCGCCAGCTACGCGCTGATGGCCATGCTGCTCGCGCATCAGTGCGACCTGCAACCCGGCGAATTCGTCTGGACCGGCGGCGACGTGCACCTGTACAGCAACCATCTCGAGCAGGCGCGCCTGCAGCTCGCGCGCGAGCCGTTCGCGCTGCCGACGCTACGCATCCTGCGCAGGCCCGAGTCGATCGACGGTTACGAGTACGAGGACTTCGAGCTGCTCGACTACCGTTCGCATCCGCACATCGCGGCGCCGGTCGCAGTCTAGGGCCGGTCGCAGTCTAGGGCCGGTCGCAGTCCGGGCAGGCGGTCGCAGTCCCAGGCGGTCTTCGGGCCTCGGTTCGCCTCAGGCCGCCTCGGGCGCCTTCGCGCGCGCCGCCCCTGCCTTCGCCGGTGACGACGCCTTTGCCGGCGAGGAAGTCTCGCGCACGGGCCGCGCGCGCGCGCCGATGGCGTCGTCGGCTGCGGCATCCGCGGGTTTCGCGACGCTTCCTGCAGCCGATTCGCCCACGGTGCGGTTGCGCTCGATCCACTGCAGCATCGTCGCGAGCGTGATCGAACTGAGCGTGGCCTGCGCGATCTCGTCGATCTCGAGCATGACCGATCCCAGCGCCCGGCCGACCGGCGTGGATTCCGCAGGTTCGCGCGCCTCGCCGAGCGGCTTCGCGAAATCCTCGAACAGCAGAATGATGTCCATCAACGTGACACGTCGCGCATTGCCGGCGAAACGATAGCCGCCGCCGACTCCGCGCACCGACTCGACGTATCCCGAGCGCGCGAGCTCGGACAGCACCTTCGCGAGATGGTGCGGCGAGACGTCGTACTTCTGCGCGATCTCCGAGGCGGAGATGTGCCGCGTCGGATCGAACGCGAACTCGAGCACGCTGTACAGCGCGAGCAGCGTGTTCTTCTGCAGTCTCATCGAATCCTGCCTCCCGCAGGGAAATGCGCTTCGTCGAGATCCATTTCGAGCGGAATGAAGGGGCCCGTGGTCATCCCCATGCTGCGAAAGAACGACAGGATCAGCGTGTTGTCGCGCGCGAGGATCGTGCGCAGTTTCGAGACGCCTTCGCGCCGGAACCAGTTCGACATCGCGTCGACGAGATGCGTGCCGAGGCCGGCGAGCCGGAACTCGGGATGCACGTCGATCGCGAAGACCCATCCGCACGGCGGCGAGCCGAACTCCCAGTCGCGCACCTCGCCGATCACGAATCCGGCGACCCGCCCCCCGGCCTCGGCGACGAGGAAACGCCTGCCCGCGCGCTCGGCATCGCCGTACCGTCGATGGATCGTTCTCCAGTACGCGCGCTTCTCCAGTCCGGTCACGATGCTGTCGATCGCGATCACCTGCTCCAGGTCGCCGGGACGAACCGGGCGGATGCGTACCGAAGGCTGCGGCTGCAGCGCGATCGGCGAACGGATCGCATCCCTTGCCGCGTTGTCCTTTTTCGGACCATCTCTGGCAGCCGTCGCGCGATTCGCGATATCTTTCGCCTTCGCCTTCGCGGGCGGTGTCCGCGGCGCTACGCGTTTACCCGGAGCCGTGCCGGCAGGCGTGCGGCGCTTCGTCGACGTGCGCTCCTGCGCTGCGTCGTTCGTGATGCGTGAATCCCTTGCCGCCGATGCCCTTGCCATTGCCGCCCCGAAAGGATGACGCAGATCAATTCAATACCTGCATGCCGGTACCAGAATAACCCGAAAGGGCCAATGCGCCTCGCGGGAAGTTGCCGCGTGTCGGCAAATCGGAACGAAAGCGGTCAGTGCGGGGCGCACCGGACGGTCCCGCCGCTTCCGAAAAAGATCCCGGGTCGTCGCGATCCCCGCGACAGGCCGGTTCACTGAAGTCCTTCGTGACAACAACAGGAGACGACCAATGAAGTGGTTCGGAATCAGCCGTGCTGCGGCGACGATCGCAGCAGTGTTCTGCGCGGGAGCGATGCTTCCGGCTTCGAGCGCCCTTGCGCAGGAACCGATCCGCGTCGGCTCCTTCCTCGCGGTCACCGGCCCCGCATCGTTCCTCGGCGACCCCGAGCAGAAGACCCTCGACATGTACGTCGAGCGCATCAACGCGCAGGGCGGCGTGCTCGGACGCAAGCTCGAACTGATCTCGTACGACTCCGGCGGAAACGCCGAGAAGGCGCGCACATTCGCCAAGCGCCTCATCGAGCAGGACAAGGTCGACGTCATCATCGGCGGAACGAGCACCGGCGAGACGATGGCCGTGGTGCCGCTCGTCGAGGAAGCGAAGGTTCCGTTCGTGTCGCTGGCGGGCGCCGTCGTCATCATCGAACCGGTCAAGCAGTGGGTGTTCAAGACGCCGCACACCGACCGCATGGCCTGCGAGAAGATCTTCACCGACATGAACGAGCGCAAGCTGAGCAAGCTCGCGCTGATCTCCGGCGCCGGCGGCTTCGACCGCTCCCTGCGCGCCGAGTGCCTGAAGGTAGCGCCGAAATACAACATCGAGATCGTCGCCGACGAAAGCTACGGCGCGTCCGACACCGACATGACGGCGCAGCTCACCAAGATCAAGAACACCGCCGGCGTTCAGGCCGTCATGAACTGCGGCTTCGGCCAGGGTCCCGCGATCGTCACGAAGAACTACCGGCAGGTCGGCCTCTCGCTGCCGTTCTACCAGTCGCACGGCGTGGCCTCGAAGGAATACGTCCGGCTCTCCGGCGAAGCGGCCGAAGGCGTGCGCCTGCCCGCCGCCGCGCTGCTGGTGTCCGACATCCTGCCCGCCAACGATCCGCAGAAGCCGGTCGTCACCGCGTACCGGAGCGACTACGAAGCGAAGTTCAAGTCCGACGTCTCCACCTTCGGCGGACACGCGTACGACGGCCTGATGATCGTCGTCGAGGCGATCAAGCGTGCCGGCGGCACCGACAAGGCGAAAGTGCGCGACGAGATCGAGAAGACCAAGGGTCTGATGGGCACCGGCGGGCTGTTCAACATGGCGGCCGAAGACCACATGGGGCTGGACCTGAGCGCGTTCCGGATGCTGGAAGTGCGCAACGGCAACTGGACCCTCGTCGACAACAGCCGCTGATCGGCATTCCGGGCGGGATAAGCGCATGGGCGGCCAGGCAGTCCAGTTCCTCGCCAGCGGCCTGACCGCCGGCTCCATCTACGCACTCGTCGCGCTCGGCTTCTCGATCATCTTCAACGCCAGCCGGGTCATCAACTTCGCCCAGGGCGAGTTCGTGATGATCGGCGGCATGAGCGCCGTCTCCCTGGTCGCCGCCGGCATGCCGATGCCGGTGGCGATCGTCGGCGCAATCGGCATCGCGGCGATCGTCGGCCTGGCACTCGAACGCCTGGCCGTCGGGCGCGCGAAGAGTGCCGACATCGTCCCGCTGATCATCATCACGATCGGCGCGTCGATCTTCCTGCGCGGCGTCGCGCAACTCGTCTGGGACAAGAACATCCATGCGCTCGCGCCGCTGTCGGGCGAATCGCCGATCGCGTTCTTCGGCGCAACAATCGTTCCGCAGAGCCTCTGGGTCCTGGGCGCCACGGTGGCAGTCGTCATCGCGCTGTCGTGGTTCTTCCGCCGCACGGTGCTCGGCAAGGCGATGCTCGCCACGTCGTACAACTCGCTGGCGGCCCAACTGGTCGGCATCGACATCCGGAAAGTGCTGTTCGCGAGTTTCGGACTGGCGGCCGCCCTCGGCGCACTGGCCGGGGTGCTGATCGCCCCGATCACGTTCACCTCGTACGAGGTGGGCATCATGCTCGGCCTGAAGGGCTTCGCCGCGGCGATTCTCGGCGGGCTCGGCAACTTCCCCGGCGCGATCGTCGGCGGGCTCCTCCTCGGGCTGCTCGAGAGCCTCGGCGCCGGCTACGTCTCGTCGGCCTACAAGGACGTCATCGCGTTCGTCCTCATCCTCGTCGTCCTCTTCTTCCGACCTGATGGAATCCTTGGAGCAGTCAAGAGCGAGCGGGTCTGAACCCGTCGCGCTGCCGTCGCGCATCCGGATCGCGCCCCGCCTCGGCGGGTTGGCGGTCCTTGCGCTGGTCATCGCGCTGTTGCCGTTCGCGCTGACCAACGCCTACTTCTACGACGTCGCGATCCTCGTCGGCCTGAACGCGATCGTCTGCGTCGGGCTGAACCTGCTGATCGGCTACGCCGGCCAGATCAGCCTCGGCCACGCGGGTTTCTTCGGGCTCGGCGCCTACGGATCGGCGCTGCTGGTCGCGAAGTGGGGCGTGCCGCCCTTCGCCGCGCTCGTGCTCGCCACTGCCGCGGTGTCGCTGCTCGCCTTCGTCGTCGGCCGTCCGATCCTGCGGCTGAAGGGCCACTACCTGGCGATGGCCACGCTCGGCCTGGGCATCATCATCGCGATCGTGCTCGCCAACGAGGAGCAGCTCACCGGCGGCCCCGACGGCATGCCGGTGGCGTCGTTCTCCGTGTTCGGATTCGCCGTGCAGGGCGAACGCATGTGGTACTGGGTGGTCGGCGCCTGCCTGCTCGCCTCCGTCTGGCTCGCACTGAACCTGATCGACTCGCCGAAGGGCCGCGCGCTGCGCGCGCTGCACGGCTCGGAGGTCGCCGCCGAGGTCGTCGGCATCGACAGCGCAGGCCACAAGGTCATGGTGTTCGTGCTTTCGGCCGCCTTTGCCGCAGCCGCCGGCGGGCTCACGGCTTTCTACAGCGGCTTCATCTCGCCGTCGAAGGCTGCGTTCATGCACTCGGTCGAGCTCGTCACGATGGTGGTCTTCGGCGGCATGGCGTCCACCTTCGGCGCGGTAGTCGGAGCCGCCGTGCTCACCGTGCTGCCGCAGGCGCTGACCATCGTCAAGGAATACGAAATGGTCGTGCTTGGCGCGATCATGATGGGAACGATGATCTTCTTCCCGCGCGGCGCGGTCCCCACGCTCGCCACGTATTTCGGGCGCCGCACCCGATGAGCACGCTGCGCATCGAGAACCTGTCGAAGGAATTCGGCGGCGTGCACGCCGTCGAGGACCTCTCGTTCGAGCTCGATTCCGGGCTGGTGCACTCGATCATCGGCCCGAACGGCGCCGGCAAGACGACGCTGCTGAACCTGCTCACCGGCGTGTACCTGCCGAGCGCAGGCCGGGTAGCGCTGGACGGGCGCGACCTCACCGGCCTGCCGGCGCACGGCTTTGCCGCCGCGGGAATCGGGCGCACGTTCCAGAACCTGCAGATCTTCGTGAACATGACGGCGCTCGAGAACGTGATGACCGGCCGGCATCTGCGCGAGCGCTGCACCCTCTGGTCGGCGATGTTGCGCACGCCGTCGCTGGTGCGCGCCGAGCGCGAGGGTCGTGCGCACGCGCTGCAGCTGCTGCGTTTCGTCGGGCTTGCCGACTACGCCGACGCCGGCGCCGATTCCATGCCCTACGGTGCGCTCAAGCGCCTGGAGATCGCCCGCGCGCTCGCCGGCGAACCGAGATTCCTGCTGCTCGACGAACCGGCCGCCGGACTGAACCCGACCGAGTCGATGGAGGTTGCCGAGCTGATCCGCCAGCTCGCGAGCCAGGGCACCACGGTCGTGCTGGTCGAGCACAACATGAAGCTCGTCATGGGAGTGTCCGACCGCATCGTCGTCCTCGATTACGGCCGCAAGCTGTGCGAGGGAACCGCCGAGCAGGTGCGCGGCGATCCGCGCGTCATCGAGGCGTATCTGGGCGCGTCCACCGAAGAGGCCGCGCATGCTTGAAGTCCGCGCACTTTCGAGCCGCTACGGGCGCATCACCGCGTTGCACGACGTCAGCCTGAGCGTCGGCCGCGGCGAGCTCGTCGCGCTCGTCGGCGCCAACGGCGCCGGCAAGACGACGCTGCTGCGCGCGCTATCGGGCGTGCAGCCGATTGCCGAGGGCAGCGTCCACTTCGAGGGCGTCGACGTCACGAAGACGGCGCCGCGCAAGCGCGTCGGGATGGGCATCGTGCAGGTGCCCGAGGGCCGGCAGATGTTCGGCCCGCTCTCGGTCGAGGACAACCTGCGGCTGGGCGCCTACGTGCGGCCGGCGCGCGAGGTCCCCGAAGGCATCGATCGCGTCTACTCGCTGTTTCCGATCCTCGGGAAGAAGCGTCGCGAGCTTGCCGGCACGCTGTCGGGCGGCCAGCAGCAGATGCTCGCGATGGGCCGCGCGTTGATGACGCGACCGAAGCTGCTGCTGCTCGACGAGCCGAGCATGGGGCTCGCGCCGCGCCTGGTCGCCGAGATCTTCTCCACGGTGCGCGCGCTGAAGGACGCGGCGACGACGATCCTGCTCGTCGACCAGAACGCGCGCGCGGCGCTGTCGATCGCCGACCGCGCCTACGTGCTCGAGGTCGGCCGCATCGCGCTCGCCGGAAGCGGCGCGGAGTTGCTCGGCAATCCGCGCGTGCAGCAGGCCTATCTCGGCCTGTGAACGCGGACGCGCGAAACCACACACCTTTGCAGCAAAACCGGAGAACGGAATGAAGGAATCGTTGGCGAATGGCCTGACCACCACGCGGAAGATCCGCATCGATCGTGATCGCACGATCGACTTCATGGGCGAGAAGGCTCGCGTCTACGCCACGCCGATGCTCGTGCTCGACATCGAGCGCATCTGCCGCGAGCTGCTGCTCGAGCACCTCGATGCCGGGGAGGACTCCGTCGGCACCCGCGTCGAGGTCGACCACCTCGCCGCGACGCTGATGGGCATGGACGTCGAGCTCACGGTCACCGTCTCGGAAGTCAAAGGCCGGGCGGTCACGCTCGACATCGAGGGGCGCGACAGCATCGATGCGATCTGCCGCGGCAAGCACCACCGTTTCGTCGTAGGCGTCGAAACGACGGTCGCGCGCCTGGCGGCGAAAGCGCAGAAGGCGGGACTCGCCTGAATATCACCGGACCGAACGAACGCACGATGGAGACGACATGGTGGTGACCAACCGCACCGCGCCCGCAGCCGGCCAGCATTCGAGCGGCTGTCTGCACGCCGAATACGAAACGATGCCACGCGAGAAACTCGCGGAGCTGCAGCTGTCGCGGCTGCGTTCGACGCTGCGCAATGCGTACGACAACGTGCCGCTGCACCGCGCGCGGCTCGACGCCGCCGGGATCGAACCGGAGGCAATCTCTTCGCTGGCCGACGTGCAGCACCTGCCCTTCACGGTCAAGACCGATCTTCGCGACCAGTATCCGTTCGGAATGCTGGCGCGTCCGGTGACGCAGCTCACGCGCATCCACGCATCGTCGGGAACGACCGGCAAGCCGACGGTCGTCGGCTACACGCGCGCCGACCTGGAGAACTGGGCCGATCTGGTCGCGCGTTCGCTGGCCGCCGCCGGCGCGAAACCCGGCGACGTCGTGCACAACGCGTACGGGTACGGACTCTTCACCGGCGGGCTCGGTGCGCACTACGGCGCCGAGCGGCTCGGCGGCGTCGTCGTTCCCGTATCGGGCGGCTCCACCGAGCGGCAGGTCTCGCTGATCGTCGACCTGAATGCGCGCATCCTGTGCGCGACGCCTTCGTACGCGCTGGCGATCGCCGAGGTCGCCGAACAGCAGGGAGTCGACCTGAGCAAGGGCCCGCTGCAGATCGGCATGTTCGGCGCCGAGCCGTGGAGCGACGCGATGCGCAAGGAGGTCGAGGCGCGTCTCGCGCTGAAGGCCTACGACATCTACGGCCTGTCCGAGATCATGGGCCCCGGCGTCGCCTGCGAATGTTCGCAGCGCAACGGACTGCACGGATGGGAGGACCACTTCCTGTTCGAGGTGATCGACCCCGACAGCGGCAAGCCGCTTCCGGAAGGCGAAGCCGGCGAGCTCGTCATCACGACGCTGCAGAAGGAAGCGCTTCCGATGTTGCGATATCGCACGCGCGACATCACGAAATTGACGACCGCGCCGTGCGAGTGCGGGCGCACGCACGTTCGCATCCTGCGTGTCACGGGGCGCAATGACGACATGCTGATCATCCGCGGCGTGAACGTGTATCCGTCGCAGGTCGAAGCCGTGCTCGTCGGGCTGCCCGACGTCGCTCCGCACTACCAGCTCGTCGTCGAGCGACGCGGCAGCCTCGATCACGTGAACGTCGAAGCCGAGGCGCAACCGGGTGTCGATCCCGGCGCCTACGACGGTCTCGCGAAACAGATCTCGCATCACATCAAGTCGATCATCGGGATCACAACGGTCGTCGAGGTCAAGAAACCCGGCGAGATCCCGCGTTCGCAGGGCAAGGCAGTACGGGTTCGCGACTTGCGACCGAAGGGCTGAAGTCCGGGGAGTACGAGATGACGATGAACGCTGCGGCGATCCTGCTCGGGAACGGAGGCGCGGACAGCGTCGCGCTGGTCTGCGGCTCCGACACGCGCACCTACGGGCAACTGCGCGACGGCGTCGCGCGCGCCGCCGGCGCATGGCGCGCGCGCGGGCTGCAGACCGGCGACCGTGTCGCGATCCAGGTGCTCGACGGCTTCGCGTGGGTCGAAGCCTTCCTCGGCGTGATCTGGGCCGGCGGCGTCGCCGTGGGCGTGAACCCGCGGCTGTCCGCCACCGAGTGGCAGAACATCCTCGAGGCAGCCGACTTCCGCTTCGTGCTCGCCGAGTCGGCCGATCCGACGCCTGCGCCCTACCGCGAGCGCGTCGTCACGCTCGACGCATGGCTCGCCGAGCAGCAGCGTGCGCAGCCGGTCGAGCCCGAACCGATGGAGCCGACGCAGCCGGCGGTCTGGGTGCACTCCTCGGGCACGAGCGGAAAACCGAAAGGCGTCGTGCACGGCCACCGGTTCGCCCTCGAGATCGAACGCGTGACCGCCGAGGTGGTCGGAGTCGGCCCCGACGATCGCATCTTCGCGAGTTCGAAGATGTTCTTCTCGTATCCGCAGACGAACGCGCTGTATGCCGGGCTGAAACTCGGAGCGTCGGTCGTGCTCGATCCGTCGTGGCCGACGGCGGCAGGAGTCGCCGCGATCGTGACCGCGACGCGCCCGACGGTGCTGTGCAGCGTGCCGTCGCTGTACCGCAACCTGCTCAAGGAAGGTCTCGCCGAGCAGCTCGTGCGCGATGGCGTGCGCCGTTTCGTCTCGGCCGGCGAAGCTCTGTCGCCCGAGCTGCGCGACGAATGGCGCAGGCAGACCGGTGCGTCGATCATCAACGGCTACGGAGCATCCGAAACCCTGGTGCTGGTGATGACCGATCGCGACGACGGTCGCGGGCTGCGCGCGTCGCCCGGAATCCGGATCGAGCCGCTCGAGACGACCGGCCGCTCGCCGACACGCGTGCGCATCGATGCGTCGATGCTCGCCCTCGGCTACTGGAACCTGCCGGGAGACCAGGCCGAGCATTTCCGCGACGGATCGTTCTGCCCGAGCGACCTGTTCGACGCGAACGACGACGGATCCTGGCGTTTCGCGGGGCGCGAAGGATCGCTGGTCAAGGTGCACGGACGATGGGTCGACCTGATCGCGATCGAGGAGAAGCTCGCGCTGGTCAGTCCCGACATCCTGGAAGCCGCAGCGGTGCTCGTTCCCGATGCCGATGGCCTCGACGCCGTCGCGGTCTTCTTCGTTCCCCGGACCGACGAAGGCGCAGCGAACGCCGAAGCGACGCTGCGTGCGCACACCGAAGCGATGCCGCCGTACCAGCGCCCGCGCTGGCTGTACCCGGTCGACTCGCTGCCGCGCACCGCAACGGGAAAGCTGATCCGTCGCAAATTGCAGGACCTGCACGTGCGGCCGTGATCGCGTCCTCGCGCCATCGGCTCTGCTACCCTCGTGCGTTCCACGGCGCGCCCGTTCCGAAGCGGACGCGCGCTGCCACCGATCCGAAGACGGGGATTCGATGAGCGAACACGGGTCCGCCAACCGCTCCGGCACGCCCGGCAGGCGCTGGTCCGGCGAAGACGGAGTCCACATCGACGTGCGCGGCATGCAGCCGCCGCAACCGATGGTCGCGATCCTCACGCTCGTACGTTCGATCGACGACGACACTGCGGTCATTGCACACCTGGATCGCGATCCGCAGATGCTCTACCCCGAACTGGCCGAACTGGGGTGGAACGCGCTCACCATCGACGGCGAACCGGGTGAAGTACGGCTTCGACTGACCCGCGCAGCGTGAACACCGTTCGCAAACCGGCCACGAAGCTCGCCGGCACTTTCCTTTCCGGCGCCACCAGCCGCCTGCTGCCCGCATCGATTCCGCTGCGCTATTTCGGAGCGGCGGCGGCGTTCCACGTGCTCGGCTGGCTCGCGTTGCTGGCGGACCCGTTCGCTGTGCCCCGATTCGCCGGCGGGCTCGGCTGGCCGCTGGCGGCCTTGCACCTGGTCACGCTCGGCGTGCTGGCGATGACCGCCATCGGCGCGAGCCTGCAGTTGATGCCCGTGGCAACGCGCCAGGCGGTGCGTTCGACACGCGGCCCGGCGCTGATCTGGTGGATCTACACGCCGGGGGTCGCCGCGCTGACCCTGGGCATGGGGATCGCCGAAACGCACCTGCTCGCGTTCGGCGCGGTCGCCGTCGTGATCGGACTGCTCGGCTACGCGCTGCTGACGGCGCGCAACCTGATCGGTGCCCGCGGCATGGCGGGAATCGTCGCCCACGCGTGGCTCGCCCTGGCGTCGCTCGCCGTCGTCCTGCTGAGCGCCGTCTCGCTCGTGTACGCGTACCTGGGCTGGCCGCTGTTCGGCCGCGACACGGCACTCGCCCTGCACGTGGCCTTCGCAGCATTCGGATTCATGGGGATGCTGGCGCTGGGGCTGGCGTACATCCTGGTGCCGATGTTCGCGTTGTCGGCCGCACCCGACGAGCAGCGGATCCGGCTCTCGGCAGGCCTGGCCGCGTTCGCGCTCGTGCTGGCTGCCGTAGCGGCCTTCGGCGTCGCATCGCAGGCGCTGCGGCTGGCGGCGATCGCCGCAGCCGGCATCGCGGTCGCGATCCACCTGCATCTGACCACCAGTGCGCTGCGCACCGGGATGCGTCGCGAGCTCGGACGTTCGTTCCGTCTCGTGCGCATCGCCTGGGGGCTGCTGGTGGGAGTGCTCGTGATCGCGTTCGCCTGGGTCGCCGGTGTGCCGTGGGACGGGCTGCCGATGCTGTTCGGAATCGCGCTCGTTCCCGGCTGGCTGCTGACGCTCGTGCTGGGGATGCTGCAGCGAATCCTCCCGTTCCTCGCGTCGATGCACAAGGCTCCGGGAACGAAACTGCCGCGCACGCCGTCTTCGCTGACTGCCGATCGGCCGCTCGCCGTGCATTTCGCATGCCACCTGATCGCGCTGGGGCTGCTGGCCGGCGCGGTCGCCGTCGACTCGGGATGGCTGGTCGTTCTCGGCGCACTCGTCGGCACTGCCGGCGCGATCGCGTTCGCCGCGTTCTACTCGATCCTGCTGCGCCGCATGGCCGCCCCGGCGCCGGCCGCCAGGAGCGCCGGCTCGGCTCCCGCGGCCTGAAGCACAGCGATCCGGGGGCCGCAGGCGGCAGCTTGACTCGCATCAATGGCCGTTTTCGGCGACCTGCGTACTCTGGCAAAGCGATACCGCTTCCGGAGCACCAATGAATTTCAGCAGCCAGGTGAGCCACGCGCTCGACGAAGAGCACCGAACGAACCTCGATCTGCTCGGCAAGGTCGAACAGGCTTTCGCGCGCGCGCCGCGCACCGCCGCGAGCCGCGACCCCGAACTGGGGAAGCTCGCCGGCAGCTTCGCCCGTCACCTCGAGCAGGACATCGGGCGGCACTTCGATTTCGAAGAGAACGAGCTGTTCACGCGGATGGCCGAAGCCGGCGAAGGCGACATCGCCGAACTGCTTGCCGAAGAACACCAGGCGATCCGCGAGGCGTCCGAAACGCTGCTGCCGCTGGCGCGCTCGGCCGCCGCGGGCACGCTCGATGACGCCGGCTGGACACAGTTGAAAGTCGGCGTAGCGGAGATGGTCGAACGCCAGGTCGCGCACATCCAGAAGGAAACGATGGCGCTGCTGCCGCTCCTCGAGGACCTGCTCGACGAAGAAACCGACCGCGAACTCGCGTTCGCCTACGCCGCCGGTTGAGCCGGCGCGAAACTCCTCATAAAGGGAATACCGATGCAAGTCGCCACTGCGCTACGTGCCGAGATCCGCCCGCTGGCTGCCAGCGACCTCGACGAAGTGGTGGCCATCGACACCGCCGTCGAAGGCCAGTCGCGGCGCCCGTACTTCGAACGCCGGCTGCAGTCGGCACGTCGCGAGCCGAAACTGCACGCGCAGTTCGCCGCGATCGACCAGAAGGGCCTCGCCGGTTACATCCTCGCGCGCGTGCTCGAGGGCGAGTTCGGCACGAGCAAGCCCGAACTGCGGCTCGAAGCGATCGGCGTGCGCGGCGACGTGCAGAGCTTCGGCATCGGCCGCCAGTTGTTCGACGCGCTGTCGACCTGGGCGGGACGCCACGGCATCGCCGCCCTGCGCACGCAGGCGCGCTGGGACGACCTGCCGATGCTGCGCTGGATGAGCGCAATGGGCTTCGAGCGCGCCCCCGACCAGATCCTGGAGTGCGCGGTCGACGGCGGCGCATACGCTCCCGAACGCGACGACCTGGTCAGCATTCCCGTCGGCACAGGCCCTTCGCAGGAGATCAACTTCGGCGGCGAAGAGAACAACGATTTCGAGCGGCTCGCGCGCGATACCGCCGACGTGCGGGCGATGAGCGCCGGCGACCTGCGCGACATCGTGCGCATCGATCGCGCGATCACCGGACGCAATCGCGAAGAGTACATGGCGAACAAGTTCGCCGAGACCTCCGCCGATTCGGCGATCCGCGTTTCGCTCACCGCGCGGGTCGACGACGTGATCATCGGCTTCCTGATGGCGCGCGTGGACCTGGGCGATTTCGGCCGAACCCAACCGGTCGCCGTCATCGACACGATCGGCGTCGATCCAGCGTACTCCGGACGCGGCGTGGGGCGTGCATTGCTCTCGCAGCTGTTCGTCAATCTCGGGGCGCTGCACGTCGAACGGGTCGACACCTCGGTGGCACCGGCGGACTTCGCGCTGCAGGGATTCCTCTACGACGTCGGTTTCATTCCGGCCCAGCGCATCGCTTTCATGCGACGCTTCGCCTGAACGAAACCCGACCAGGCAGCGACACCGATGAACACGATGCCCGACGACGACGCCATACGTGAAGCACTGCGAATGGTAGACGACCCCGAAGCCGGGATGAACATCGTCGACCTCGGCCTCGTCTACGGGGTGCACGTCGGCGAGAACGCCGTCCATGTCGACATCACGATGACGACGGCAGCGTGCCCGATGGCCGACATGATCATGGACAACGTGCGCGAGGTCATCCAGGGCATCACGCCTGCCGGAACCGAGATCGACGTGAACCTGGTCTGGGATCCGCCGTGGACTCCCGAGAAGATGACCGGCTTCGCACGAGATCACTTCGGGTGGTCGCCCTGATCCGCCGCGAGGCGTGCACGCTGCCGTGGCGCACGCGCGCGTCGCCGCCGCGCCGATGACCGCTCCTGCCGCCTCCTCCGTCACTCCGACCGAAGCCTCCACGCAGCGCGGCGGCCTGCCGCCGCGCTGGCGTTTTCCGCTGCTGATCCTCGGTTTCGTCGGGCTCGTCGTCGGCGCCGGCGCGGGTCTCGCGCGGCTCGGATGGGAAGTGCCCGTGGTGGCTGCAAGCGCGTCGGCCATGCACGGTCCGCTGATGATCGGCGGCTTCTTCGGGGTGGTGATCGCGCTCGAACGTGCGGTGGCGATCGGCCGGTACTGGGCCTACGCGGCGCCGCTGTTCGCCGGGATCGGCGGGCTCTTCGCGGTCGCCGGGGCTGCAGGCGCGGCGGCGGCATTCTTCCTGGCCGGCGGACTCGTGTTCCTGCTCGCGTCGCTCGACGTGCTGCGACGCCAGCGCGCGATGTTCACCGTCACGCTCGCAGCTGGCGCGGCGTGCTGGCCGATCGGGACCGCATTGTGGGCCGCCGGCGCGACAGTGCACGAGATCGTCGCGTGGTGGCTCGCGTTCCTGATCCTCACGATCGCCGGAGAACGGCTCGAGCTGTCGCGCTTCCTGCCGCCGTCACCGGTTGCCAGACGAACGTTCGGAGCGATCCTCGTCGTGACCGCGATCGGGCTGCTCGGATCGGGCAGCGCGTGGGGCGCCGTCGTGTTCGCCGCCGCACTGCTCGCGCTGGCTGCCTGGCTGCTGCGCCAGGACATCGCCCGCCGCACGGTGCGCAGCCGCGGGCTGACGCGCTTCATCGCAGTGTGCCTGCTTGCCGGCTACGCGTGGCTGGCGATCGGCGCGGCGATCGTGCTGCTCGCCGGCGGGCTCGCTCCCGGAACCGCGTCGTACGACGGGGCGCTGCACGCGCTCACGCTCGGTTTCGTGTTCTCGATGGTATTCGGACACGCAGCGATCATCTTTCCGGCGGTGCTGCGCGTGTCGGTGCCCTACCACCCGTCGTTCTACGTGCCCCTGGTGCTGCTGCACGTTTCGGTCGCGATCCGCCTGATCGGCGACGCGAGCGGCCGTTTCGAATGGACTTCGATGGGCGGGATGCTCAATGCGCTCGCGCTCGCCGCGTTCATCGCGACGATGCTCTCCGCGGTGCTGCGCGGTCGACGCGCGGCGGCACGCCGCACCAACTGAAAACCCCGGGGCGCGAGACCCCGGGGCGTCGAAGCCCGCCGGGCAGCAGGCCTATCCGTGCAGCGATTCGTACTTCGCCTGGAGCTCTTCGGGCGTCTCCCGATAGTCGGGATGATCCACGATGCAGTCCGCCGGACAGACCAGCACGCACTGCGGCTCGTCTTCGGCACCGACGCATTCGGTGCAGCGGTTGGGATCGATCACGTAGATGTCGTCTCCCGCCGAGATCGCTTCGTTCGGACAGACCGGCCGGCAGGCGTCGCAGGAGGTGCAGTTGTCGTTGATCATCAGTGCCATGAGGACTCTCCCCGTGTTTCGTGACTCTTCAGGAGGCGATCAGGCAAGCGCAGCCTGCTCGTCGAGCTCGGCGAGCTTCGAATGCCGGTACGCGCCCCACAACGCCGCGCCGATCGCTCCCGCGTAGATCGAATCGGGATGGTTGACGACGTCGACGATGACCTTCTCGTTCGCCATCTCTTCCTGGATCGCCGCCAGCAGCCCGGTGTCGAGAGCCAGGCCGCCGGTCAGCAGCGCCGTGCCCGACTTCACGCCCGTCACCTTCAGGAGCTTGACGATACGCGACGCCATCGACAGGTGGATGCCCTTGAGGATATCGGAGGTGGCGATTCCGCGCGAGACCATGTTGATGACGTCGGTCTCGGCGAGCACCGCGCAGATCGAGCTGACTTTCTCGGGGTCTTTCGAAGCCTGCGACAGTCCGCCGATCTCCTCGACGGCAACGCCGAGGTACCGTGCGATGTTCTCGAGGAACTGCCCCGACCCCGACGCGCACTGGCTGGTCATCTTGTATGCCAGTACCTTGCCCCGGTAGTCGACGTTGATCGCACGGCCGTTGAGCGCACCGATGTCGACGATCGCGGCCGCACCCGGTTGCAGGTACACCCCGCCGCGCGCGTGCGTCGTCATCGAATAGAAGTGGCCGGTGGCGAACTGGACGTTCTCGCCCTCGCCGGTCGTCGCGATGTAGTCGATGTCTTCCGGCTTCAGCTTCGCGTCGGCGATGACGTCATCGCGCCCTTCCGCCGCCAGCGACAACGGGTCGCGCCGGCGGATGCGTTCGCATCGTTTGGCCAACCACTCGATTTTGTCGCCGTCGACCTTGAACAGCGTCGTCTTGACCGCGCCCGAGCCGATATCGATTCCGATCGTGTAAGTCATTTTCGCTTCCTTTCGTGCGGTTGCGTTCAGGCGCGTTTCTCTGCGGTCTTGCCTTCCTCGACGACCGCGCGATAGGCGAAGGTCGCGCCACCGAGCGCACCGGTGTAGATCGAGTCGGGGTCGATGTTCAGCGTGAGCTTGCCGTAGTTCTCTTCGACGAGTTCCCTCAGCGCCTTGACCGCGGCCACGTTGTTGGCCACGCCGCCGGTGAACGTGAACTCGTCGCGGATGCCGCCCGAACGCGCCAGGATCGACATCGCGCGCAGGATGATGGCACGGTGCAGGCCGGCCATGATGTCCTCGCGCTTGTCGCCGAGCGACAGGCGGTCACGCAGTTCGGCGCCCGCGAACACCGTGCACGTCGAGTTGATGCGGATCTGCTTCGTCGACTTCATCGCCATCGGGCCGAGTTCGTGCAGCCCCATGTTCATCTCGTCGGCGATGTAGCCGAGATAGCGCCCGCAGCCCGCCGCGCAGCGGTCGTTCATCTGGAAGCTCTCGACGATCCCCGCCGGATCGACCTGGATGGCCTTCGTGTCCTGGCCGCCGATGTCGAGCACGGTCG
>CAYZYC010000017.1:0-30817 GCA_964481165.1 uncultured Limnobacter sp. | reverse complement strand
GCGTTCCTCGTGAAGGTTGCCGGTTCGTCAGAACATGTCGGCTTCGAAGTCCATCAACGGCGCGGAGCCTGCCCGTGCCGTGCGGATCAGCGAAGCCGTCTCGGGGAACAGCTTGGCGAAGTAGAAGCGCGCGGTCGCCAGCTTCGCACGATAGAACACGTCGTCGGAGTCGGCGTGGTCGAGCGCGATGCGCGCCATGCGCGCCCAGAAGTATCCGAGCACCAGGTGACCGATCACGCGCAGGTAATCGACTGCCGCGGCTCCGGCCTCGTCGGGGTTCTGGAGCGCCTTCATCCCGACTTCCATCGTCAGCTTCTCGACCTTCTGCCCGAGGTCGGCCAGCGGATTCACGAACTCGGCCATCGCTTCGTTCGTGCCTTCGGCTTCGACGAACCCGGCAATCAGCTTGCCGAAGCTGCGCAGCTTCGCGCCGTTGTCCTGCAGCACCTTGCGACCGAGCAGGTCGAGCGACTGCACCGTGTTCGTGCCCTCGTAGACCATGTTGATCCGCGCATCGCGCACGTACTGCTCCATCCCCCACTCGCGGATGTAGCCGTGCCCGCCGTAGACCTGCAACGCCAGGTTCGTCGTCGCGAAGCCGTTGTCGGTGATGAAGGCCTTCACGACCGGCGTGAGCAGCGCGAGCATCTCCTCGGCTTCCGCGCGCACGGATTCGTCCGGGTGGTACAGCGAGACGTCGGCCTGCAGCGCCATCCAGTACGCGAACGCGCGCGACGCCTCGACGTACGCCTTCTGCGTGAGCAGCATCCGGCGCACGTCCGGGTGCACGATGATCGGGTCGGCGGGCTTGTCCGGCGCCTTGACGCCCGTCAGCGAACGCATCTGCAACCGTTCGCGCGCGTAGTCGAGCGAGTTCTGGTACGCGACCTCCATCAGCCCGAGCGACTGCATTCCGACGCCGATGCGCGCGGCGTTCATCATCACGAACATCGCCTGCAGACCCTTGTTCGGCTCGCCGACGAGCCAGCCGGCGGCACCGTCGAAGTCGATCGCGCAGGTGGCGTTCGCGTGGATGCCCATCTTCTCCTCGATGCGCGAGCACCGCACGGCGTTGCGGTCGCCGAGCGTGCCATCGGCATGAGGGACGAACTTCGGGACGATGAACAGCGAGATCCCGCGTGTTCCCTCCGGCGCATCGGGCAGCCGCGCCAGCACGAGATGGACGATGTTCGCCGAGAGGTCGTGCTCGCCCGACGAGATGAAGATCTTGTTGCCGGTGATCCGGTAGCTGCCGTCGGACCGCGGTTCCGCCTTCGAACGCAGGATGCCCAGGTCGGTGCCGCAGTGCGGCTCGGTCAGGCACATCGTCGCCATCCACTCGCCCGACACGAGCCTCGGCAGGTAGAGCGCCTTCTGCTCGGGAGTCCCGTGTTCGTGCAGGCAGTCGTAGGCACCGTGCGTGAGCCCCGGGTACATCGACCAGGCCTGGTTGGCCGAGTTCATCATTTCCTGGAATGCGATGCTGACCGCCAGCGGGAGCCCCTGCCCACCGAATTCCGGGTCGCAGGTCAGCGTCGGCCATCCGCCTTCCTTGAACTGCTCCCACGCCTGCTTGAATCCCTTCGGCGTCGTGACCACGCCGTCGTCCCAGTGGCAGCCTTCCTCGTCGCCCGATCGATTCAGCGGGAACAGGACTTCGGAGCAGAACTTGCCGCCCTCCTCGACGACCTGGTCGATCAGTTCGCGGCCGGTCTCGGCGTGCGGGGGCAGTGTCTTCAGCGTGCCTTCGACATCGAGCAGTTCGTGCATCACGAACTGGATGTCGCGCAGCGGCGGGGTGTAGCGGGCCATGTCTTTTCTCCTCGGAAGCGGATTCGGGAAGGAATCGGTAAATCGGGACGTCGTCGGTCAGGGTCTTCCTGCCGGGGATTCGGGAGCTTCGTCGGCGACGGCGGCGCCGGGGGCGCGCGACGCGTCGATCAGCCGCTCGAACGCGCGGCGTGCGCGTGCGACCGCGTCGGGGCTGCCGAGCAACCGGCCGTCGTGATGCAGGACCAGGATCAGGCCGTAGATCTCGAACAGCAGATCCTGCGGCTCCAGTTCGGGGGCAAGGTCTCCGGTATCGATCGCCTGGCGGATCGCCCTGGTGAATTCGCGCTGCCACGAGCCGATCATCGCGACCAGTTCGTCGCGCACCGGACCGGGGCGGTCGTCGTATTCGGTGGCTGCCGAGATCCAGACGCATCCGCGGGCCGCCTCGTGCGTCGTGCGCTGCAGCCACCGGTCGAAGATCGCGCGCAACCGCGGCAGCCCTCGCCGGGCGCCCAGCGCGGCAACCAGGACGTCGTCGACGAAACGTCGCTCGTAGGCTTTCAGCACGGCGATCTGCAGTTCCTCGCGAGATCCGAAATGCGCGAACACGCCGCTCTTGGACATGCGCATGCGCTCGGCGAGCGAGCCGATCGTCAGTGCCTCGAGACCGCCGCGTGCCGCCATGTCGAGCGCCGCGGCGACGATCGCGGCGCGCGTTGCGCGCCCCTTCGGCGAGCGTGCGGCGCCGACGGCGCCGTGCGCGGGTGGCGAATCGGCGCGCGGCGAATCGGCGGGAGCTGGATCGGGGCTACGCATCATTTTCGAACGACCGTGCTATTTCTGGAGCATACCCGTAAACGGACGGCGGGGACAAGTGGGGGATGGGGCGAAGCTTTGCCGAGCGAATTCGATGCCCGGCACGACGCGGCTTCGCGTCGCGAGGCGGCGCTACCGAAGGACCGTCGCTGTCGTACGGGGTCGCGGGGCCGGGGCCGGTGACTTGCGCGACGCACCCGGCGCATCCGGCGACCATGGGGCCGATCGCTCCGCACGCCGGTCGTGCACGCCGTCGTCGTGGCATGCGCAGGCAACGCCGAACTCGCGCAGCGCTTCTTCGCAGGTCATCACCGGAACGTAGGCAGGCCCGCCGAGCGCGAGGCGGGCTTCGAGATCACGGACGAATCGAGCGCGCTTTCGGGAAGCGACGACCCAGCGTCGTCGCACGATTGCTGCGACGACGAGAAGCGACCACGCGAGCGTCGTTATCGTTATGGCGTCCTCGCCCATCGAGCGGGATCCTGGCTGCGCTGACCCATTCTGGTTCGACGAGCGGCTCGCTGCAATCCTCTTGTCGTGACTTTGGCGTCCGACCCGTGCTTCGTGTCGCTCATTTGCCACGCGCGGGTCGATCGTTCCCGCGTGACCGCCGTGCGAAAGGGCCGCCAGGGGGCCGCGAAGCCGACCCGATGCCGCGCGTATAATCGCGCGCTGGCTCGCGGCAGCGCATCGCGAGCGCGGAGCCGGCGCACTGCGTCCGGTGCCTCAGGTCGTTTCTCTCGCCCCGCCTTCTCGGGCGCACGGCCGCCGAACACGAGCGGTTCACGCACGAGCGAGTCCGCCTCGCTGCGACACCGACCAGCACGAAGCGCCGCTTCGGCGTTTACGGCATCACCGATCGGAGACTGCATCGAATGAACGAGCAGCTGACCGGATGGAGCCAGCTATGGACTCCGTTCGCCGACGAGTGGCGTTTCTTCGCCTCGATCGTCGTGGTCTTCGTGGCGGCGTTGATCGTGCGCAGTCTCGCGACGAGGGTCACGCGCCGATTCTTCCTGCGTATCTCCGATCGCACTGCGAGCATCGAGGAGAAACGCCGGATCGAGACGGTCGGCAGGATCGTCCGCCAGTCGTTGTCGGTGCTGATCGTCACCATCGCCGCGTTGATCGTGCTGAACCAGCTCGGTGTCGCGATCGGGCCGATCCTGGGTGCGGCGGGCGTGGTCGGGATCGCCGTCGGCTTCGGCGCGCAGAGCCTGGTGAAGGATTTCTTCACCGGCTTCTTCCTCCTGGTCGAGAACCAGATCCGCGTCGGCGATGTCGTGGAGGTCGCCGGCAAGTCCGGCGTCGTGGAATCGCTGAGCCTTCGCCGTACCAAGCTGCGCGCCTACGACGGCAGCGTGCACTACGTCTCCAACGGCCTGATCACGACGGTGACCAACATGTCGACCGAATTCGCGTTCGCCGTCGTCGACATGCGGGTGTCCTACCGCGACGACATCGATCGCGTTTTCCAGGTGATGCGCGAGACCGCCGATGCACTGCGCCGCGCGCCCGGATACGAGGCGAAGGTGCTCGGCGAGATCGAGATTGCCGGAGTCGACGATCTCGGCGAATCGGCGATGACGATTCGTGCGCGGTTGAAGACGCCTCCGCTGGACCAGTGGAGCGTGCGCCGGGAGTTCCTGAAACGGCTGAAGGAGGCCTTCCAGCGCGAGGGCTTTTCGGTTCCTTTCCCGCATCGCACGATCCACACGCCCGACCAGGCGATGCCGGTGGCCGTGGCGAGCCCGCCGGACGACAGCGGCGCGCGCACGTCGCCGTCCTCGCCTTGACGTGCTGCAATGATCGGTGACATAAGCTGCATGACCTCGCTGCGGAGAATCCGACGATGACGGGCGACGCACGCTCCGACCTGTTCTTCCTGCCTTCCTGGCCGCCTTCGCCCGACGCGGTTCTCTGGGTTTCGCTCACCGTCGTCATCGCCGCACTGATCGGCGAGTTCGTCTATCGCGTGTTCCGCCTGCCGCGCGTCGTCGGTTACGCCGCGGTCGGCACGATCGTCTCGATGTTCGGATTCGGACTGAACCTGGCGGGCACGACGCTCAAGCCGAGCTTTCGCCTGATCGTCGATCTCGCGCTGGCGCTGCTGCTGTTCGAGCTCGGCAGCCGCATCAACCTGCGCTGGCTGCGAACCAACCCGTGGCTGCTCGCGACGAGTCTCGCGGAGGCGCTGCTCACGTTCGCCGCGGTCTTCCTCGTGCTCGTGCTCCTCGGCGTCGAGGCTCGCGTGGCCACCGCCATCGGCGCGATCGCGATCGCCACCTCGCCTTCGGTCGTCATGCGCGTGGCCTCCGAGTTCGACGCATCGGGACAGGTCACCGAACGCATGATCCTGCTGACCGGACTGAACACCTTCTACGCCGTGCTGGCGAGCAAGTTCGTCTTCGGGTGGCTGCACGCGGAGTTCGTCGGAAGCATGGTGCGTTCGTTCGCGCATCCGCTGTACCTGCTCGCCGGTTCGGCGATCGTCGCCGCGCTGCTCGCCTTCTCGGTTTCGCTGATCGCGCGCAGGCTCGACCTGCGCAACGAGAACTCGACGCTGCTGCTGCTCGGCCTGATCCTGCTGGCGCTGTCGGTCACGAAGATGGCGAATCTTTCGACGATGCTCGTCCCGCTTCTGGCCGGAACGATGCTGCGCAACAGCACCGAACGCCCGTGGATCTGGCCGCGGCACTTCGGCACCGCCGGCGGCGCGCTGGTGCTGATGCTGTTCGTCATCACCGGTTCGGTGTGGTCGGTCGAGACGCTGGTCTCGGGATTCACGCTCGGCCTGGCGGTGGTGCTCGCGCGTCTCGCCGCGAAGCTGCTCGCAACGACGGCGCTCAGTCGCGCCAGCGGCATCTCGCTGAAGCAGGGTGTCGCGCTGGGCTTCGCGCTGCTGCCGATCTCCGGCGTGGCGCTGGTGCTGATGGTCGAGCTGCAGACGCTGTATCCCGAATTCGCCTGGCAGTTGACCGGAATCGTGTTCAGCGCGATCGCGATCCTCGAACTGATCGGGCCGATCGTCGTGCACGCGGCGCTTCGCTCCGTGCACGAGGACCACATCCGGTAGGAGAGCCCGATGCCGCTGGAATCCTTCGCCGAGTCGCGCGCGCTGACGCTCGGCGTCGAAATCGAACTTCAGATCGTCAATACGCACGATTTCGACCTGACCGACGGCGCCAACGACCTGCTGCGGCTGGTCGGCCGCCGCAAGCTGCCGGGCGAAGTGAAGCCCGAGATGACCGGCAGCATGATCGAACTGTCGACCGGGATCTGCCGCGACTACGCCGAGGCGCTCGCGCACCTGCGCGAGATCCGCGACGTGCTCGTCGACAGCGCGAGCCGGCTCAACATCGGCCTGTCGGGCGGCGGCACGCATCCGTTCCAGGACTGGAGCAAGCGGCGCATCTACGACACGCCGCGTTTCCACATGCTCTCCGAGCTCTACGGATACCTGTCGAAGCAGTTCACGATCTTCGGCCAGCACGTGCACATCGGCTGCGCCGGCCCCGACGCGGCGCTCGTGCTGTTGCACGGGCTCTCGCGTTTCATTCCGCACTTCATCGCGCTGTCGGCGTCTTCGCCCTTCGTGCAGGGCGTCGACACGGGTTTCCACTCGGCGCGCCTGAACTCGGTGTTCGCGTTCCCGTTGTCCGGGCGCGCGCCGTTCACGCTGAGCTGGGACGAATTCACGCGCTACTTCGAGAAGATGGCGCGCACCGGCGTCGTGCAGGGCATGAAGGATTTCTACTGGGACATCCGCCCGAAGCCCGAGTTCGGGACGATCGAGGTCCGCGTGCTCGACACGCCGCTCACCATCGAGAAGGCCGCTGCGCTGTCGGCATACGTCCAGTGCGTGGCGCGCTGGCTCAGTTTCGAGCAGCCGTTCCGGCCGCAGGAAGACGACTACCTCGTCTACACGTTCAATCGATTCCAGGCGTGCCGCTTCGGCTTCGACGGCACCTTCGTCGACCCGCAGACCGGCGAACACCGCACGATCCGCGAGGACATCGCCGAGACGCTCGCCGAGATCGAGCAGCATGCGATCGAACTCGGCGCCGAGGACGCGTGCCGTCGCGTGCGCGACGACATCGGTTCGCTCGGCAACGATGCCACCTGGATCCGCCAGACCCACGAGCGCGAGAACCTGCTTCCCGAAGTCGTCCGCCAGCAGTGCCTTCGCTGGAGTCGCTGAGGCGCCATGGCACCCCGGCCGCTGAAGATCGGCCTCTCCGCACGCCTGCTGCACGCACCGCCGCGCGAACTCGGCTTTCGCAACAAGGTGCTGCAGTACCTCGAGCAGTCGATCGCGCACTGGATCATGGCGCACGGCGCGCTCGTGCTGATGATCCCGACGATCAGTTCGAGCGCCGAAGTCAGCCGGCGCGGAATCTCGGTGCGCAGCTACGTCAACGAACTCGACGCCCTCGTGCTGCAGGGCGGCGCCGACGTCAGCCCGCGTTCGTACGGAGCGCAGCCGATGCGCCAGGAGTGGTCCGGCGACATCGTCCGCGACCGCTACGAGATGGAGCTGCTGCACGAGTTCATGGCGCAGGGCCGGCCCGTGCTGGGCATCTGCCGCGGCGCGCAGCTGATGAACGTCGCGTTCGGCGGCACGCTGCTGCAGGACATTCCCACGCAACGCCCGCAGGCGATCCCGCACGTCGACTCCGAGCTGTACGACGCGCTGTTCCACGAGATCAGCTTCGAACCCGACTCGCTGCTGTCGAACCTCTATGCGCCGCTGGCCTCCGGCCGGGTGAACAGCATCCACCACCAGGCGGTCGACCGGCTCGGCGGCGACCTCGTCGTCGATGCGCGCTCGAGCGTCGACGGCATCGTCGAAGCGATCCGCTGGCGCGGCTCGGGATACGCGCTGGGCGTGCAGTGGCACCCCGAGTTCCACCCGGGCGCCGAAGATCTGCTCGACAGTTCGCCGATCCTGCTCGATTTCCTCGCCGCCGCCGAACGCATGCGCGAGGCCGGGCGGTAGGCCGGGCAGCCGGCGCAGGGGCGAGCGCCGCGTCGCCGCGCGGCGCGCACGATCACTGCGGAGGCAGTTCCGGCAGCTCGAGATCCGCGACCAGCGGACTGTGGTCCGACAGGCGCGCCCACTCGATGCCGCGCAGCACCCGCGCGTCGGTCACGCGAAAGCCGCGCTGGTAGATGCGGTCCATCCGGAACCACGGAACGAGCGCGGGATAGGTGCGGGCCGTGCGCACCATGCGCGGCAGCCGCGGAACCTCGACGGCCGCCTGCCTCGCGACGTCGAACGTCCGATCGCGCGTGAAATAGGCGGCCCGCCGCGCGGTCTCGATCCCCGGACGCAGCGCGTCGAATACCTCGACCACGCCGGCTTCCCGGCACAGGCGCTCGGACAGCGTGTTGCGCCAGTCGTTGAAGTCGCCGGCGATGATCAGCGGATCCTGCGCATCGACTTCGGACGAGATCCATTCGAGCAGCGCACCGAGCTGTCGTTCGCGGCTGCGGGCGAGCAGCCCCAGGTGCACGACGAAGCAGTGCACCCGGCGCGAATCGATCTGCACCGTGCAATGCAGGACCCCGCGCTTTTCGAGCGCGTGGTCGGAGATGTCGCGGTTCTCCAGTCCGATGATCGGGTAGCGCGAGAGGAGCGCGTTGCCGTGGTGGCCGTGCAGGTAGCTCGCGTTGCGCCCGTACGCGGTCTCGAAGGTCTGTTTCAGCGCCGGCGACTTCGACAGGAACAGCTCCTGCGATTCGCTCGGCCATTGCTCGAACTGCCGTGCGTGACGCTGGTGCTGGCCCTGCACCTCCTGCAGGAAGACCAGGTCGCTGCCGAGTTCGTGCAGCCGCGTGCGCAGTTCGTGGATGCGCGCGACGCGGCGCAGCCCGATGAAGTCGCGCAGCACGCCCTTGTGGATGTTGTAGGTCGCCACGCGCAGCCGGGGCGCGGCCGCTTCGGGCGCCGGCAAACGCGTCTTCGCGTCGCGCGGGCCCGGCGACGCACGGCGCATGCCGCCGACGGCACGCATGTTGCCCATCGCGCGCATGTTGCCCATCGCGCGCATGCTGCCGACGGCGCGCACGATCCGCGATTCGACGCGGCTGCGCAGCGCCGACGCCGCGCTTGCCCGGGGCCTCTGCGCCGGTGTCTTCATCGGCATGCGGCAGCGTTGCGCTGCGGAAGCTGACGGATCGCCGTGGCGTTGCTCCACGAGAAACACCGCCCTGCCGCGTCTTCCCACGGCAGCCATTCGTATCGCAGGTGCTCGCGCGGCGCGAGTTGCACGTCGATCGGATGCGGCAAGCGCAGCCCGAACACGTGCTCGACGTTTTGCGTGACGCCCGGCGCGTAGCGCGCGCGCCAGTGCGGGTAGATCTCGTAGCGGTTCTCCTGCTGCCAGTCGACGAGATCGAAGTCCCGTGCATCGATGCCGGTCTCCTCGCGCACCTCGCGCACGCAGGTCTGCAGCAGCGGTTCGTCGAGCGTCGCGCGGCTGCCGGTCACCGATTGCCAGAAACCCGGGTGGTCGGCGCGTTCGAGCAGCAGCACCTGCAGGTCGGACGCATGCACGACGACCAGCACCGATTCCGGAATCTTCGTCACGCCCTGGCCACCTCGGAGTTGCGCAGCCGGATGTGCAGCTCGCGAAGCTGCTGTTCGTCGACTTCCGACGGCGCCTGCGTCAGCAGGCATTGTGCCCGCTGCGTCTTCGGGAACGCGATCACGTCGCGGATCGACTCGGCCCCGGCCATCAGCGTGACGAGGCGATCGAGTCCGAACGCGATCCCGCCGTGCGGCGGCGCACCGTACTGCAGCGCATCGAGCAGGAACCCGAACTTCGCGCGCGCTTCCTCGGAGCCGATGCGCAGCGCGCGGAACACCTTGCTCTGCACGTCCTCGCGATGGATGCGGACCGAGCCGCCGCCGAGCTCCCAGCCGTTGAGCACGAGATCGTAGGCCTTCGCCAGGCACGCGCCCGGGTCGCTCGTCATCAGGTCTTCGTGACCGTCCTTCGGCGACGTGAACGGGTGGTGCACGGAAACCCAGCGATCCTCGTCGTCGTCGTACTCGAACATCGGGAAATCGACGATCCACACCGGCTTCCATCCCGGCTCGAAAAGACCCGTGCGCCGGCCGAACTCCGACTGGCCGATCTTCGTGCGCAATGCGCCGATCGACGCGGCGACGACCCGGGCGGTGTCGGCTCCGAAGAAGACGATGTCGCCGTCGGCCGCGCCGGTGCGCTCGAGGATCGCGGCGATCGCGGCGTCGTGCAGGTTCTTGACGATGGGCGACTGCAGCCCGTCGCGACCGCGCGCTGCGTCGTTGACCTTGATCCACGCGAGTCCCTTCGCGCCATAGATCGAGACGAACTGTCCGTACGCGTCGATCTCGCCGCGCGTCATCGAGCCGCCCCCGGGAACGCGAAGCGCGACGACGCGGCCGTCTTCGGCGTTGGCCGGGGCGCTGAACACCTTGAAGTCGACGTCGGTCATCGCGTCGGTCAGGTCGGTGAACACGAGTTTCACGCGCAGGTCCGGCTTGTCCGAGCCGTAGAGCCGCATCGCCTCGGCATACGGCATCACCGGGAACTGCGCGGGCAGCTCGACCGACATGGCGTTGCGGAACACGACGCGGATCATCTCCTCGAAGATCCCGCGGATCTCTTCCTCGGTCAGGAACGAAGTCTCGCAGTCGATCTGCGTGAACTCCGGCTGCCGGTCCGCGCGCAGGTCCTCGTCGCGAAAGCAGCGCGTGATCTGGTAGTAGCGATCGAATCCGGACGCCATCAGCATCTGCTTGAACAACTGCGGCGACTGCGGCAGCGCGAAGAACTCGCCCGGATTGACGCGCGACGGAACGAGATAGTCGCGCGCACCCTCGGGGGTCGAACGCGTGAGCATCGGCGTCTCGATGTCGACGAAGCCGAGCGAGTCGAGATACTTCCGCACTTCCATCGCGACGCGATAGCGCAGCATCAGGTTGTGCTGCATCGTCGGACGGCGCAGGTCGAGCACCCGATGCGTCAGGCGCGTCGTCTCCGACAGGTTCTCGTCGTCGAGCTGGAACGGCGGGGTCAGCGAGGCATTGAGGATCTCGAGTTCCTCGCAGAGCACCTCGACCTCGCCGCTGCGGATGTTCGGATTGACGGTGCCTTCGGGCCGGCGGCGAACCGTGCCGACGACCTTCACGCAGAACTCGTTGCGCACGCGCTCGGCGACGGCGAACAGCGCCGGCCGATCGGGATCGCAGACGACCTGCGCGAGCCCTTCGCGATCGCGCAGGTCGATGAAGATCACGCCGCCGTGGTCGCGACGGCGGTGCACCCAGCCGAACAGCGTGACGGTCCGTCCGAGGTGCGCGGTCGAGATTTCGCCCGCATAGCAGCTACGCATCAGGTTCTCCGGTTCAAGCCCGGCGGCGCGCCTGGAGGCACGACCGGGAGGACGGGCGCCGGGTCGACGCCGAGGTCGTGCGGCGCGATACCGCCGCGATCGGGTGGCACGACGACTCCCATCGACACCACGTATTTCAGCGCCTCGTCGACGCTCATGGCCAGCGCGACCGTCTCGGACCGCGGCATCATCAGGAAGAAGCCGGAAGTCGGGTTCGGCGTGGTGGGGACGTAGATCGAAATCATGTCGACGTCGATGTGCCGGCGCACCTCGTCGGACGGGGCGCCCGTCTGGAACGCGATCGTCCAGACGCCGGTGCGCGGATACTGCACGAGCAGCGCCCGCCGGAACGCCTGCCCGTTCGGCGACAGGATCGTGTCGCTGACCTGCTTCACGCTCAGGTAGATCGAGTTCACGATCGGGATGCGCGCGAGCATGCCTTCCCAGTAGATCAGCAGGCGCTCGCCGATGAAGTTGCGCGCGGCCAGCCCGGTGAACAGCACCGCGCCGATCGTCAGCAGCACGCCGAGCCCCGGAACGTCGTGCCCGAAGAAGGTGCGCGGATGCAGTTGCAGCGGCAGCAGTTCGAGGCTCTGGTCCATCGTCGTCACGATCAGGTCGAGCACCCAGAGCGTGATGACGAGCGGCACCCAGACGATCAGTCCGGTGACGAAGTACTTGCGCATGCTGCGCGGTGCGCGTCCGGTCTCAGGAGGAGGTGCTGCCCTGCGACGGTGCGGAGGTCGCCGGCGCGGCCGACGATTCGCGCGACTTGCCTGCCGTGGAATCGGCACCGCCCGCACCGGCGCCGCCCGCGCCCGCCTTGCCGGCTGCCGCTGAACCCGCATCGCCGCTGCTCCCTGCGACGCTGCTACCGGCTCCCGAGCCGGCTCCTTCGGTGCGCGCATCGGCGCTCGCCGGTTCGGACGGTTTCGCGGCGTCGGGCTTCGCCTTGTTGCCGTCGCGAAAATCGGTCACGTACCAGCCGCTGCCCTTCAACTGGAACGCCGGTGCCGTGAGAACCTTGCGGAACGCCTCGGCGCCGCATTGCGGGCACACGGTGAGCGGCGCGTCGGAGAACTTCTGCAGCACGTCCTTCTCGGCGCCGCAGGAATCGCAACGGTAAGCGTAGATCGGCATGGTCTGGACTCGAAAGGCGGATTGCCCGGTCGCGAACGCCGGGCGCGGAAAAACCTTGAATTGTAAAGGAAAACCCGGAATCATCGACGCGTCGCAGGCACGCCGGGACGAATCCCGATGATGACCGCAACCGCGGGAACAGATGGGGGCATTCCGCCGAAAGACCAGTGCATTCTTTCGGTGGAGCGAATCACGGTTCGCTTCGGCGGAATCGTCGCGCTCGACGACGTCTCGTTCGAGGTCGAGCGCGGCCGGATCTGCGGCCTGATCGGGCCGAACGGCGCCGGAAAGACGACGCTGTTCAACTGCGTGTCGCGGCTCTACGAGTTCGACTCGGGGCACATCCGCTTCGACGGCCGTCCGATCGACCGTATCGCGCGCCACCGGGTCGCCGCGCTCGGAATCGGCCGCACCTTCCAGAACCTCGCGCTGTTTCGCACGATGAGCGTGCTCGACAACGTGCTGCTCGGCACGCACAGCCGCACTTCGAGCGGGTTCCTCGCCAACGCCCTGCGCCTGCCCTTCGTCGGCGTCGAGGAGTCGGCCGCGCTGCAGCGCGCATCGTCGCTGATCGAACGACTCGGCCTCGCCGCGTGTGCGCACACGCGCGTCTCCGAACTGCCGTTCGGCACCTGCAAGCGCATCGAACTCGCGCGCGCGCTCGCCGCGCAGCCGCAGTTGCTGCTGCTCGACGAACCGGCCAGCGGCCTGAACCACGAGGAAGTCGCCTCGCTCGGCAACGCGATCCGCGAAATCCGCGACGGACTCGGCGTGACGGTGCTGCTGGTCGAGCACCACATGAACCTCGTGATGAGCGTCTCCGACAAGGTCGTCGCATTGAATTTCGGCCGAAAGATCGCCGAAGGCACGCCCGACGCGGTCCGCGAGCACCCGGAAGTGATCGAGGCATATCTCGGAGCCCCGCGCGCGTGAACGCGACCGCCGCCCCGTCGCCCGCCGCTACTTCGCCGGCCGCGCAGCCGATGCTCGCGGTGCGCGATCTCGTCGCCTGGTACGGGGCGAGCCGCGTGCTGCACGGGATGAGCTTCGACCTGCAGCACGGGTCGATCACGACGCTGCTCGGATCCAACGGCGCAGGCAAGACGACGACGCTGCGGGCGCTGTGCTCGATGATGGTGCGCACCGAAGGCGAGGTCCGGCTCGAAGGCGCGCGGATCGACGGCCGGTCGACCGAAGACATCGCCCGTCTCGGCGTGGCGCACGTGCCCGACGGGCGCGGCACTTTTCTCGGGCTGACCACCGAGGAGAACCTGCGGCTGGGCGCGTGGACCCGCCGCGGCCGCGCCGCGGTCGCCGAGGACGTCGAGCGCATCTATCACTACTTCCCGCGGCTGCGCGAACGCAGGCACCAGCAGGCGGGAACCCTCTCCGGAGGCGAGCAGCAGATGCTCGCGGTGTCGCGCGCGCTGATGCTGCGCCCTCGCCTGCTGCTGCTCGACGAGCCGTCATTCGGGTTGGCACCGTTGCTCGTGCGCGAGATCTTCGGGATCATGCACAGGATCAACGAGCAGGAGAAAGTGTCGATCCTGCTCGTCGAACAGAATGCCGCGATGGCGCTCGATCTCGCCGATCACGCCTACCTGATCGAGACCGGGCGAATCGTGCTCGGCGGGTCCGCGAAGGACGTCCGCCAGGATGACTCGGTGCGTCGCTCGTATCTCGGATACTGATCGATGGAGAGCTTCCTTCACCAGGTGTTCGCAGGCCTCGCCACCGGCGGGATCTACGCCAGCGTCGCGTTGGCGCTGGTGATGATCTACCAGACGACGCACCTGGTGAACTTCGCGCAGGGCGAGATGGCGATGTTCTCGACCTACATCGCGTGGACGCTGATCGACGCGGGAGTGCCGTACTGGGGAGCCTTCGCGCTGACCGTGGTCGCCGCTTTCGTGCTCGGCGCGGCGATCGAGCGCATCGTCATCCGGCCGGTCGAGAATGCGCCGGTGCTCGCCGTGGTCATCGTGTTCATCGGCCTGCTGTTCATCTTCAACAGCCTCGCCGGCTGGATCTTCAGCTACACGATCAAGACCTTCCCGAGCCCGTTTCCGACCACGCCGGTGTTCGGCCAGCAACTGGTCTCGGCGCACGAACTCGGCGCGATCGGCGTGACGCTGGTCGTGCTCGCGCTGCTGTACGTCTTCTTCCGCTTCACGCCGCTGGGACTGGCGATGCGCGCGGTCGCGCAGAACCCGGATTCGAGCCGGCTGGTCGGCATTCGCGTCGGGCAGATGCTCGCGCTCGGCTGGGGCCTGGCGGGTGCGATCGGCGCCGTGGCCGGAATGATGGTCGCACCGATCGTCTACCTGGAGCCGAACATGATGGGCGGCATCCTGCTGTACGCGTTCGCCGCCGCGGTGCTCGGCGGAATCGACAATCCGTTCGGCGCGGTGCTCGGCGGGTTCATCGTCGGGGTGCTCGAGAACCTGCTCGGCGCGTACGTGATCGGCAACGAACTCAAGCTGTCGGTGGCGCTCGCGCTGATCATCGGCGTGCTGGTGATCCGCCCCGCGGGCCTGCTCGGCAAGCGCCAGGTGACGCGCGTATGAACCCGCAGGACCTGCAACCGCGGAACCCGCAGCGCGTTTCGGCCGACGGAGCGTCGGGACGCCCCCGAGCGCTGCTGCCGCTCGCGCTGATCGCGATCGCCTGCGCGCTGCCCTTCGTGGCGAGCGACTACCGGACGTTCCAGCTGACGATGGTGCTCGTCTACGCGATCGCGTTGCTCGGGCTGAACATCCTCACCGGATTCAACGGGCAGATTTCGCTCGGCCACGGCGCCTTCTACGCGATCGGCGCGTACACGACGGCGGTGCTGATGGACCAGATGGGCGTGCCGTACTGGGCGACGCTGCCGGTCGCCGGCCTGGTCTGCCTGGTCGCCGGATTCCTGTTCGGCCTGCCGGCGTTGCGGCTCGAAGGGCTCTATCTGGCACTGGCGACTTTCGCGCTCGGGCTGGCGCTGCCGCAGTTGCTGAAGTACAAGCATCTCGAGCCGTGGACCGGCGGCGTGCAGGGCGTCGTGATCCTCAAGCCCGAGGCGCCCTTCGGCCTGCCGCTGAACCCCGACGAGTGGCTGTACTTCTTCACGCTCGCGGTGGCGTTGCTCGCATTCGTCGTCGCGCGCAACCTGCTTCGCGGCCGAATCGGGCGCGCGATCGTCGCGATACGCGAGCATCCGATCGCCGCCGAGGCGATGGGCGTCGACATCGCGATCTACAAGTCGCTCACGTTCGGCGTCTCGGCGATGTTCACCGGCGTTGCCGGTTCTCTGGGCGCGATCGCGGTGCAGTTCGTCGCACCCGACAGCTTCACGATCTTCCTGTCGATCACGCTGCTCGTCGGCAGCGTGATCGGCGGACTCGCATCGATCTCGGGCGCCGTCTACGGCGCGCTGTTCGTCCAGTTCGTGCCGAACATCGCAGACCAGATCTCGAAGGCAGCGCCGTGGGCGATCTACGGCGTGTTCATGATTGCGTTCGTGTACCTGATGCCCACCGGAATCGCCGGTGGCATCGAGTTGCTCCGGGGAAGGTTCGCGGCATGGCGCCGCGAGCGGCCCGCCCCGGAAGTCCAGAGGAGGTCGACATGAGACCAGTACTCGTTTCTATCGCTGCCGCCGCGACCCTGTCGCTGGCCGCAGCCACCGCGCTCGCGCAGAAAAAGTACGATCCGGGCGCAACCGACACGACGATCAAGATCGGGCAGACGATGCCCTACAGCGGACCCGCGTCCGCCTACGGCACGATCGGCAAGGCCGAGGCCGCGTACTTCCGGATGATCAACGACCAGGGCGGAATCAACGGCCGCAAGATCGAGTTCATTTCGCTCGACGACGGATACAGCCCGCCGAAGGCGGTCGAGATGGCGCGCCGCCTGGTCGAGCAGGACCAGGTGCTGTTCCTGTTCGGACCGCTGGGAACTCCGTCGAACACGGCGATCCAGAAGTACATGAACGCGAAGAAGGTTCCGCAACTGTTCGTCGCCACCGGCGCTGCGAAGTGGAACGATCCGAAGAACTTCCCGTGGACGATGGGCTGGCAGCCGAACTACCACACCGAAGGCCGCATCTATGCGCAGCACATCCTGAAGACGAAGCCCGACGCGAAGATCGGCATCCTGTACCAGAACGACGACTTCGGAAAGGACTACGTGGCCGGCGTGCGCGAGGGGCTCGGCGACAAGGCGAAGTCGATGCTGGTATCCGAGGTGTCGTACGAAGTCACCGATCCGACGGTCGATTCGCAGATCGTCGCGTTGCAGGGTTCGGGGGCCAACACGTTCATCAACGTCACGACACCGAAGTTCGCGGCGCAGGCAATCCGCAAGGCCTGGGACATCGGGTGGAAACCGTTGCAGTACCTGACCAACGTTTCGGTCGGCGTCGGCTCGGTGATGGAACCCGCGGGCCTCGAGAAAGGCGTCGGCATCATCTCGTCTGCGTACCTGATGGAGCCGGGCGACCCCGAGTGGGCGCAGGCGCTGGCCGACTGGCGTGCGTTCATGGAGAAGTACTATCCGGAAGGCAACATCAAGGACAACACGAACGTGTACGGCTATACGGTCGCGCAGACCATCGTGAAGGTGCTCGAGCAGGCGGGCGACGACCTCACGCGCGAGAACGTCATGAAGCAGGCAGCGAGCCTGAAGAACTTCGCACCGACGACGATCATTCCGGGAATCCGGATCAATACCGGGCCCTCGGACTTCGCTCCGATCGAATCGGTGCAACTGACGCGCTTCGACGGCAAGTCGTGGGTGCGTTTCGGCGACGTGATGGGAGACTCCGCGAAGTGAGGGTGCCAGTGCGGCGGCGACGGACCGGCAACCGGCGGGCAGCGTTCGTCGCTGCCTGCGTGTCGGTGTTGACGGCCGTTGCCGCAGCCGCTGCGTCGGCGGCCGGCGCTTCGGGATCGGGTGCTTCGGCGGTCGAGCAGCGTTCGCCGGTCGTGCCTGCGGCGGCCGGCACGATCCGGATCGGGCAGACGATGCCGTACAGCGGACCCGCATCGGCCTACGGCACGATCGGCAAGGCCGAGGCCGCGTACTTCCGGATGATCAACGACCAGGGCGGAATCCACGGCCGCAGGATCGAGTTCCTTTCGCTCGACGACGGATACAGCCCGCCGAAGGCGGTCGAGATGACACGACGTCTCGTCGAACGCGACGACGTGCTGTTCGTCTTCGGCACGCTCGGCACGCCGTCGAACTCGGCGATCCGCCGGTACCTGAACGCGAAGCAGGTGCCCCAACTGTTCGCCGCGACCGGCGCGTCGAAGTGGAACGACCCGAAGAACTTCCCGTGGACGATGGGCGGGCAGCCCGACTACCGCACCGAGGCAAGGATCTACGCCCGGCACATCCTCGAGACGAGGCCGCGAGCGAAGATCGGCGTGCTGTACCAGAACGACGACTTCGGAAAGGACTACCTCGACGGGTTGCGCGAGGGACTGGGCGACGACGCGCAGGCGAGGATCGTCGCCGCGGCCACGTACAACGTGACCGATCCTGCGATCGATTCGCAGATCGTCGCCCTGCAGGGTGCGGGGGCGGACACCTTCGTCAACGTGACGACGCCGAAGTTCGCCGCACAGGCGATCCGCAAGGCGTACGACATCGGCTGGAAGCCGGCGCAGTACCTGGCCAGCGTTTCGGTGAGCGTCGGCTCGGTGATGCAGGCAGCGGGGCTCGAGAAGGGAGCCGGCATCGTTTCGTCGGCCTGGCTGATGACGCCCGGCGACCCCGAGTGGGAGAACACGCCGGACATGCAGCAGTGGCGGGCGTGGATGGCCGAGTACTACCCGGAAGGCGACGTCACCGACTACCTGAACGTCTACGGGTACGTGCTCGCGCAGACGGTGGTGCAGGTGCTGCGCCAGGCCGGCGACGAACCGACGCGCGCGAACGTCATGGCGCAGGCAGCGAACCTGAAGGGTTACGCGCCCGCGATGCTGCTCCCGGGGATCCGCTTCACGACCGGTCCCGGCGATCACGCACCGATCGAGGCGTTGCAGCTCACGCGTTTCGACGGCAGGTCGTGGGTGCGGTTCGGAGACGTGCTGGGGAACTGAGGGGAACCGAGGGGCGCCGAGGCGCCCGCGTGCCGCGCCGTCGGCCGCGCAATCGCCGTGCCGCTACCGTCAGCCGCGCAATCGCCGTGCTGCGCCGTCGATCGCGGAGCGCAGCTCGGGATAGTCGTGCGTGACCGGAAACTGCGGGAACTGTCGTACGATCGACTCGGGCGGATGGATGAAGAAGCCCGCGTCGGCTTCGGCGAGCATCGCCGTGTCGTTGTACGAATCGCCTGCGGCGATGACGCGGAAATTCAGGCCTTTCAGCGCGCGCACCGCCGCGCGCTTCTGGTCGGGCATGCGCAGCCGGTAGTCGCGAACGGCGCCGTCCTCGCCGATCTCCAGCCGATGGCACAGCAAGGTCGGGCGTCCGAGCTGGCGCATCAACGGGTCGGCGAATTCGTAGAAGGTATCCGACAGGATGAAGACCTGGTAGCGCTCGCGCAGGTCGTCGAGGAACTCGCGCGCGCCCGGCATCGGACCCATCGATTCGATGACGCGCTGGATGTCGGCGAGTCCGAGCCGATGCTGCGCGAGCAGGTCGAGCCGGTAGCGCATCAGCCGATCGTAGTCGGGCTCGTCGCGCGTGGTCCGCGCGAATTCGGCGATCCCGGTCCGCCGGGAAAACTCGATCCAGATCTCGGGAACGAGAACCCCCTCGAGATCCAGGCACACCACCTGCATGATTCCCTCCTGCGTCGTCGCGGGCGCCATGGTAGCGCAGCGCATGCGGTGCACCGCCGACGCGACCGCGTACGATGGCGTTGCGCCTGACCCGGATCAAGGCGCGCGCGAGCGACCCGACTAGATTGTCTCGATGGCCCTGCCGCACGAGCCCTTCGCAGACGTTCGCCCCTGGGACTGGTGGCGCGGCGCGGGCGAGTTGTGGGCCTGGGGGGCGCGCCTGCACGAGTTGTGGCTCGAGCAGCTCGCAGACCGGCCGACGCGGCTGGCCAACAGGCAACGCCGCATCGATGCGCTGCTGCGCCACGCCCGCGAGCGCTCGCGCTTCTATCGCAACCACTGGCGCGATGTCGCCGGCGCAAGCCCGCTGTCCGCGTATCCGCCGGTGACGCGCAGCGAGCTGATGGGACATTTCGACGACTGGGTCACCGATCCGCAGTTGCGGCTGCACGAGATCCGCAGTTTCGTCGAGGATCCGCGGCGCATCGCCGAGCCGTACCTGGGCCGGTACGCCGTGTGGACGAGTTCGGGCACCACCGGGGTGCCCGGCATCTACGTGCAGGACACCGAGGCTCTCGCGGTCTACGGCGCGCTGCTGACGCTGGACTTCGACTTCGCGCCACCGGCCGATCCGTGGAATTTCGTTTCGGGTTCGTCGAGGCTCGCGCTGATCGCCGCGACCGGCGGGCATTTCGCCGGCGTCGTCTGGTGGGAACGGCTATGCCGGATGCACCCGGCACTGGCGGCGCAGGCACGGGTGTTCTCGATCCTGCAACCGTTGCCCGACCTGCTCGCCGACCTCGAGGAGTGGCAGCCGGTTTCGATCGCGAGCTACCCGACGATGCTCGTGCAGCTGGCCGCCGAGAAACGCGCGGGCAGGCTCGACATCGCGCCGCGGGCGTTGCTCAGCGGCGGCGAGGCGCTCACCGAAGCCGATCGCCGCACGATCGACGAAGCCTTCGGTTGCCGGCTCGTCGAGGATTACGGCGCCTCGGAGTGCATGAACATCGCGCACGGTTGCCGCTGCGGGCGCCTGCACCTGAACGAGAGCTGGGTCGTGCTCGAAGGCGTCGACGAACGCATGCGCGCGGTTCCCGACGGCGAAGCTTCGTACACCGCACTGCTGACGAATCTCGCCAATCGCGTGCAGCCGATCGTGCGCTACGACATCGGCGACAGCATCACGATCGGCCGGGGACGCTGCGACTGCGGCAGCGACCGTCCTTCGTTGCAGGTGGCCGGCCGGCGCGACGACGTGCTGACGATGCGCGGCGTGGGCAGGAGACAGGTGCACGTCCTTCCGCTCGCCGTCGAGACCGTGCTCGAGGACGAGGCCGGCATCTGCCGCTTCCAGCTGACGCAGACGGCGAGCGACCGCCTCACGCTGCGGCTCGAGGCCGGCGACGAACGCGAGCGCGCCCTCGCCTTCGATCGCGCGCAGGCCGCGCTGCTGCGCTTTCTTGCCAGCCAGGGCGCCCAGCCGGTGCAGTTGAGTCTCGATCCGGCGCCGCCGCGCGCGAATCCGGTCAGCGGAAAACTGCGCCGGATCTGCGCGCTGCGTCCAGGCTAGGGCCTAGAACGGAATGTCGTCGTCCATGTCGTCGAAGTCGGTCTTGGGAGGCTGCGCGGATCCACCGGACGCCGGCCCCGCACGACCGCCGCCGGCGCCGGCGGGCTCGCGTTCGCGCGAATAACCGCCTCCGTCGCTGCGCCCGCCGCCGTCGCCGCCGCCGCCGTCACGCGAACCGAGCAACTGCATCTCGGTAGCGATGATCTCGGTGGTGTAGCGGTCCTGGCCTTCCTTGTCCTGCCACTTGCGCGTCTTCAGCCGGCCCTCGACGTAGACCGGGCGCCCCTTCTTCAGGTATTCGCCGGCGATCTCGGCGAGCCGGTCGTAGAAGACGACGCTGTGCCACTCGGTTTCCTCGCGCTTCTCGCCCGAGGCCTTGTCCTTCCAGTTGCGCGTGGTCGCGATGCGCACGTTGCAGATCGCGCTGCCGCTGGGCGCATAGCGCGTTTCGGGGTCGCGGCCGAGATTGCCCATCAGTATCACTTTGTTGACCGAAGCCATCTGCCCCTCCGAGCGATTACGCGTGAACGGATTGTGTCATGCCGACTCACGGCGCCGGCGCCTCCGCGCGTGACGACCGCGGCCAGCGCCGGTGCCCGAAAGCGACGAGCAGCCACAGCGTGGTCAGGACCGCGCACGCGACGAAGACGGCCGGCCGCCCCCACGCCTGCTGCACCCAGCCTCCCAGCAGGCCGCCGAAGAACAGCCCCAGAGCCTGCGTCGTGTTGTAGACGCCGAGCGCGGCGCCCTTCGCATCGGACGGTGCCAGCCGCGAGACCAGCGACGGCAGGCTGGCCTCGAGCACATTGAACCCCGCGAAGAACACCAGCAGCAAGGCGGCAAAAGGCAGTAGTCCGACCGGTTCGGCAATGAAGACGAGTTGCGCGCCGAGCACGAGTGCGATCGACGCAAGGAACACCGGGCGCAGCCCGACGCGCCGCTCGCTCCACAGCAATGCGGGCAGCATCAGGACGAACGACAGCAGCACGACCGGCAGGTAGATCTTCCAGTGCTCGGAAACGTCGAGACCCGCGCGATCGGCGAGCCAGGTCGGCAACACGACGAACATCGCCATCTGCACCGCGTGCAGCGTGAAGATCCCGAAGTTCAGCCGCAGCAGGTCGGGCTCGACGGCGACTTCGCGCAACGACGTGCGCGACACGCCGTCGGACGCGGCCTGCGGTGCCGGTGGCGCCGGAGGAGTCACCAGCGTCACGACGGCGATCGCACCGAGCGCGAGCAGCCCGGTGAACGCGAAGATCCCGTCCATCCCGATCCGCTCGTACAGCAACGGAGCACCGACCAGCGAAATCGCGAAGGTCACGCCGATCGAACCGCCGACCATCGCCATCGCCTTGGTGCGCTGGCTGTCGCGGGTGCTGTCGGCGATGAACGCGGTGACCGCCGCCGAGATCGCGCCGGCGCCCTGCAGCGCGCGCCCGACGATCGTCATGAACAGGTCGGAGGCGCCCGCGGCGACGAAACTCCCCGCGGCGAACAGCAGCAGTCCGATGACGATCACCGGCTTGCGCCCGAAATGGTCGGATGCCAGGCCGAACGGAATCTGCAGCATCGCCTGCGTGAGTCCGTAGATCCCGAGCGCCAACCCGATCATCGTCGCGTCGTGGCCGCCGGGAATCGAACGCGCATGCACCGCGAACACCGGCAGGATCAGGAACAGCCCGAGCATTCGCAGCGCGAAGATCGACGCGAGCGAGACGCTCGAGCGGAGTTCGCGCGGCGTCATATGCGAATCCGCTCGCCGGGGCAGCGAAGCGTCGCCGCGCGAGGCGGCATCCGGATCGGAGCCGGCTACGGTGTCGGGGGAACCAGGGTGCATCGGGCCAGTGTCCGCAACCGGGTATATTAGTCGATTGCCTTCCGGTCGCCCGGCACCGACCCTGCATGGAACTGATCCGGATCCGGGGTGCCCGCACCCACAACCTCAAGAACATCGGTCTCGACCTGCCGCGCAACCGCCTGGTGGTGATCACCGGGCTGTCCGGATCGGGCAAGTCGTCGCTCGCCTTCGACACGCTGTACGCCGAAGGCCAGCGCAGGTACGTCGAATCGCTGTCGGCCTACGCGCGGCAGTTCCTGCAGTTGATGGAGAAACCCGACGTCGACCTGATCGAGGGGCTGTCGCCGGCGATCTCGATCGAGCAGAAGGCGACGAGCCACAACCCACGCTCGACGGTGGGCACGGTCACCGAGATCCACGATTACCTGCGGCTGCTCTTCGCGCGGGTGGGAACGCCGTACTGCCCGCAGCACCCCGAACACGTGCTCGAGGCGCAGACCGTGTCGCAGATGGTCGACGCGGTGATGGCGCTGCCCGAAGGCACGCGCCTGATGATCCTCGCGCCGGTGCTGACCGGCCGCAAGGGCGAGCACCTCGACCTCTTCGAATCGCTGCAGGCGCAGGGCTTCGTGCGCGTGCGCGTGCGCACCGAACGCGCGGAGCGCGCCGGCGAAGCACCCGAGGCGGCGGTCGCCGAGACCGACATCGTCGAGCTCGGCGGCGGCGAACTGCCGAAACTGAACCGCAACCAGAAACACTCGATCGACGTCGTCGTCGACCGCATCAAGGTCGGCGCGACGATCCGCCAGCGCCTGGCCGAGTCCTTCGAGACGGCGCTGCGAATCGCCGACGGCCGCGCGCTCGCGTCGAACATGGACAGCGGCGAGACGCAGTTGTTCTCGAGCCGATTCGCGTGTCCGGTGTGCAACCACGCGCTGCCCGAACTCGAACCGCGCCTGTTCTCGTTCAACAACCCGCTGGGCGCGTGCCCCGAATGCGACGGGCTCGGCGTCGTGCAGTTCTTCGACCCGCGACGCGTCGTGCAGTTCCCGGGACTGAGCCTCGCATCGGGTGCGATCAAGGGCTGGGACCGGCGCAACTCGTTCTATTTCCAGTTGCTGCAGGATCTTGCGGCGTTCCTCGGCTTCGACGTCGACACCGCCTTCGAGGCGCTTCCCGAGCGGATCCGCCACGTCGTGCTGTTCGGCTCGGGCACGCAGAAGATCCCGTTCACCTACGCCGGCGACGGCGGTCGCACGACCGTGCGCGAACACGCATTCGAAGGCGTGATCCCGAATCTCGAGCGCAGGCACCGGGAAACCGACTCGGCCAACGTGCGCGAGGAGTTGAGCAAGTACCTGAACACGCGCAACTGCCCGGCCTGCGACGCGACGCGGCTGCGCTCGGACGCGCGCTTCGTTCGCGTCGGGCCGCGCGGAGACGATCGCCCGATCTACGAGGTGTCGCGCTGGACCCTGCGCCAGGCGCTGGCGTGGTTCGAGACGCTCGAGCTGCCGGGCGCGCGGCAGGCGGTCGGCGAGCGGATCGTGCGCGAGATCGTCAACCGGCTCCGGTTCCTGAACAACGTCGGCCTCGACTACCTGTCGCTCGACCGCTCGGCGGAGTCGCTGTCGGGCGGCGAATCGCAGCGAATCCGGCTCGCCTCGCAGATCGGCTCCGGCCTGACCGGGGTGATGTACGTGCTCGACGAGCCGTCGATCGGACTGCATCAGCGCGACAACGACCGGCTGATCGCAACGCTGCTGCAGTTGCGCGATCTCGGCAATTCGGTGCTCGTCGTCGAGCACGACGAGGACGCGATCCGCGCGGCCGATCACGTGATCGACATGGGTCCCGGTGCCGGCGAGCACGGCGGCGAAGTGGTCGCGCAGGGCACCCCCGACGCGATCGAAGCCAGCGCGCAGTCGCTGACCGGCCGATACCTGTCGGGGGCGTTGCGCATCGAGGTTCCGCGCCGGCGCAAGGCGCCCGACGAGCATCACGTGACGATCCACGGCGCGAGCGGCAACAACCTGAAGCACCTGACGGCGCAGATACCGCTCGGCCTGCTCGTCTGCGTGACCGGAGTGTCGGGATCGGGCAAGTCGACGCTGATCAACGACACGCTGTACAAGGCCGCCGCACGCGCGATCAATCGCGCATCGGCCGAACCGGCACCGTACGAGTCGATCGACGGTCTCGAGCGCATCGACAAGGTCATCGCAGTCGACCAGAGCCCGATCGGACGCACGCCGCGTTCGAATCCGGCGACCTACACCGGGCTGTTCACTCCGATCCGCGAGATCTTCGCCGAGACGCCGCTCGCGCGCGAACGCGGCTACGGCGCCGGCCGCTTCTCGTTCAACGTCAAGGGCGGCCGCTGCGAGGCGTGCCAGGGCGACGGCGTGATCCGCGTCGAGATGCACTTCCTGCCCGACATCTACGTCGCCTGCGACGTCTGCGGCGGGCGGCGCTACAACCGCGAAACGCTCGAAGTGCAGTACAAGGGACGCAACGTCGCCGAGGTGCTCGACATGACGATCGAGCAGGCGCACGAGTTCTTCTCGGCGGTTCCCGCGATCCGCCGCAAGCTGCAGACGCTGCTCGACGTCGGGCTCGGCTACGTGCGGCTCGGCCAGAGCGCGACGACGCTGTCGGGCGGCGAGGCGCAGCGCGTGAAGCTTTCCGAGGAACTGTCCAAACGCGACACCGGGCGCACGCTGTACATCCTCGACGAGCCGACCACCGGACTGCACTTCCACGACATCGCGTTGCTGCTCGAAGTGATCCACCGGTTGCGCGACCACGGCAACACCGTCGTCGTCATCGAGCACAACCTCGACGTGATCAAGACCGCCGACTGGATCGTCGACCTGGGGCCCGAGGGCGGAGACGGAGGCGGCACGGTCGTCGCCGCCGGGACGCCGGAGCAGATCGCCCGCTGCGAAGCGAGCCACACCGGACGTCACCTGGCGCGCATGCTGCCCGGCAGCCCGGCGCAGCCCGCGAGGCCCCGCCGCGCGCCGGCACGCGCACGCACCGCGGAGCGCCGCAGCGCGGCCGGGTGAGGGCCACGGCTGCGGCACGAACCCCGACGTGCGGGTGCTGTCGGACGAACACCTGAAGCGCGCCGCCGCCGCAGGCCGCGAACGCGGCGCTCAGGAAGGGTCCGGCCGGTAGCGCGCGAAGCGCTTCCGCACCTCGGACATCGCCTGCGCGTCGAGCAGCGCCGGCTCGCCCACCTGCAGCGCCTGCCAGTAGACGCGCGCGAGCGCTTCGACCTCCACCGCCGTTTCGAGCGCGTCCTCGGGACCGGCGCCGATCGCAACCAGGCCGTGCTGCGCAAGCAGGCACGCGCGCCGGCCCTCGAGTGCCTCGCGCGCGTGCTTCGACAGCGCGCGCGTGCCGAAGGTCGCGTACGGCGCGCAACGGATGTCGTCTCCACCGGCGCGCGCGATCATGTAGTGGAACGCCGGGATTCCTTCGGCGTGGATGCGCGGCAGGCAGGCGAGCGTCGTCGCGAACGGCGCGTGCGCATGGACGATCGCACCGGCCTCCTCGCGCGCGCAATACAGGTCGCGGTGCAACCGCCACTCCGACGAAGGACGACGCACGCCGTGCCGTCGCACCGGCTCTTCGGCTTCCGGGTCCTCGTCTGCCGGTGCGGCGAGCGCGACCCAGACGATGTCGTCGATCGCCATCGCCTCGTAGGCCATCGCGCTCGGCGTGACGAGCATTCCGGCCTCGCCGCCGCGGTGCCACCGCATCGACACGTTGCCTGCGCGGCCGGTATTGATGCCGAGCGGGTTCATCCGTCGGGCGATTTCGACGATCGTTGCGCGTGCGTCGTTCTCGGTCGCGGTCGTGCGCCGGTTCATCGCGCCTCGCCGGCTTCGCCGTTGCGTGCGGCGCGCAGCAGCGCGGCGATCGCGGACGACGACGCTTCGCAGACGCCCGCTTCGGTGATCAGCGCAGTGACCAGGCGCGACGGCGTGATGTCGAATCCCGGGTTGGCCGCCGCGCTCCCTTCCGGCGCCACGCGCACCGTGGCGTGCGTGCCGTCGTCGAGGCAGCCGCGCACGTGCGTGACCTCGCGCCCGTCGCGCTCCTCGATCGGAATCGAAGCGCCGTTTTTCGTGTCGATGTCGATCGTCGAGAGCGGGCACGCGACGTAGAAGGGCACCCCGTTGTCGTGCGCCGCCAGCGCCTTCAGATAGGTTCCGATCTTGTTCGCGACGTCTCCGTTGGCCGCCACCCGGTCGCAGCCGACGATGACCGCGTCGATCCGGCTCTGCATCATGAGCAGACCGCCGGCGTTGTCGGTGAGGATCGTGTGCGGTACGCCGCGTTCGCCGAGCTCCCACGCGGTGATCGCCGATCCCTGGTTGCGCGGGCGCGTCTCGTCGACCCACACGTGCAACGCGATGCCTTCGGCGTGCATGCGGTAGATCGGCGCGAGCGCCGTCCCGTGGTCGATCGTCGCAAGCGCTCCGGCATTGCAGTGCGTCAGCAGGTTCAGCGGAACCGATGCCGCACCCGCCAGGCCGGCCAGCGCCGAGCGTTGCTCGGCCAGGCCGCGCAGCACGCGCGCGCCGTGTTCGCCGATCTTCAGGTTGCACTCGACGTCTTCGTCGCAGATCGCCGTCGCCTCGTCGCGCGCCAGCCCGGGGCGCGCGGCCGGGGCGACCGGAGCCACGCGGCGGACGATCCTGTCGAGCGCCCAGCGCAGGTTGACCGCGGTCGGACGCGCTTCGACCAGATGGGAATACGCAGCGCGCAGGCCGGCGTCGGAGGCGTCGCCGTCGAGCGCGAACACCATGCCCCAGGCGCCGACCGCGCCGATCAGCGGGGCGCCGCGCACGCGCATCGCGCGAATCGCATCCACGCAATCGTCGACGCTGCGCAGCGCGATCTCCCGCCGCTCGAACGGCAGCAGCGACTGGTCGATGGTGAGCAGCGTGCCGTCGCGGGCGTTCCAGAGGGTCCTCGACATCGGGTCCTTGACCTCGTTCAAGCGGCCTTCGCGGCGGCGTTGTAGCATCGGACCGTTCCAGTCTAATCGATGGCCCCGGACGCATGACCGCATCGTGGATGTCGGCGTTCCTGCTCGGCCTGTTCGGTGGAGTGCATTGCGCGTCCATGTGCGGCGGAATCGTCGCGCTGCTCGGATCGCGCCATCGCATCGCGGTGCAAGTGCAGGACGACGGCGCTGCCGTCGCTTCCTGGCGATCCGGCGTTGCATTGCAGTTCGCCTACAACGCCGGTCGAATCGGAAGCTACACAGTGGCCGGCGCGCTCGCAGGCGCCATTGGCTCGACGGCATGGCTCGCCGCCCGGGTGTTGCCCATACAGCAAATTGCGTTCATCGCCGTCAATCTCGTCCTTATCGTGCTCGGAATTGCGCTCATCGGCGTCCAGGGACTGCGCCGGCTGCGCGTTCTCGAGCGCTTCGGCACGGCCGTCTGGCGACGCATCGCTCCGCTGGCGAGCCGGCTGCTCGGCGCCACGAGCGTGCCCGGAGCGCTTGCAGCCGGTGCAGCCTGGGGCTGGGTGCCGTGCGGGATGGTCTACGGCGTGCTCGTTGCGGCGCTGGTTTCGGGCAGCGCCGCGAACGGAGCGCTGCTGATGCTCGCGTTCGGCGCCGGAACGCTGCCGAACCTGCTCGCGCTGGGCCTTGCCGCACAACGCGCGTCGCGATGGCTCGCCGACCGGCGCGCGCGCGCCGTTGCCGGTGTCGTCATCGTGCTCTTCGGAATCGCCGGGCTGATGCGCATCGACCCGCTCGCGCACCTGCACGGCTTCGTCGACGCGTGCCTCTCCTGGATTCGCTGATGCGCCCGACGACCGCCTGTTTCCACTGCGGCGAACCGGTCGACGAGCCGGGTCGCTGGCGAACGACGGTCGACGGTACCGAGCGCGAGATGTGCTGCGCCGGCTGCCGCGCGGTCGCCGACGCCATCGTCGCGTCCGGACTGCACGATTACTACCGCACGCGCAGCGCGCCGGCCGCCGGCGCCGCGGTCGTGCCGCCCGAGCTGGCGCAGCTGCGCATCTGGGACGACGAGCAGGTGCAGGCGCGCTTCGTGCGCAGTGCCGGCGACGATCACGAGGCAACGCTGCTGGTCGACGGCCTGCGCTGCGGCGCCTGCGTCTGGCTGCTCGAGCAGGGCTTGCGCGGCCGCCGCGGCGTCGTCGACGTCTCGGTGAACCTCGCGACCGAGCGTGCGACGCTGCGCTGGGACCCGGCGGCGACCCGGCTTTCGGCGTTGCTCGAGGCGATCGGGCGCCTCGGATACCGCGCGCAGCCGTTCGACGCACGCGAGCGCGAGGCGCAGATCCAGCGCACGAGCAAGGCGTTGTTCCGCCGCCTGTTCGTCGCCGGACTCGCGATGATGCAGGTGATGATGTACGCGTTCCCGGCGTACGTGGCTGCGCCCGGCGAGATCGACGCTGCGCACGAGAGCCTGATGCGCTGGGCGAGCCTTGCGTTGACGGTGCCGGTGATGACGTACTCGGCGAGCCCGTTCTTCGTCGGCGCGTGGCGCGACCTGCGCGCGCGCAGCGTCGGAATGGACGTCCCGGTCGTCATCGGGCTGGTCGCGGCGTTCGTCGCGAGTGTTCACGCGACCGTCACGGGCCGGGGAGAGGTCTATTTCGATTCGGTGACGATGTTCGTCTGCCTGCTGCTGGCGGCGCGCTACCTCGAGTGGATCGCCCGTCGCCGCGCCGGGCGTGCGATCGACGCGGTCGCGGCGTCGGCGCCCGACTCGGCCGAGCGCATCGACGAGGCCAGCGGCGCGATCGAGCGCGTGCCCGCGACCCGGATCGTTCCGGGCGACCGGCTTCGCGTTTCGACGGGCGAGCGCATCGCGGTCGACGCGTGCGTCGTCGAAGGCAGCACCTGCGTCGACCAGTCGCTGCTGACCGGCGAATCGTTGCCGGTGCCGCGCGCGGTCGGCGACGAAGTCCCCGGCGGCGCGATCAACGCCGGAAACCCGGTCGTCGTGCGGGCGTTGCGGGCGAGCGCCGACAGCGCGATCTCGACGATCGAGCGGCTGATCGAGCGCGGCGCGGCCGGCAAGCCGCGGCTCGCCGGCATCACCGATCGCGTGGCGCGCGTGTTCGTCGCGGCGCTGCTCGTGCTCGCCGGCGTCGTGTGGTTCGCCTGGATGCAGGTCGACCCGGCACGCGCGGCGCCGATCGCGATCGCCGTGCTCGTCGTCTCGTGCCCGTGCGCGTTGTCGATGGCAACTCCGGCGGCGCTCGCTGCGGCGACGGGAGCGGCGATCCGGCGCGCGATCCTGATCGGGCGCCCCGATGCGCTCGAGCGCGTCGCCGACTGCACCGACGTCGTCTTCGACAAGACCGGCACCTTGACCTGCGGCCGCCCCGAGATCGTGGGGGTCGAGCGCCTCGACGAAACGTCCGGCACGGCTGCGCAGGCGCTGGCGATCGCGGCGGCGCTCGAGTCGGGCCACGCGCATCCGCTGGCCGATGCGATCCGGCGCGCCGCGCCGCCGATGGCTCCGGACGCCCTCGCCGCCTCGCGGTCCGTGCCCGGCCACGGAGTCGAGGGCATCGTCGACGGTCGCCGCTACCGGCTCGGCGCGCGGGCTTTCGTCGCCGAATGGCACCCCGGGATCGGCGACGATGCCGTGCAGCCCGGCAACGACGGCGACACGCTGGTCTGGCTCGTCGACGAACGCAGCCCGATCGCCCGCCTGCGGTTTCGCGACGGCCTGCGCGCGGAGGCGCGGTCGGTCGTCGATTCGCTGTCGGCTGCCGGCCTGCGCGTGCACCTGCTGTCGGGCGACCGCGGCGCGAGCGTGCGCGCGGTGGCGCGCGAACTCGCGATCGGACACGTGCGCAGCGACGCGCGACCGGACGACAAGCTCGCCTACGTGCGCGAACTGCAGCGTGCGCGCCGCCGCGTGCTGATGGTCGGCGACGGAATCAACGATGCGCCGGTGCTGGCGGCCGCCGACGTGTCGGTGGCGGTCGGCAACGCCAGTTCGCTGGCGCGCACCGCCGCTGCCGTGGTCCTGCTGGGCACGTCGCTGCGCGAGCTGGTCGCGCTGCGCGCACTGGCGTTGCGCACGCGATCGATCGTGCGCCAGAACCTCGGCTGGGCGTTGTGCTATAACGCCGTCGCGATTCCCGCCGCCGCGATCGGCTGGGTGCCTCCGTGGCTCGCCGCGCTCGGGATGTCCGCGAGTTCGATGCTCGTCGTGATCAACGCGTTGCGCCTGATACCGCGCACCCCGGCGCACCGCGCGGCGCGACAGCAGGCCGACGAAGGCGCGTATCCGGACGCGCAACCGCGCGACGAGCCCGCCGCGGGAGCCGCGAGAGCCTGAAGTGGAAGTCCTCTACCTGCTGATACCGTTGAGCGTCGTCGCCGTGGCGGTAGCCGCCTACGTCTTCCTGCGCATGTCGGACAGCGGGCAGTTCGACGACATGGACGGTCCGGCGCACAGCATCCTGCTCGACGACGACCGGCCGCCGAATTCGGGCGAGAATCACGCGTCGCACCGCCGGAATGGGGAGTCGCGCCCGCGC
>CAYZYC010000016.1:0-31100 GCA_964481165.1 uncultured Limnobacter sp. | reverse complement strand
AAGCTGCGCCGCCACGAACTGGTCGAGAGCACGCGCGGCCCGGGCGGCGGCTACACGCTGGCGAGGCCGATGAAGAACATCACCGTCGCGGACATGATCTTCGCCGTCGACGAGCCGCTGGACGCGACGCAATGCGGCGGCCAGGAGAACTGCCACGACGACGGCGGCATGTGCATGACGCACGAGCTGTGGACCAACCTGAACAAGCGGATGATCGAGTATCTCGACTCGGTATCGCTGGCCGATCTCGTCGAGCAGCAGAAGGGAAGGGAGACGCGGTCGCACCCAAAGGAGATCTCGGTGCTCAAGGAGCATCGCGCGGCGCTCGAGTTTCCGACCTCGACGCTGCAGCCGATCAAGATCGAGAAAGGGCGCATCACGACGCTGTGAAACCGGGAGATGAACGAATGTCTGTCCGTCTGACCGAGGCGGCTGCGCGCCACGTGGCGCGCTCGCTCGAACGACGCGGAAAAGGGATCGGCCTGCGCGTAGGCGTCAAGGCCTCGGGCTGTTCGGGCATGTCGTACCAGCTCGAGTTCGCCGACGAGCGCAAGCCCGACGATGTCGAATTCGAATGCCTGGGCGTGCAGGTGTTCGTCGACCCGAAGAGCCTGCCGTACCTGGAAGGGATCGAGCTCGATTTCGTCCGCGAAGGGCTGAACGAGGGATTCCGCTTCCACAATCCGAACGTCAAGGCGACCTGCGGCTGCGGGGAATCGTTCGCCGCCTGAGGCCCCACGCCGCGGCGCGTCCACCCTCACGCCAGGGCGCGTCCACCCTCACGCCAGGGCGCGTCCACCCTCACGCCAAGGCGCGTCCACCCTCACGCCGCGGCGTGTTCACACTCCTGCCGAGGCGTGTCGGCGCACCAGCCGCACGAGCGCTGCGATCGAGGCGAGCGCCGCCGCCGACAGGATTCCCAGCAGGACCGGTCCCGCGCGCGTGCCTGCCGTCTCGACCAGCGCGGAGAACAGCACCGGCGCCGCGGCCGCGGCGACGAACCCCGGTCCGGCGATTCGTCCGAGCAACTCACCGTAGCCGCGGCTGCCGAAAACGGCCAGCGGCAACGCGCCGCGCACGATCGTCATCAGCCCGTTGCCGCAGCCGTACAGGACGACGAACAGCACGGCCACCCAGGGCGCGGTCGGCAGCAACAGCACGACCGCGAACGCCACGGGCAGGAACGTCACCGAAGGAACCGCCACCGCGAGGGCTCCGAAGCGGCCCTGCGAGGTCATTTCCAGCGTGCGAGCGGTCACCTGCGCCACGCCCATCAGCGAGGCGGCCGATATGACGACGGCGGGCTCGAAGCCGAAGCCGCCCAGGAGCATCACCAGGTGCGCCGACATCGCGGACTGCACGAATGCGTACAGCGTGAAGCACAGCATTGCCAGGCGCACTGCGCGCCGGCCTTCGGCCAGCATCGGATCCAGCGCCGGATACGGCAACGCCGATGGCTGCACGGCGGCGGTTGCGTCCGGCAGCGGAGCGCCGCGCCTCCTGTCGTCGCGCGCAGGCGTCCCGCCGGCGAACCCGGCGTGCAGCAGTGCGCAGGGAAGGAGGTTCAACGCCGCGTACACCTGCAACGTCGTGCGCCACCCGAACGACGCTTCGAGCCAGGTGCCGATCGGCCAGAACACGGTCGACGCGAATCCGCCGAACAGCGTCAGAAGCGTGATCGCGCGCCGCGCGCGATCGCCCGCGAGCACGCTCAACGCGGTGAATGCGCCGTCGTAGAGGATCGAACGCATCGCCAGGCCGACCAGCGTCCATCCGGCGAAGAGCAGCAGCCACCCGTGCGCGAGCGACAACACGAACAGCCCGAGCGCGACGAGCATCGAGGCGACGGTCATCACGCGTCGCGCGCCGTGGCGGTCCATCAGGCGTCCGCTCGTGCGTGCGCTCGCTCCTCCGACCAGCAGTCCCCACGAGAAGGCGCCGAGCACGACCGTCGGGCTGGTGTCGAGTCCGGCGGCGACCGGCCCGGCGAGTACCGCAGGCATGTAGTGCGTGGTTCCCCAGCCGATGATCTGGCCGATGCCGAGCGCGACGATCGCCACGCCGATCGGCGCATTCACGCCGGCTCGACCGGCGACCTGGCTCACCGCTGGTTCACCGAGCCCGCTCCCGACCCGTCGATCAGGCGGGGTCTTCGCGCTTGAGCGCAGGGAACAGCACCACGTCGCGGATGCTCGCGCTGTCGGTGAGCAGCATCACCAGGCGGTCGATCCCGACGCCGCAACCGCCGGCCGGCGGCATGCCGTACTCGAGCGCACGGATGTAGTCGGCGTCGTAGTACATCGCTTCCTCGTCTCCCGCTTCCTTCGCTTCGACCTGGCGCAGGAAACGCTCCGACTGGTCTTCGGGATCGTTGAGTTCGGAGAAACCGTTGGCGATCTCGCGTCCGGTGATGAAGAGCTCGAAACGCTCGGTGATCCCGGGACGGGCGTCCGATGCGCGCGCCAGCGGGGAGACTTCGACCGGGTAGTCGACGATGAAGGTCGGATCCCAGAGGTGCGCTTCGGCCACTTCCTCGAACAGCGCCAGCTGCAGTGCGCCGAGCCCCGCTTCGGCGAGCGGCGGAGCGCCCGGGTCCTTGCCGAGCGAGCGCAGCTCGGAGCGCAGGAAGGCCTCGTCGCGCAGGCGCGCGTCGTCGTATCGCGGCGCATGCTTCCCGATCGCTTCGGTGATCGTGAGCCGATCGAAGGCGCGGCCGAGATCGATGCTGCGTCCCTGCCAGGAAATCGTCGCCGATCCGGTCGCCGCGAGCGCCGCTTCGCGCAGCAGCTTCTCGGTGAACTCCATCAGCCATCGATAGTCGGTGTACGCGGCATAGAACTCGAGCATCGTGAACTCGGGGTTGTGCCGCGGACTGATGCCTTCGTTGCGGAAGTTGCGGTTGATCTCGTAGACGCGTTCGAAGCCGCCGACGAGCAGCCGCTTCAGGTACAGCTCGGGCGCGACCCGCAGGAACATCTGCTGGTCGAGCGCGTTGTGGTGCGTGACGAACGGCCGCGCCGTCGCGCCTCCCGGGATCGGATGCAGCATCGGCGTCTCGACCTCGAGGAATCCTTCGCCGTCCATGAACCTGCGGATCGCGGCGATCGTGCGGGTTCGCGCGACGAAGGTGTCGCGCGTCTCGCCGGTAACGAGCAGGTCGACGTATCGCTGCCGGTAGCGCAGCTCCTGGTCGGCGATTCCGTGGAACTTGTCGGGGAGCGGGCGCAGCGACTTCGTCAGAAGCCGCAGCGCGGTGCAGCGCACCGTCAGCTCGCCCTTCATCGTCTTGAACAGCACGCCGCGGCAGCCGACGATGTCGCCGAGGTCCCAGTGCTTGAACGCCGCGTGCGCTTCCTCGCCGACGCCCTGGTCGTTCACGTAGAGCTGGATGCGGCCGGTCGCGTCCTGGATGGTCGCGAAGCTCGCCTTGCCCTGGACCCGCTTGAGCATGATCCGGCCGCCGAGCGTGACCTCGACGTTCTCCTGCTCGAGCCGCTCGCGCGTCTTGAAGTCGTAGTGCTCGAACAGTGATGCCGCGCGATGCGCGGGGACGAAGTCGTTCGGAAACGCGACATCGTTCTCCTCGCGCATGCGCGCGAGCTTCGCGCGCCTTTCGGCGATGATCGCGTTGTCGTCGAACGCCAGGCGCTCGCGCAACGGGGTGTCCCCGGGCTGCCTGCTGTCGCTCAAGCTCACACTCCCTGTTTGAGGCTCGCGGAGATGAATTCGTCGAGGTCGCCGTCGAGCACCGACCGCGTGTTGCTGATCTCGACGCCGGTGCGAAGGTCCTTGATGCGCGACTGGTCGAGCACGTACGAGCGGATCTGGTGGCCCCAGCCGATGTCGGTCTTGCCGGCCTCGACCTTGTCCTGCTCGGCCTGGCGCTTGCGCAGTTCGAGCTCGTACAGGCGCGCCTTGAGCATGCTCATCGCCTCGTCGCGGTTGCGATGCTGCGAGCGGTCGTTCTGGCACTGCACGACGATGCCGGTCGGGTTGTGCGTGATGCGCACTGCCGATTCGGTCTTGTTCACGTGCTGGCCGCCGGCGCCCGAAGCGCGATAGACGTCGATGCGCAGGTCGGCGGGGTTGATGTCGACCTCGATCGAATCGTCGACCTTCGGATAGACGAAGACCGAAGCGAACGACGTGTGGCGGCCGCCGCTCGAATCGAACGGCGACTTGCGAACGAGCCGGTGGATTCCGGTTTCGCTGCGCAGGTAGCCGTATGCGTATTCGCCGTCGACGCGGATCGTCGCTCCCTTGATTCCGGCGACGTCGCCCGGCGATTCCTCGAGCACCTCGGCAGCGAAATCCTTGCGCTCGCAGTACCGCAGGTACTGCCGAAGGAGCATCGCGGCCCAGTCCTGCGCCTCGGTGCCTCCGGCGCCGGCCTGGATCTCGACGAAGCAGGGGTTCGGATCGGCAGGGTTCGAGAACATGCGCCGGAACTCGAGGTCCTCGACCTTCGTCTCGACCGCGTGCACGTCGGACTCGACGGCCTGCAGCGTGTCGTCGTCGTCTTCGGCGGCCGCCATCGCGAACAGCTCGGCCGCGTCGGTCAGTGCCGCGTCGACCTCGCCGATGCGCTCGACGACGTTCTCGAGCGACTTCTTCTCGCGACCGAACTCCTGTGCGCGTTTCGCGTCGTCCCAGATTCCGGGGGTCTCGAGCTCGCGGTTGATCACTTCCAGACGCGTCTTCTTCGCGTCGTAGTCAAAGATACCCCCGAAGTTCGGCCACGCGCGTGCGCAGGTCGTCGATCAGCGATTCGAGTTGGTTCCGGCGCTCTGCGTCCATGGTGCGGGTCGATGGCAACGAACCCGGCATTATACGGGCGCGTCGGCCACCTCGACCGCTTCGATGACGAGACGTGCGCGGGCCTGGCCGCGCCAGTCGTCGCGGACCAGCCGATACGCGATCCGCGCGCGCGCGGGCAGCGGGTCGATGCTGCCGAATGCGATCGCATCGAGGCGTTGGCCCGCAGCGGTTCGCAGTTCCACCTTCAGGTGCCTGTCGCCGACGATCGACTGGCGCGCGACGGCGAATTCGCCGCTGAACAGCGGCGCCGGAAAACACTGTCCCCAGACCTCGCCGTCGAGCTGCGCAACGAGCGCCGGGCCGATCTCGTCGGTTGCGAGCGCGCCGTCGGTGATGCACGACGCAGTGAAGCACCCGGGGTCGGCGAAGGCCTCGACCGCCTGCTCGAACAGCGCGGCGAACTCGGCCAGCCGATCGGCGTGCATCGTCAGGCCCGCCGCCATCGCGTGCCCGCCGAAGCGCAGCAGCAGTCCCGGCGCCTGCTTGTCGATCCAGTCGAGGGCATCGCGCAGGTGCACGCCGGGTATCGAGCGACCCGAGCCGCGCAGCAGCGACGCGTCGGCGCTCGCGCGGGCGAGCGCGACGACGGGCCGGTGCAGTCGATCCTTGACGCGACTCGCGACGAGGCCGATCAGGCCTTCGTGCCAGCCTTCGCGGAACAGCACCTGCGCGTTGCCGGCGCAGGCCGGATCGGGCAGCGTGTCGAGCGCCTGTTCGCGCATCGACTGCTCGATCTGGCGGCGTTCGCGGTTCATGGCGTCGAGCGCGCGCGCGAGTTCGTCGGCGCGCGCGTCGTCGCCGGCGAGCAGGCATTCGATTCCCAGCGAGATGTCGGCGAGACGGCCGGCAGCGTTGATGCGCGGCCCGACGGCGAAGCCGAGATCGGCGGCGGAGATCCGGTTCTCGTCGCGGCCGGCGGCACGCAGCAGCGCGCGAATCCCCGCGCTCGCGCGGCCGGTGCGGATGCGCCGCAGGCCCGCGGCGACCAGCAGGCGGTTGTTCCCGTCGAGAGGAACGAGGTCGGCGACGGTGCCGAGCGCGACGAGGTCGAGCAGCGACTGCAGCGCGGCATGGGCCCCGATGCCGTCGCGGTCGCGGCGCCGGAACTCGGCGCGCGTTGCGACGAGCAGATAGAACATCACGCCGACCCCGGCGAGATTCCGGCTGCCGAAGCCGCATCCGTGCTGGTTCGGATCGACGATCGCGTCGGCCGCCGGCAGCGTCGCCCCGGGCAGGTGGTGATCGGTGACGATCACGCCGATCCCTGCGGCCTTCGCCGCGGCGACACCGTCGACGCTGGCCACGCCGCTGTCGACGGTGATCAGCCAGTCGGGGCGGCCCAGGCGCGGATGGCGCGTCGCGAGTTCGACGATCGGCACGCTCAGCCCGTAGCCGTGCTCGAAGCGGTTCGGCACCAGGTAGTCGATCCGGTCGGCGCGCGCGCCGAGCAGACGCAGCCCGCGCAGCGCGACGGCGCACGCGGTGGCACCGTCGCAGTCGTAGTCGGCGACGACGCAGATCCGCTGTCCGAGCGCGATGGCACCGGCGAGCAGGCGCGCCGCGTGCGCGAGATCCTTCATCGGCTCGGGCGGCAACAGCCGCGCGAGGTCGTGCGACAACTGCGTTGCGTCGTCGATGCCTCGGGCGGCGAACAGGCGCGCGAGCACCGGAGCGACGCCGGCGGCGAGCAGCCGCCGATACGCTGCCTCGGGAAGCGCCCGGTCCTCGATTCGTGCCGTGCGTCGCATGTCCTTCAGCCTTCGAGCAACGACGAGACGCGCAGCGCGCGCCACACCCGGAATCGATCGGATCGCGACAGTGCGAGTTCGACCGTGTCGCGTTCGCCGGTAAGCACCAGGCGCAGGTCGGCGTGCGCGAGCGCCTTCGAGAGTCCCTGCTCGAACCATCGTTCGAAGGCGAGCCAGCCGTCGACCCAGGCATCGGTGTCGCCGTCCTCGGCGGCGCGGCGCCAGAACCCCGGGGCGATCAGCGTCGTTGCGCCTGCCTGCTGCGCGCGCTCTCGCGCGGCGGCGCCGCGCGACGACGATGGGTCGATGCGCTCTTCGACGAGTTCTTCGACGCGCACGCGGCGCGCGTCGGCGCCCGCCCGCCGTGCGAGCCCTTCGATCGCGTCGTCGTCGGTCCACACATGGTCGAATGCGCGTGCCCGCGCTGCGCCGGCCCGGCCTTCGAGCCACGGCCCGGTGATCGGGAGCCGGCCCTGCGCCAGGCGCGCTTCGTTCACCGGGTGCTCGAACCACGACATCTGGATCAGCGTATCGAGCTGCCGCCAGCGGCTCGCCGCAGCGCCCGAAGCCTGCCATGCGCCGATGTTGCGTCCGCTCGCCGTACGCGCGCTCGGGGCCTGCAGCGCGCCGAGCGCGGCCATGTCGCGGCTGCCCTGTCCGTTGCCGTTGCCGCGCGCGCGAAGCGCCCAGACGTCGGGGCGCTGCGGGCTCAGGTACAGGTCGTCGTCGGCGAGCCAGCGGTTGGCTGCATCGGCCAGCAGCCGCGCCTCGGAGTCGTCGACCGACAGCTGCCCCGGCGGCGCGAGCATCACCTGATCGAGGCCCGGATGCAGATGGACCGGCCGGACGACGAGTTCGGGCGCGTCGGCGGGCGGCAAGGTGCAGGCCGCTACCGTGCCTTCGAGATCGAATCGTTCGCGCAACCACTGCTCGTCGGGCAGTTCGCGCGGTGTCGCGTCGTCGAGATGCGAGCGGGACACGACGCTCGCCCTGCGCAATGCCCGCGCGAGCGCGCTGTCGTCGGAGGGCACTGCGATCGGGGTCCGGGATGTGCTGCGCACCTCGTTGCGCAGGCGCGCGGCGGGCAACCATGCTGCCTGCGGCGCAGTCGGGTCGGCTTCGATGTCGGCTCGTTGTGCACCGGGGCGCGCCAACGCGCCTGCGCACAGGATCGTGATGGTCACGCGCGGATTCTATGGCAAACTGCCATCGCCGCCGATACGACAGCGGCGTAGCCGATGCCGCTCCCATACGAACTCTTCATCGGCCTGCGCTACACCCGCGCCAGTCGACGCGCAGGTCGACGCAACGGCTTCATCTCGTTCATTTCCGCGCTTTCGATCGCCGGGATCGCGCTCGGCGTCGCAGCGCTGATCATCGTCCTGTCGGTGATGAACGGGTTCCAGAAGGAAGTGCGGGACCGGATGCTGTCGGTGCTCTCGCACGTCGAGATCTTCGCCGGCGGCTCGCCGATGCTCGACTGGCGCTCGGTGCTCGCGCAGGCCGAGCGCAATCCGCGCGTGATCGCCGGTGCGCCGTACGTGGCCGGGCAGGCGATGCTCACGCACGAGGACAGCGTGCGCGGGGTGCTGGTGCGCGGCATCGAGCCGGCGATCGAGCCGCGCGTGGCGGACTTCGCGAAGCGGATGGCGCGCGGCAACCTCGCCGACCTGCGCGCGGGCGAGTTCGGCGTCGCGATCGGCCGCGAACTCGCCGACCAGCTGCTGCTCGGCGTCGGGTCGAAACTCACCCTGATCGCACCGCAGGGCACCGCGACTCCGGCGGGACTCGTCCCGCGCCTGCGCCAGCTGACCGTCGTCGCGGTGTTCCAGGCAGGGCACTACGAGTACGACACGAGCCTGCTGTTGATGAACATCGACGATGCGGCGAAGCTGTTCCGCGTGCAGGGTGTCACCGGGATTCGGCTGAAGACGAGCGACATGCTCGCCGCTCCGCAGATCGCCGCCGAACTGGCTGGCGACCTGAGCGGAGACCTGCTGATCCGCGACTGGTCGGCCGAGAATCGCAACTGGTTCGCCGCGGTGCAGATCGAGAAGCGGATGATGTTCATCATCCTGACCCTGATCATGGCGGTGGCCGCCTTCAACCTCGTTTCGATGCTCGTCATGACCGTCACCGACAAGCAGTCGGACATCGCGATCCTGCGCACGCTCGGCGCGACGCCCGCCGGCGTGATGAAGATCTTCATCGTGCAGGGCGCCTCGGTAGGGCTGCTCGGGACGCTGCTCGGCGTCGTCCTCGGCGTGCTCGTCGCATGGAACGTCGGCGACGTGGTCGGCGGGCTCGAGTCCCTGTTCGGCTTCCAGGTGCTGCCCAAGGGCATCTACTTCATCAACCACCTTCCGAGCGACCTGCGCAGCTCGGACGTGGTGACGATCGGGGCGACCGCCTGCGTGCTCGCGCTGCTGTCCACGCTGTACCCGAGCTGGCGCGCCGCACGCGTGCGCCCGGCCGAAGCCCTGCGCTACGAATGAGGGGCGGCGAACCGATCGTCGCGGCACGCGACGTGCGCAAGGTCTACGGAAGCGGCGAACTCGCGGTGCCGGTGCTGCACGGGATCGACTTCGAGGTGCACGCCGGCGAACACGTTGCGATCATCGGCGCGTCCGGGTCGGGCAAGAGCACGCTGCTGCACCTGCTGGGCGGCCTCGACGAATGCACTGCGGGCGAGATCCTCTGGGAATCGCAGCCGATCGCCGGATGGTCGCAGGCCGAACTCGGCGCGCGGCGCAATCGCCTGCTCGGTTTCGTCTATCAGTTCCACCACCTGCTGCCCGAGTTCAGCGCGCTCGAGAACGTCGCGATGCCGCTTCGCATCCGCCGGCTTGCGCCCGAGCGGGCGCGCAGCGCCGCGGCAGCGATGCTCGGGCGTGTCGGGCTCGGCGCGCGTCTCGAGCACCCGCCGGGCCAGCTCTCGGGCGGCGAGCGGCAGCGCGTCGCGCTGGCGCGGGCGCTGGTGACGCAGCCGCGATGCGTGCTTGCCGACGAGCCCACCGGAAATCTCGACAGCCAGACCTCGCTGCAGGTCCGCGAACTGATGGGGAAGCTGTCGCGCGAACTGGGCGTCGCTTTCGTGATCGTGACGCACGACCTCGACCTGGCCTCGCGAGCCGACCGGACGCTGCAACTGCGCGACGGCCGTTTCGAACGCGTCGAACGCGTCGGATCGCCGGACCTGGCGACGCAAGCCGCGCCATGAGGAACGGGTCGACCGCAGCGTCGCGCCGAAGCTGGAAGGCAGCAGTCACGGCGGTGCTCGTCTCGTCGATCGCGAGCGTGGCGCTCGCACAGCCTGCCGATGCGAAATGGCCGACGCGGCCGGTCCGGATCGTGGTGCCCTACGGGGCCGGATCGGCGACCGACGTGTTCACGCGCATCGTTTCGCAGCGCCTGCAGCAGAGGTTCGGACAGCCGGTGTTCGTCGACAACGCGCCCGGCGAAGGCGGCATGGTCGGAACCGCGATGGTCGCGAAGGCGTTTCCGGACGGGTACACCTTCGTCGTGAGTTCGCAAGGCCCGCTCGTGCACCAGGCGTTGCTGTACCGCAGGCTGCCGTACGACCCGTTCGCCGACCTGCGCCCGGTCGTGCTCGGCGGCGCGCAGTCGCACGTATGCTCCGTTCGGGCGGACGCGGGCATCGCATCGATGCAGGAGCTCGTGGCGGCGATGAAGGCCTACCCGGGCAGGTACAGCTTCGCGTCCGATGGCGTCGGCACCGTGTCGCACCTCGTGGTCGAGATGCTGAAGGCGCGCACCGGTGTCTTCGCGCTGCACGTTCCGTATGCATCTTCGCCGCAGGCGATCCTGTCGGTGCTGCAGGGCGATGCGCAGTTCACGTGCATGCCGATCGTCGCCGTCGGCCCGCAGGTCCGGGCAGGCCGCTTGCGCCCGCTCGCGGTAACCGGCGGGTGGCGCAGCGCGCTGCTGCCCGACGTCCCGACGATGGAGGAGGCCGGCCTTCCCGGCGTTTCGGCCTTCGGCTGGATGGCGTTCATGGCACCCGCCGCGACGCCGACGCCGATCGTCGAGCGATTGAACGCGGAGGTCAATGCGGTGCTGGCGATGCCCGATGTGCTCGCGGAGATCCTTGCGCAATACGTCGAGCCGGTCGGAGGATCGGCCGAAGACCTGCGCTCGTTCCTGCGCGCGGAGCGCGAGCGCATGGCGCCGGTGGTCGAGCGCAGCGGCGCGACGATCGACTGACCCGCGACGCGATGCCGGCCGCGCACCGAAGCGAACGGCCACGCGCAACCGTGCGAAGCGCGCAGGCCCGATGCTGATCGACACGCACTGCCACCTCGACGCCGCGGAGTACGACGCCGATCGCGATGCGGTATGCGCGCGCGCGTTCGACGCGGGCATCGCAGCGCTGGTCGTTCCGGCGATCGAGATCGCGAATTTCGAAGCGGTGCGCGCTCTCGCCGCCGGCAACTCGCGCATCGCCTACGCGCTCGGCATCCATCCGCTGTACGTCGACCGTGCCGGAGACGGCGACCTCGTGCGCCTGCGCAGCATCGTCGAATCGTCGATCGACGATCCGGCGTTCGTGGCGATCGGCGAGATCGGGCTCGATTTCTTCGTGCCCGGATTCGATCGCGCGCGGCAGGAGCGCTTCTTTCGCGCGCAGCTCGAACTGGCGCGCGATTTCTCGCTTCCGGTGCTGATGCACGTGCGTCGGTCGCAGGACGTGATCCTCAAGCATCTGCGCAGCGTGCGCCCGGCCGGCGGGATCGCGCACGCGTTCAACGGCAGCCGGCAGCAGGCGGATGCCTTCCTCGCGCTCGGCATGGCGCTCGGATTCGGGGGCACGATGACCTTCGAGCGCTCGTTGCGCATCCGTAGCCTCGTGCGCGAGCTGCCCGGCGACGCGCACGTGCTGGAGACCGACGCGCCCGACATCGCACCCGAGTGGATCGCGCGACAACGCAACGAGCCGATGCAGCTCGCGCGCATCGCGACGGTGTTCGCGTCGCTGCGCGAGCAGTCGCTCGGGTCGGCGCTCGAACGCACGGCGGCCAACGCGTGCCGCGTGCTTCCGCGCCTGGCGGCACGCCTGCCGGGCAACGTGGATCGGACGCTGAACAGGACCTAGTCTTTCGGCCCGATGGCGGTCGCGGGTGCGCCGGCCTAGCATCGTGCGATGCGCTGGCTCGGTGCGATCGTGCGCGCAGTCCCGCTGCCGGCGGCCATCGTCGCAGCAACTCTGGTCGTGCATCGGCTTGCGGTGCTGCCGGGAATCGCGGCGGCCGATTCGATGCTCGCTGCCGGACTCGTTGCACTGCTGTGCGCGGTTCGGCCGCGGCACCATGGGTGGCGGCTGCTCGCGGTGATGCTCGCAGCAGGCGGATGGACGATCGGACAGGCGGAGCGCGGGATGGCGCAGCGCCTGGGCGTCGCGCAGGAGGGTCGCGACTACACGGTCGTCGGACACGTCGTGTCGATGCCCGTCGTCTCGGACCGGGGCAGCCGCTTCGTGTTCGCGGTGGAACGCTGCACCGACGCAGTCGACGATTGCCCGGATCGCCGGCGCGTGCGACTGAGCTGGCAGCGCTTCGGCGACCCCGGCGGCGCGACGGCGCTGCGCCAACGCTCCGGTGACCGGGACGGCACGATGCCGCAGGCCGGCGAACGCTGGCGCCTGCACGTGCGGCTCAAGCGCGTGCACGCGTTGCACAACCCGAATGCCTTCGACGCCGAGCTGCGCGCGCTCGAGGAGGGCATCGCGGCCAACGGCTACGTGCGTTCGTCACGCAAGGGAAACGAACCGAACGAGCGGCTCGAAGGCTCCGATCGCAGCATGGGGGTCGTGTTCGAGCAGGTGCGCACGCGCTTGCGCGAAAAGATGCAGCGTGCGCTCGTCGCGGCGCGTGCCGACGCGGCCGGCGTGCTCGTCGCGCTGGTCGTCGGCGACCAGAACGCGATTCCCGCCTACTGGTGGGAGGTGTTCAACCGCACCGGCATCGGGCACCTGATGAGCATCTCGGGCCTGCACATCACGATGCTCGCGGGCATCTCTGTCGCGGTCACGCGCCGCGTGCTTCGCACGCCGGTCGTGGCGCGCAGCGGGCTGCTTCTGGTCGTATCCGCGCAGCGCCTGTCGTGGCTCGCGGGCGTGACGACGGCCTTCCTGTATGCGGGGGTCGCCGGCTGGGGGATTCCGGCGCAGCGCACCTGCTGGATGCTCGCCGTCGCCGGGGTGTCGCTGCTCACCGGCCGGACGCGATCGATCGCCCGCGTGCTGGCACTGGCATCCGGCGTCGTCTGCGTTCTCGATCCGTGGGCTGCGCTGTCGGCCGGGTTCTGGCTGTCGTTCGCGTCGGTGGCGGCGATCGCGCTGTATGCAGCCGGTGCCCGGGCAGGCGCTGCGCACGGTGCGCATTCGCGCATGCAGCGACTGCGTGCGCTGCTCGTCGAGGCCGTGCGCACGCAGTGGGCGGCCAGCGTCGCGCTGGTGCCGATGGGAGCGCTGTTCTTCGCGAGCGTGTCGCTGATCGGACCGCTGGCCAATGCGTTCGCGATCCCGCTGGTGTCCGCGGTGATCACGCCGCTTGCCATCGGCGCGGCCTCGCTGCTGCCGTGGTTTCCGTGGGCCGGATCGGCGCTGCTCGTGCTCGCCGCCCAGGCGACCGGCTGGCTGCTCGATGCGCTGTCGGCGTTGTCGGCCTCGCCGTGGGCCGCGGCGGTCATCGCGACTCCGTCGACCACGGTGCTCGTCGTGTCCGTGGCGGCCGTCGCGCTGTTGCTCGCTCCGTTCCGGCTGCCGGCGCGTGCGGCGGCATTCGCCGGCCTGCTGCCTCTGCTGGGCGGCGCCGCGCACTTTCCGCCGGACGGCGCGATACGCGTGGTGGCGCTCGACGTCGGCCAGGGGATGGCGATTCTCGTCGAGACGTCGCAGCGGCGACTGCTCTACGACACCGGGCCCCTGTACGGCGGCGATTCCGAGGCAGGGGCCCGAGTGATCCTGCCGTACCTGCGATCGCGCGGAATCGATCGCCTCGATGCGCTCGTCGTCTCGCACCTCGACTCCGATCACTCGGGCGGCACGGCGAGCGTGCTGCGAAACGTGCCGGTCGACTGGATCGCGGGTTCGCTGCCGCCCGGGCACCCGGCACGCGATGCCGGGAGGCCGTTCCACGACTGCCGGCGCGGGCACGGATGGCGTTGGGGAGAGGTTCGGTTCGATTTCCTGCATCCCGGCGCCGAGAAACCGCGCGGCGCGCGTTCGCCGACCAACGCATCGAGCTGCGTGCTGCGCATCGAGGCGCCTGCCGCGCGCATCCTGCTGGCCGGCGACATCGAAGCACGGCAGGAGAAGATGCTCGTGCAGCGCTACGGCTCGAGCGGGCTGCGCGCCGATCTGCTGCTCGCTCCGCACCATGGCAGTTCGTCGTCGTCGAGCGAGGCGTTCCTCGCTGCGGTCGCGCCGCGCCACGTCATCGTGCAGGCGGGCTACCGCAACCGCTTCCGCCATCCGTCGGCGAAGGTCGTCTCGCGTTATCGCGAGGCAGGGATCGCCTTGTTGCGCAGCGATCGCGATGGCGCGATCACGATCGAGTACGCGCCCGGGCGCGCCGAACGGATCGCGCGTTCGCGGATCGACGATCGTCGCTACTGGCGCGTGCGCGTCGACGACGCGCGGGTGCCCGCGGCAACGTCCGCCGCGCGTGCCGATCCGGGAGCAACGCCCGCGCCGCGCGCCGATCCTGGCGCAACGGCCGGGTCGCGCAACGATCCGGAGCGTCCCGGCATTACTGCGCCGTCCAGCCGCCGTCCATCGTCCAGGCTGCGCCGCGCACCTGTTCGGCGGCGGGCGAGCACAGGAAGGCGGCGAGTTCGCCGAGCTGCTCGGGAGTCACGAACTCCTGCGACGGTTGTTTCTCGGAAACCAGCAGGCGTTTCGCTTCCTCCACCGTCTGCCCGTTCTCGGCTGCGCGCGCATCGATCTGCCGTGCGACCAGCGGGGTCAGCACCCATCCGGGACAGATCGCATTGCAGGTGATGCCGGTGCGCGCGGTCTCGAGGCCGACGACCTTGGTCAGCCCGACGATGCCGTGCTTGGCCGCCACGTACGCGGCTTTCTCGACCGACGCGACGAGGCCGTGCGCCGAAGCGATGTTGACGATGCGTCCCCAGTTGCGCTGCTTCATCGCCGGCAGCGTGCAGCGAATCGCGTGGAACGCCGCCGACAGGTTGATCGCGATCACCGCATCCCATCGGTCGACCGGGAAGCGCTCGATCGGCGCCACGTGCTGGATCCCCGCGTTGTTCACCAGGATGTCGACGCCGCCGTGTCGCGCGTCGATGTGCGAGACCATCGCTTCGATCTCGTCGGGCTTCGACAGGTCGGCGCCTTCGTAGTCGACGTCGACACGATGCTCGGCCGCGAGTTTCGATCGCAATCGCTCGATATCCGCCGGATCGCCGAAGCCGTTGAGCACCAGCCGCGCGCCCCGGCGCGCGAGCGTCTGCGCGATCCCCAATCCGATGCCGCTGGTCGATCCGGTGACGAGTGCAAGCTTGCCTTCGAGCATGATGTCTCCCTGTACAATCGCTTCGATTGTAGCGACAAGAACTTCGCACGATGGCCGAACCGCAACTGCGAAAAGTGACCTGCGCCAGCGTTCGCGGCCTGCACCGGCTCGCTTACTGGGAGTGGCCCGCACGCGAGGCCGGGGAGTGGCCCGCGCGCGAGGCCGGGAAGTCGCCCGCAGGCGAGCACGCATCGCCAGGCGAATCCGGTTCGACAGGCGCTGCGCCCACCGTCGTCTGCGTGCACGGCCTGACGCGCAACGGTCGCGACTTCGATGCGCTGGCCGAGCGCCTGTCGCGTCGCTGGCGCGTGGTCTGTCCCGACATGATCGGGCGCGGCAAGTCCGATCGCGTCGCCGATCCGCAGTTGTACGCGCTGCCGCAGTACATTGCCGATTGCGTGACGCTGATCGCGCGCCTGGACGTCGAACGCGTCGCGTGGGTCGGCACTTCGATGGGCGGGCTGATCGGAATGCTGCTCGCGGCGATGCCCGGCAATCCGATCTCCCGGATGGTGCTCAACGACATCGGGCCGGTGCTCGAATCCACCGGGCGCGGTCGCATCGCCGAGTACGTCGGCGACGATCCGGTGTACGGAAGCGTCGACGAAGGCGTCGCGGCGCTGCGCGAACGCATGCGCAGTTTCGGCCCGCACACCGACGAGCAGTTCGAACTCCTCACGCGTCACTACCTGGTGCCGCGCGGCGATCAGTGGGGGTTCCACTACGATCCGGCGATCGCGGTTCCGTTTCGCGGCGGACAATCCGAGCCGCCCGATCTCTGGCCGGTCTACGACGCGATCGCCTGCCCGACCTTCCTCGTGCGCGGCGCCGACTCCGACCTGCTGTCGGCCGAGACCGCTGCCGAGATGGCCCGCAGGGGGCCGCGCGCAGGCAGCGTCGCATTCGCCGGCGTGGGGCACGCACCGACACTGATTGCCGCCGAACAGATCGACGCGGTGGAAAAATTCCTGATGGAGGCTTTCCCGTGACGATCCGCAGGCTTCATGTCGGTCCCCGGATGTCGGAGGCAACGATTCACGGCGGCGTCGTCTACCTTGCCGGCCAGGTCGCCGAGGATCCGTCGCTCGACGTCGGCGCCCAGACCCGGCAGGTGCTCGATGCGATCGATCGCCTGCTCGCCGAGGCGGGAAGCGACAAGACCCGCATCCTGCAGGCGCAGGTGTTCCTCGCCGACATCAGCGACTTCGCGACGATGAACGCCGCGTGGGATGCGTGGGTGCCGCAGGGGCACGCTCCTGCGCGCGCCACCGTCGAGGCGCGGCTCGCGTCACCACAGTATCGCGTGGAGATCAAGGTCGTCGCGGCGCTTCGCGACCAGGCCTGATGGCGTTGCCGCAGGCGCGACGCGCCGCGGCGGCGCAACGGCCGCCGGGCGAGCGGCTTCAGCGGCAACCAGCGAGCGGATTCAGCGCCAGCCGACGCGGTCGATGATCCTCGAGGCGGTGACCTGCGCGCGCCCGATCGATGCCACCGGCAGCGTGTCCGCCTTGAACTCGCCGAGCGCATCGAGCGCCTCGTTGCGCGCTTTCACCGACTTCACGACCGGCCACTCGTTGTTCGCGTCGACGAAGTGGCGCTGCGCTTCGTCGCTCGCCAGGAACTCGAGGAAGCGCACCGCATCGGCGCGGTGCGGAGCGTGTTTCGCCACGCCCGCACCCGAGACGTTGACGTGCGTGCCGAAGCTCGACTGGTTCGGCCACACCGCGCCGATTTTCGCGACGACATCCTTGTCGGCGTCCTTGTCCGAGCGCATCAACCGCGCAAGGTAATAGCTGTTGGTCAGCGCGACTCCGCATTCGCCGCTGGCGACTGCACGGATCTGGTCGGTGTCGCCGCCGCGCGGCTTGCGCGCGAAATTGCCGACGACTTTCTGCGCCCACTCCTCGGCCTTCTGTTCGCCGTGGTGTTCGGAGAACGCGCCGATCAGCGAGAGCATGTACGGATGCGCTCCCGAGCGCGTGCAGACCTTGCCGGCGAGATCCGGGCGCGCGAGATCCTCGTAGTTCTGCACCAGTGCCGGATTCACGTTGCCTTTGTTGTAGACGATGATGCGCGCGCGCTGCGAGAAGCCGAACCACTCGCTGCCGGCGCCGTCGTCCTTGCCGCGCAGCGTCGGCGGGATCCGCGACTCGAGCACCGCCGACTTCACCGGCTGGAACAGGCCCTCGATCTGCGCCTTCCACAATCGCGCCGCATCGGCGAGCAGCACGACGTCGGCGGGGCTGTTGCGGCCCTCGTTGCGCAGGCGTTCGAGCAGCGCTTCGTCGCCGGCCTCGATGCGCTGGATGCGCACTCCGGTCTTTCGCGTGAACGCGTCGAACAGCGCCTGGTCGGTCTGGTAGTGCCGTGCCGAGTACAGATTCAGCACCTTGTCCTGCGCGTGCGCCAGCGATGCGCCGGCGAGCAGTGCGCACGCCAGCAGTGCTGGGGCGAATTTCCGTTTCATCTGGGTGATCCGTAGGTGGGGGCGAAGAGAGCAGGGGCGCCGGCGGCCTGGGGCCGATTCCGGGCGAGACGCCACGATATCCGGAACGAGAAGGATTCGCAATACCAAAGGACCCGGAGAAGCCACCGCGGTCCATTCGATCTTCCGAAGCGTCTGCGGACAGCCCCGACCGAGTTGACGTTAGAACGCGAATGAGTATTATTCGCAGTTCCACAACGGAGCACCACGGAGCTTCCCGATGAACGCCCTGCTCGTCGGAGCCGATCGACTCGGAAACATACCGCAACTGCTGGCGGAGTACGGAATCTCGATTCTGCGTCACGTATCGGGGCGCGCGCCGGCGGCGCAACGGTCCGAACCGCCGTTCCCGGCCGGTACCGAACTGCTGATCCTCTTCACCGATTTCCTCGGACACAACACGATGCGCGGCTACCGGGACGCGGCAAGACGCAACGGGCTGCGCGTGGTCGCGTGCCGCCGATCGACGTGCAGCCTGCGCTGTGCGCTGGACGCCTGCGCGATATGCCCGAGGAGTGGTCGCTCTCCGGGAGGTGGGGCAGCGACGTAGAATGCGTGCATTCGAAGCCGCGTTCCGCGAAGGAGGAAACCGCCGATGGGTGCCGCCGATCCGAAGTCGCCGTCGTTGGCCGAATCGTCGTTGGCCGAGTTCCACGCGCGTTCGATTCGCGATCCGGATTCGTTCTGGGCCGAGCAGGCGGCGCTCGTCGACTGGCACAAGCCCTTCGAACGCGTGCTCGACCATTCGAACCCTCCGTTCACGCGCTGGTTCATCGGCGGCGAAACGAACCTGTGCCACAACGCGGTCGACCGCCACCTCGCGCTTCGGCGCGACCAGCCGGCGCTGATCTACGTCTCGACCGAAACGGGCGCCGAACGCGTCTACCGTTTCGGCGAGCTGCACCGCGAAGTCGTGCGCATGGCGGCGGTGATGCGTTCGGTCGGCGTACGCCGCGGCGACCGCGTGCTGATCTACATGCCGATGATTCCCGAAGCCGTGTTCGCGATGCTCGCCTGTGCGCGGCTCGGTGCGATCCACTCGGTGGTGTTCGGCGGCTTCGCTTCGCACAGCCTGGCGTCGCGCATCGACGACGCCGAACCGGTGCTGGTCGTCAGCGCCGATGCCGGCTCGCGCGCCGGCAAGGTCGTTGCGTACAAGCCGCTGCTCGACGCGGCGCTGAAGCTTGCGAAGAACGCCCCCGGCAAGGTGTTGATGGTCGACCGCGGATTGGCCGCGTTCGATCGCGTGCCCGGCCGCGACCTCGACTACGCGAAGCTGCGCGAAGAGCACCTGGACGACGAGGTGGCCATCGAGTGGCTCGAAGCCAACGAGCCGAGCTACACGCTGTACACGTCGGGCACGACGGGAACGCCGAAAGGCGTGCAGCGCGACGTCGGTGGCTACGCGGTCGCACTGGCGGCGTCGATGAAGTACATCTTCTGCGGCAACGCCGGCGAGACGTACTTCTCCACCAGCGACATCGGCTGGGTCGTCGGCCATTCGTACATCGTCTACGGCCCGCTGATCGCCGGAATGGCGACGATCCTCTACGAGGGCACGCCGCTGAGGCCCGACCCCGGCATCCTGTGGCAGCTCGTCGAGAAGTACCGGGTGACCGCGATGTTCTCGGCGCCCACCGCGATCCGCGTGTTGAAGAAGCAGGATCCGTCGTGGCTGACGCGCTACGACCTTTCGTCGCTGCGCGCACTGTTCCTGGCGGGCGAGCCGCTCGACGAGCCGACCGCGCGATGGATCGCCGACGCCATCGGCCGCCCGGTGATCGACAACTACTGGCAGACCGAGAGCGGCTGGCCGATTCTTTCGGTCGCGCATGGGATCGAGAAGACACCGACCCGATTCGGTTCGCCGGGCATGCCGATGTACGGCTACGACCTGCGGCTGCTCGACGAGCGAACCGGCGAGGAGGTCGGCGTCGACCAGAAGGGGGTCGTCGCGATCCTTCCGCCGCTTCCGCCCGGGTGCATGCAGACCGTGTGGCGAAACGACGAGCGATTCGTGCAGACCTATTTCACGACGATCCCCGGGCGCCTGGCGTATTCGACCTTCGACTGGGGGATCCGCGACACCGACGGCTACTACTTCATCCTCGGCCGCACCGACGACGTGATCAACGTCGCCGGGCACCGCCTCGGCACGCGCGAGATCGAGGAAAGCCTGTCGAGCCACGCCGCGGTGGCCGAATGCGCCGTGGTCGGCGTCGCCGATTCGCTGAAAGGCCAGGTGGCGACCGCCTTCGTCGTGCTGAAGGACCCGTCGAAGGTCGCCGATCGCGATGCGGCGCTGGCACTCGAAGGCGAACTGATGGCCACGGTCGATCGCCAGCTCGGTGCCGTCGCGCGACCGAACCGCGTGCACTTCGTCACGCTGCTGCCGAAGACGCGCTCGGGCAAGGTGCTGCGTCGTTCGATCCAGGCACTGTGCGAGTCGCGCGACCCCGGCGACCTGACGACGATCGAGGACCCGAGTGCGCTCGAGCAGATCCGCAACGCCGTAACGTCGGTCGCCTGAGTGCCGGACGCAGGCCTGGCGTCGGCGCTCGCGCGCGTCGTCGACTACGTGCTGCTGCCGCCGGCGGCGCCGCTGTGGTGCGTCGCGATCGGGCTGGCGATGGTGCGCCGGCACCCGCGCACCGGACGCTCGATCGCCTGGGTCGGGCTCGTGCTTGCGTTCGCGCTGTCCACGACGCTGGCCGGCCAGTTGCTGATCGGGCAGATCGAGCGACACGCGGGACCCGCGCCGGACGCCGCAGCGTTGCGCGCGCTGATGTCGGCATCCGATGCGCCGACCGCGATCGTCGTGCTCGGCGGCGGGATGCGCAGCGATCCGCGTGAACGCCCCGACGTCGAACGCCCGAATCATCGCTCGGTCGAGCGTGCGATCCACGGCGCCTGGGTCGCGAAGACGACCGGGCTGCCGGTGCTGGTGAGCGGGGGCACCCCACGAACGGGCAAGGCGTCCGAGGCGTTGCTGATCCGGCGGCTGCTCGAAACGCGACTGTCGACGCCGGTGCAGTGGGTCGAGGATCGTTCACGCGATACCGCGGGCAACGCGCGCGAGTCGGCAGCGATGCTGCGCGCGGCCGGCCATCGACGGATCGTGCTCGTGACGCACGCCTATCACATGCCGCGCGCCAAAGCCGCGTTCGAGCGTGCGGGCCTGCGGGCAGTCGCTGCGCCGCACGGGTTCATGGGCACTCCGGTCACAGCGGCGGCGTCGGCGTGGCTGCCGAGCGCGCTCGGCGTGGAGATCAACTGGCTCGCCGCGCACGAAGCGCTCGGCGGATTGTGGTACGCGCTCGAAGGCGCGCCACGGATTCAGGCTGCCGTCGCCGCCGCGATCTGGTAGAGGCCCTCGAGCACGAGGTGCTCGTGGTACGTGAACTCGATCGTCAGTCGCGGGCCCAGCGTACGCGCGGCACCTCCGGACAGGATGCAGCGCAGGTCTGGGTGCTTTCGCTTGTGCATGAAGTACAGCCGCTCGACCGCACCGGCCTGCGCATGCGCACAACCCGAGGCGATGGCGTCCACCGTCTGGCGCGGATAGTCGACGTATTCGCCCTGCGCGTCGGGCAGCGTGGCGGTGTTCTGGTGCAGCGCGCGCACCATGAGGCCGAGACCGGGCATGATCCCGCCGCCGAGGAAGACGCCATCGGCGGTGAGCAGGTCCATCGTCGTCGCGGTTCCGCAGACGACGACCAGCGCCGGGCGTTCGCCGACCAGCGCGCGCGCACCGATCATCGCGGCCCAGCGGTCGCAGCCGAGCGCGGCGGGGTTCAGGTACTCGTTGCGCACGCCGCACTGCTCGGGGCGCGAAACGATCCAGTAGGGCTCGGTTGCGTCCGGCCAGATCTCGAGCGCGCGCAGTACCGGATTGACGATTCCGGTGCCCGCGACGTTCGAGATGACCACGTGTTCGGGCGTCGGCTGCCGGCGCCACTCCTTCGTGACCATCGAGATCTCTTCGAGCAGCACGCGGCCGAAGGCGATCATCTTGTCCTGCGCGAGTCCGCGCGTCTGCGGCGAGGGGCGGGAGTACGTTCCCCACTTCAGGAACGTGTTGCCGATGTCGATCAGCAGGAAGGCCATGGAGGGCTACGCACGTGGTGTCCGAAGCGGACGGATCGGGAAGCGGGTTCGCTGCGCCGGTTCAGGCGACCGAGACGGGGATCTTGCCGATCCGCGCCTGCCATTCGCGCGGACCGTTTTCGTGCACCGACGTGCCTTTGGCGTCGACGGCGACCGTCACCGGCATGTCTCGAACGTCGAACTCGTAGATCGCTTCCATGCCGAGGTCCTCGAACGCGAGCACGCGCGCGTTGCGGATCGATTTCGACACGAGGTAGGCCGCGCCGCCGACCGCCATCAGGTACGCGGCGGCATGCCGGCGGATCGACTCGATCGCCGCCGGACCGCGTTCGGCCTTGCCGACCATCGCGATCAGGCCGGTCTGCGCGAGCATCGTTTCGGTGAACTTGTCCATTCGCGTCGACGTGGTCGGTCCGGCCGGGCCGACGACCTCGTCGCGCACCGGATCGACGGGCCCGACGTAATAGATCACGCGATTCATGAAGTCGACTGGTAATTGTTCGCCGCGCGACAGCATCTCGGAGATGCGCTGGTGCGCGGCGTCGCGCCCGGTGAGCATGCGGCCGGACAGCAGCAGCGTCTGGCCCGGAGTCCACGAAGCGACTTCCTCGCGCGTCAATGTGTCGAGGTCGACCCGTTTCGACTTCCCGACGTCGGGCATCCACTGCACGTCCGGCCAGGTCGACAGCGGCGGCGGCTCGCAATACGCGGGGCCCGAGCCGTCGAGGACGAAATGCGCGTGGCGCGTGGCGGCGCAGTTGGGGATCATCGCCACCGGCTTGGAGGCGGCATGCGTGGGGAAGGTCGCGATCTTGACGTCGAGAACGGTGGTCAGCCCGCCGAGCCCCTGCGCGCCGATCCCGAGCGCGTTGACCTTCTCGTACAGTTCGATGCGCAGTTCCTCGACGCGGTTCGACGGCCCGCGTGCGAGCAGGTCGAACATGTCGAGCGGCTCCATCAGCGATTGCTTGGCCAGCAGCATCGCCTTTTCAGCGGTGCCTCCGATGCCGATGCCGAGCATCCCCGGCGGACACCAACCGGCGCCCATCGTCGGCACGGTCTTCAGGACCCAGTCGACGATCGAGTCCGACGGGTTCAGCATCGCGAGCTTCGACTTGTTCTCCGAGCCGCCGCCCTTGGCCGCGACGGTCACTTCGACCGTGTCTCCGGGAACGAGTTCGACGTGCACGACCGCCGGCGTGTTGTCCCGGGTGTTCTTCCGGTCGAACAGCGGGTCGGCGACGACCGAGGCGCGCAGCGTGTTCGACGGCTCGAGATAGCCGCGGCGGACCCCTTCGTCCACCGCGTCGGCGAGCGAACCCCGGAAACCCTCGAGCCGCGCGTCCATGCCGACCTTCAGGAACACGTTGACGATGCCGGTGTCCTGGCAGATCGGCCGGTGCCCTTCGGCGCACATGCGCGAGTTGGTCAGGATCTGCGCGATCGCATCGCGCGCCGCAGGGGCCTGCTCGGTCTGCCAGGCGCGCGCGAGGTGCTCGATGAAGTCGCGCGGGTGGTAATAGCTGATGAACTGCAGCGCGGCAGCGATCGATTCGATCAGGTCGTCCTGGCGGATGACACGCATTCGTGGGTCCTCATGGGCAAACGCGCGCGGCCCGGCTCGCGGGCGAACGTGGCCGGATTCTATCGGATCGTGGGTATGCGTCCCGAGCGCCCGCGCCGCGGACTAAGCTTGTTGCGCGCAGGTTGCGCACGGGGAGCGATCCCCAGGGGCGGTGCACACGCATTTCGGCGTAAGCGAGTCGTAAGCCTTCGCTCGTAATAATGTGCCCGCAGTCGTTGGACAAGCGAAGAGGAGGATGGGCGAATGTCCGCTCAGATCGAATCGGTGCTGCAGGAACAAAGACTGTTTCCGCCGCCCGAAGCATTTCGCAAGCAGGCGACCATTTCGGGAATGGAGCAGTACGAGGCCCTGTGCGCCGAAGCGGCGAAGGACCATGCCGGATTCTGGGCGAGACTGGCACGCGAGCACCTGCTCTGGCACAAGCCGTTCACGAAGGCGCTCGACGAGTCGAACGCGCCGATGTACGGGTGGTTCACCGACGGTGAATTGAACGTCTCGTACAACTGCCTCGATCGGCACCTGGGCACCGCGGTCGAGAACAAGACCGCGATCATCTTCGAGGCCGACGACGGTGCGATCACCCGCGTCACCTATCGCGAGTTGTACCAGCGCGTCTGCCGCTTCGCCAACGGCCTGAAGGCGCTCGGGTACAAGAAGGGCGACCGCGCGATCATCTACCTGCCGATGTCGATCGAAGGCGTCGTCGCGATGCAGGCGTGCGCGCGCCTCGGCGTCACGCACTCGGTCGTGTTCGGCGGGTTCTCCGCGAAGAGCCTGCACGAACGCATCATCGACGTCGGCGCGTCGCTGGTGATCACCTCCGACGAACTCGTGCGCGGCGGCAAGCGCGTGCCCCTGAAGGCGGCCGTCGACGAGGCGTTCGCGCTCGGCGGTTGCGATGCGGTGCGCAAGGTCATCGTCTACCAGCGCACCGGCGAAGGCGCCGCGATGCAGGACGGACGCGACATCACCTGGACGCAGGCGACCGACGGCCAGGCCGACGAATGTCCGCCGGTCTGGGTGGAAGCCGACCATCCGCTGTTCGTGCTCTACACGTCGGGTTCGACCGGCAAGCCGAAGGGCGTGCAGCATTCGTCGGCGGGGTTCCTGCTCGGCGCCGCGCTCACCGTCAAGTGGGTCTTCGACATCAAGCCCACCGATATCTACTGGTGCACCGCCGACATCGGCTGGGTGACCGGCCACACGTACATCGCCTACGGGCCGCTCGCCTGCGGCGCGACGGAGATCATCTTCGAAGGCGTTCCGACGTATCCGCACACGGGCCGCTTCTGGGAGATGATCGACCGGCACAAGGTCAGCGTTTTCTACACCGCGCCGACGGCGATCCGCTCGCTGGTGCGCGCCGGCGAGACGTCGCCCGATCATCATCCGAAGAAGTACGACCTGTCGTCGTTGCGACTTCTGGGATCGGTCGGCGAGCCGATCAATCCCGAAGCATGGATGTGGTACTACGAAAACGTCGGGCGCACGCGTTGCCCGATCGTAGACACCTGGTGGCAGACGGAAACCGGCGTGATCATGATCTCGCCGCTTCCGGGCGTGCATTCGCTGAAGCCGGGTTCGTGCACGATGCCGCTTCCCGGCGTCTCGGCGAAGATCATCGACGAGACCGGACAGGAGGTCGAGCGCGGCAGCGGTGGCTTCCTCGCGATCACGAAACCGTGGCCCGCGATGATTCGCACGATCTGGGGCGATCCCGAACGCTTCTCCAAGACGTACTTCCCGCCGGAGGCGCGCGGCAGCTACGTCGCCGGCGACGGTGCGCAGCGTGACGTCGACGGCTACTTCTGGATCATGGGCCGCATCGACGACGTGCTGAACGTTTCCGGTCATCGGCTCGGCACGATGGAGATCGAGTCGGCGCTGGTCGCGCATGCGCTGGTCGCCGAGGCGGCCGTCGTCGGGCGTCCCGACGATCTCACCGGCGAGGCGATCTCCGCGTTCGTCGTGCTCAAGCAGGCGCGCCCCTCCGGCGAGGATGCCGCGCGGGTCGCCAAGGAGCTTCGCGACTGGGTGGCCAGGGAGATCGGACCGATCGCCAAGCCGAAGGACATCCGGTTCGGCGAGAACCTGCCCAAGACCCGCTCCGGCAAGATCATGCGGCGCCTGCTTCGCTCGCTGGCGCGCGGCGAGCAGATCACGCAGGACGTGTCGACGCTGGAGAACCCGGCGATCCTGGATCAGTTGAAAGAGACCTTGTAGTGGCGCACGGCCGGTTCGCCCTTGCGCGAACCGGCCGGCAGCGATTCGAACGCAGACGACGAACGAAACGACGCGAAAGAACGTAGCAACGTGAAGAACGAAACGACGCGAAAAGAACGGACGGCAGGTGTGCCGACCGAACGAGGAGATGCGAACGCGTGCTCAGTGTGGTCGTAGTGCTGAAGGGGCTGGCGGAGTTCGCCGGCCTGTTGCTCATCGGCCAGGGGCTCGTCTACCTGTTGAGCTTTGGGCGTCACGAAACCAACCCGATCTACCGGTTCATGCGCTTCCTGACTTCCCCGGTCACCCGCGCGGTGCGGCGCCTGGCGCCTGCATTCATCGTCGATCGCCACATTCCGGCACTGTCGCTGGCGCTGCTGCTGTGGATCTGGATCGCCCTGACCGTGGCCAAGTTCGGCATGCAACTTCCCCCACCAGGCTGAAGCGATGACCGCCACTGCGACGAGCCTGCTCAACGCCTGGTACTACCGCCAGATGGCGTGGTTCGCAGGCCTGTTGCGCAAGGACGATCTCGAGCTCGAGTACTGGCAGCGCATACACGCATTGCGCCCGCACGACACGGACGCGCTGGTGGCGATCGCCAACCGGCTCGCGTCGCGCGGGCGACGCCACGATGCGGCCGAGGTGCTCGAACAGGCGACATCGATCGATCCGCGCAAGGCGCACGCGTGGTTCAACCTCGGGTTCCTGCGCCAGGAACTCGGCGAGCACGAAGAAGCGATGCACGCTTTCGATCGCGCCGTCGAGGTCGACGAGAAGCTCGACCGGGCGTGGTACGGGAAGGCGCTGACGCTGATCAAGCTCGGGCGCATCGAGGATGCGATCGCGCCGCTGAGGAAGAACATCGAGCTGCAGCCGTTTTCGCCGTACGGCTACTACCAGCTCGTGCACGTCTACCACCGGCTGGGGCGCACCGATCGAATCGTCGCGACGATCCGCAAGCTGTCGCGATTCGAACCGAAGGTCGCGCTGCAACTCGAGCGCGAAACCGGCGTCGACGCAGGAATCGAAGATCCGTACAACCCGGGGCGGCGATCGAAGCCGCGGGCGTCGGGAACTGATTCGTGACACGGGGTGGCTACCACCCGGCGAGGAGAGGGGAGATGACAACGAAGCGAAACACGATCACAACGATACCCAGGGAGGCGCCATGCAGCTGACCGCCAAACACCATGAGTACTGGCGTCGCAACGTCCGGATCGCCAGCATCCTGCTGTCGATCTGGTTCGTCGTTACCTACGTGGCCGCGTTCTTCGCGCGCTCGCTGACTTTCGACTTCTTCGGCTGGCCGTTCTCGTTCTGGGTCGCCGCGCAGGGAGCGCTGGTCGTCTACGTGCTCCTGATCATCTACTACGCGCGCTACATGAACAAACTCGACATCGAGTTTGGAGTTGCGGAAGGAGTCGACGAATGAGCACCGCACAATCCACGCAGAAGTCCTTCACGCAGCAGCTGAAGAAGGTCTACGGGTTCTACACGGGCGGGTTCATCACCTTCGTGATCGTGCTGGCGATCCTCGAGCAGATGGGCCTGCCCCGGCAGACCATGGGCTACGTGTTCCTGATCGCCACGATCCTGCTGTACGCGGGAATCGGGATCATCAGCCGCACGAACGAGGCAGCCGAGTACTACGTGGCCGGGCGCCGCGTTCCCGCGATGTTCAACGGGATGGCGGTGGGCGCCGACTGGATGTCGGCGGCATCGTTCATCGGGATGGCCGGTACGCTGTACCTCACCGGGTACAACGGCCTGGCGTTCGTGATGGGATGGACCGGCGGTTACGTGCTGACAGCCTTGCTGCTGGCACCGTACCTGCGCAAGTTCGGCCAGTTCACGATCCCGGACTTCCTGGGCGCGCGCTACGGCGGCAACGTGCCGCGTTTCATCGGCATCATCATCGCCATCACCTGCTCGTTCACCTACGTGGTCGCGCAGATCTACGGCGTGGGCATCATCACCACCCGGCTGACCGGTGTCGCGTTCGAAGTGGGCGTGTTCCTCGGGCTGGCCGGTATCCTGGTGTGTTCGTTCCTCGGCGGAATGCGCGCGGTCACGTGGACGCAGGTGGCGCAGTACATCATTCTGATCATCGCCTACATGATCCCGGTGGTGTGGCTGTCCGTCGTGCAGACCGGCTTCCCGATCCCGCAGCTGATCTACGGCCAGCAGTTGGCCAAGGTCACGCAGCTGGAAGAGAAGCTGATGGCCGACCCGAAGGAGAACGAGGTCCGCAAGATCTTCGCCGAGCGATCCGCCGCCGGTGCCGAGAAGCTGAAGGACCTGTCGGGGTCGTTCGCGTCCGGCAAGGCCGCGCTGGAGAAATCGGTTGCCGACGCGACCGCCACCGGCGATGCCGCGGCGATCAAGAAGGCGCAGGATGCGCTGGCCGCGTATCCGAAGACCGAGGAGGAAGCGCGTGCCGCATGGGCGAAGGAGCGTGCGCTGTCGGCGCGTGCTGCGCCGGTGTTGCGCCACGCCGAGCCGTTCCCCGGCAAGGACGAGCGCGCGCGTGACCTTTCGCGGAAGAACTTCCTGGCGCTCGTCTTCTGCCTGATGGTCGGCACCGCCGCATTGCCGCACATCCTGATGCGCTACTACACGACGCCGTCTGTGAAGGAGGCGCGGACATCGGTGGGGTGGTCGCTGTTCTTCATCCTGCTGCTGTACCTGACCGCGCCGGCGCTCGCCGTGCTGGTGAAGTTCGAGATCTACAGCGATCTCGTCGGCACCGCATTCTCGGCCTTGCCCGGTTGGGTGCAGTCGTGGACAGCGGTCGATCCGGGTCTGCTGTCGATCGCGGACGCCAACGGCGACGGGATCCTGCAGCGCGCCGAGATCGCGATCGGCGGAGACATCGTCGTGCTGGCCACTCCGGAGATCGCCGGTCTGCCGTACGTGATCTCCGGGCTCGTCGCGGCCGGCGGTCTGGCGGCGGCGCTGTCCACCGCCGACGGGCTGCTGCTGACGATCGCCAACGCGCTGTCGCACGATCTCTACTACAAGATGATCGATCCGACCGTGTCGACGGCACGCCGCGTGCTGCTCTCGAAACTGCTGCTGCTGGTCGTCGCGGTCCTGGCCGCGTTGACCGCCGCGCAGAAGCCCGCCGACATCCTGTTCCTCGTGTCGGCAGCGTTCTCCTTCGCGGCAGCGGGGTTCTTCCCGGCGCTGGTGATGGGAGTGTTCTGGAAGCGTGCAACGGGCCTGGCGGCGACGCTGGGGATGCTGGCCGGCTTCGGCATCACGTTCTACTACATGACGCTGACCCAGCCGTGGCTGCGCGAGATGTTCTACGGCATCCCGCGGCCCGTGCCGGTGACGAACCTGTGGTGGGACATCCAGCCGATCTCGGCGGGCCTGTTCGGCGTGCCGCTCGGGTTCCTGGTCATCTTCCTCGTCTCGCTGATCACGCCAGCACCCGATCGTCAGACGCAGGAACTGGTCGAGAACGTGCGGTATCCGAACCTGAAAGCCGCCTGAAGACGGCAGGGTGCGGCGCCGCGGCGCCGCGCCCGTTTCTCCTGGCGCCCGCGTGATGCAACGTCACGCGGGCGTTTTGCTCGCCAGGGCGAGCAGATACTCGTACGCGATCTCCACCGGCCCGACGTTCCGGCCGGCGTTCCAGCGCACGATCGCTTCGGCGAACGATCGGTCGAGTTCGGCTCGCCGCTCGGGAGCGTCCTTCAGTGATGTACGAATCGCGACGAGCGGCGGGAAGGTCTCCTGGAAGATGCGTTGGTAGTCCTGCGGGCTCGATGCGCGCTCGATGTACGTGTGGCGACTCGAGGTCAGCGAATACCTTCCTTCGCCGAGAAGACTCCGTACATGCTCTTCGTCTCCCCAGAGCAGAGGCGGCAGCGCTCCCGGTGGCGGCGGCGGAAGGTATGGCGCGAGCAGAGCGAAGAACTCGCCGCCGATCCCTTCCGGCGTGAACGCGATGAGTCCGATCCTGCCGCCCGGTCGGCAGACGCGTACCAGTTCGTCTGCGACGCGCTGGTGATGCGGGGCGAACATGGCGCCGAAGCAGGAGGTCACGACGTCGAACGTCGAGTCCTCGAACGGGAGGGCCTCCGCGTCGGCCTCGATCCACTCGAGGCTCGTTCCTGCTTCTTCCGCGGCACGTCGACCCGCGACGAAATGCTCGGGCGTCAGATCGGACGCGACGACCGATGCCCCAGCGAGTGCGGCACGGATGGCCACGTTTCCGGTACCGGCAGCCACGTCGAGGACGCGATGGCCCGGCCGGATGCCGCATGCCTGCACCAACACGGGACCGAGCTCCCATACCGTCGCGCGCGCGAACCGATCGTAGTCACCCATCGCCCACATCGCGCGCTGCGCGGCTTTCAGCGCGTGATCGTCGTCGGTCACCGGATGCGATGTCAGAGGTGTGTCCATGGCGAATCCTCCTGCGCCTCCAACGTAGGCCTGGCCGTGTGGAGTCGCCAGCCCCGAACGTCCGTTTCCCTTGTCCGATCGTCCCGGATTCGTCGCTGCGTATGATGGACGCATGGGTGAGAGCAGCGTCGAGCCGCGTGCGTCGGACACGTTGTCCGACGTCCTGGAAACGCTCCGGCTTGTCGGAGCGCTGTTCTTCCTCGTCGACGCTCGAACGCCCTGGGTTGCCGAAGCGCCTGCCTCGATGCATCTGGCGCCGGTGATCCTGCCCGCCACGCGTCACATCGTGTCGTACCACGTCGTCAGGCAGGGCTCCTGCTGGTGCGAGTCCCCGGGACAGACGCCCGTGCGGCTCGAGACAGGCGACGTGCTCGTCGTTCCCCGCGGACACGCGTACCGGCTCGCCAGCGCCGCCGGTCTTCGTACCGGGTGGACGCTCGAGAGCACGCTCGCGTGGTATCGCGCCATGGCCGACGGTCGGCTTCCGTTCGTGGTCACCGAAGGCGGAGAGGGGCCCGAGCGGCTGCGGCTGGTGTGCGGATTCCTGGGGTGCGATGCGCTTGCGTTCCATCCTGTGCTGACCACGCTGCCCGCACTGCTGCGTGTCCGGCTTCGGCGCGATTCCGGGGACCGGTTGGGTATGCTCCTGGACTACGCGGTAGCGGAGTCCGGCCGCACCGACCCGGGTAGTCGTTCCGTGCTCCTGCGGATCGCCGAGCTGGTGTTCGTCGAGACGCTGCGCAGCTACCTGACGACGGAATCGGCGGAGGGCAATTGGCTCCGTGGATTGCGCGATCCCCTCGTGGGTCGCGCGCTCGCGACGCTGCATTCCGACCCCAAGCGCACGTGGACTCTGCCGGATCTCGCGCGGGAAGTGGGCGCGTCGCGATCGGTGCTGGCGGCGCGCTTTTCGTCCTTCGTCGGCTACCCGCCCATGCTGTACCTTGCTCGCTGGCGCATGCAACTCGCCGCGAGCCGGCTGGACGCAGGTGCGACGTCGGTGAGCGCGGTGGCAAGCGCCGTGGGCTACGAATCCGACGCGGCGTTCTGTCGGGCATTCAGGAAGGTCACCGGCGTGACTCCGGCCGCCTGGCGACGGCGTCTGCCGGGTCTCGAGCCAGGTCGATCGCGCTATACTCCGCGCCCTCGGAGGGATGGATGAG
>CAYZYC010000015.1:29325-31381 GCA_964481165.1 uncultured Limnobacter sp. | reverse complement strand
AGCACCCGGCAGCGCGCCCGGCCGACGGCCCGCGCCTTTGCACGCGCCAACCTCGCCGAGCGCAGACCTCGTCACACTAGCACCGCGCACCACTTGCTATCATCTCCGGCCGATGACCCTGACCGAGCTCAAATACATCGTGGCGCTGGCGCGCGAGCGCCATTTCGGACGTGCTGCCGAGGCCTGCCTCGTCAGCCAGCCGACGCTTTCGGTCGCGATCAAGAAACTCGAGGAGGAGCTCGGCGTGCTGCTCTTCGAGCGCGGGGGCTACGAAGTCTCGCTTACGCCGATCGGAGAGCGCATCGTCGAGCAGGCGCAGCACGTGCTGGAGCAGACCGGCGCGATCCGCTCGATCGCCGAGCAGGGAAAGGACCCGCTGGCCGGGCCGCTTCGCGTCGGCGTGATCTACACGATCGGCCCGTATCTACTGCCGCAACTCGTGCGTCGCATGATCCACGACGTTCCGCAGATGCCGTTGCTGCTGCAGGAGAACTTCACGGTGCGGCTGCTGGAGCTGTTGCGCCGGGGCGAGATCGATCTGGCCGTCCTGGCCGATCCGTTCCACGACACCGGACTGGTATCGCTCGGCGTCTACGACGAACCGTTCGTCGTTGCCGTGCCGAGCGCGAATCCATGGTCGCGTCGTGCGTCGATACGCTCGCTCGAGTTGAAGGAGCAGACGATGCTGCTGCTCGGCAACGGCCATTGCTTCCGCGACCACGTTCTCGAGGTGTGCCCGGAGCTGGCGCGTTTCTCGCAGTCGAGCGTCGGAATCCAGAAGACCTTCGAAGGATCGTCGCTCGAGACGATCCGGCACATGGTCGCTTCGGGCATCGGGATCACGGTATTGCCGATCACCGCATGCGGAGTCGCCCGAGGCGACGACGACCTGCTGCGCTACGTTCCGTTCGAGGACCCGCCGCCGTTCCGCCGTGTCTCGCTCGTCTGGCGCAAGAGTTTCACGCGCATGCCTGCCGTCGAAGCGCTGCGTGACGCGATCCTGGCGTGCGACCTGCCCGGAATCACGAAACTGCCGGCAGAGCGCCCGGTCGCCCACTGAATCGGGGGACCGACGTGCCGAAGACCGGTTCGCAGCCGGCGCCCTACCGGACGATCGACGACACGATCGGTCGCTCTCCGCTGGTGCGCATGCAACGCATCGACGCCCGTGTCCTCGGTGCGCGCGGAAACGTCCTGCTCGGAAAGCTCGAGGGCAGCAACCCGGCAGGATCGGTCAAGGATCGCCCGGCGCTGTCGATGATCTCGCGCGCCGAAGCCCGCGGAGAGATCCGCCCCGGGGACACGTTGATCGAGGCGACTTCGGGGAATACCGGGATCGCGCTTGCGATGGCCGCCGCCGTGCGCGGCTATCGGCTGGTGCTGGTGATGCCGGACAACCAGACGCTCGAGCGCCGGCAGTCGATGACCGCATACGGCGCCGAGCTCGTGCTCGTCACGCGCGAGCAGGGCATGGAGGGTGCGCGCGACCTGGCCGAACGCATGCGACGCGAGGGCCGGGGCCACCTGCTCGACCAGTTCTCGAACGACGACAACTGGATTGCGCACTACGAAGGCACCGGACCCGAGATCTGGGAGGACACGGAGGGGCGGATCACGCATTTCGTTTCGGCGATGGGAACCACCGGAACGATCACCGGCGTTTCGCGTTACCTGAAGGAGCGAAACTCCGACGTCGTCGTCATCGGCGCGGAGCCGGCCGAGGGTGCGTCGATACCGGGAATCCGGAAGTGGCCGCAGGCGTACCTTCCGAAGATCTACCGGCACGCTCGAGTCGATCGCCTGGAAAGCGTCACGCAGTCGCAGGCCGAGGAGACGACACGCCGGCTTGCAGCGCTCGAGGGCGTGTTCTGCGGCATTTCGTCGGGCGGAGCGTGCGCCATCGCGCTGCGCGTGGCCGCGCAGGTCGAGAACGCGACGATCGTCTTCGTCGTCTGCGACCGCGGCGACCGATACCTGTCGACCGGAGTCTTTCCCGGCTGACTCGGTTCGCGGTGACTCGGTTCGCGGTGACTCGGTTCGCGATCGGACTCGGTTC
>CAYZYC010000015.1:28077-29225 GCA_964481165.1 uncultured Limnobacter sp. | reverse complement strand
GACTCGGTTCGCGATCGGACTCGGTTCTCCGCCGACTCAGCGGCTCGCCGCGAGCTCGCGCGAGAGGTCGTATACCGCCATCGCATAGAAGCTCGACCGGTTGTAGCGGGTGATCACGAAGAAATTCTGCGCGCCCAGGTAGTAGCTGGTGGAATCATCGCCGTTCGGAAGATCGATCAGCGCGAGCGGCATGTCGGTCTCGACCGGTTCCACGCTGGAGACGCCGTAGTCGGCCAGTTGCCCGATCGTGAACTGCGGCCGGATTCCCGCCTGGATCAGCGGATCGAGCCGATCCTCGCGATCGTAGACGGTCCGGAATCGCACCGGCTCTCCGGTGCGCCAGCCGTGCTGCGCGAGGAAGTTCGCGACGCTTCCGATCGCGTCCGCCGCGTTGCCGCGCAGGTCGATCGTCGAGTCGCCATCGAGGTCGACTGCGAAACGGCGGATGCTTCCCGGCATGAACTGCGGCAGGCCGATGGCGCCGGCGAAAGAACCCCGCACCGAGAACACGTCGAGCCTTTCCTCGCGCGAGTAGAGCAGGAACTGTTCGAGTTCGCCGCGGAAGTACTCGGCGCGTCGCGGATAGTCGAAGGCCAGCGTGGACAACGCGTCGACGACGCGGAAGTTGCCCGGATGGCGACCGTACATCGTCTCGATGCCGATGATCGCGACGATGATCTCCGCCGGAACGCCATAGAGCGCGGATGCCAGCGCGAGCCACGATTCGTTGTCGCGCCAGAAGCGCAGCCCTTCTCGAATGCGCACGGGATCGAGAAAACGCGCGCGATAGTTCTGCCACGATCTCCGGAATCCGGTCGGCGCCGGGCTCATCAGGCGGATCACCGACTCGTTGCGGCGGACTTCCGCGAACATCGACCGCAGTTCCGGTTCGAGGAACGCGTGCCGCGCGACCATGTCGGCGACGAACGCGTCGACTTCGGGCCGTGCGGCGAAGTCGGACGCCGGCGATGCGGCTTCGCCGGTCTGCGACTGCACGCCTCGGGACTGCGCGTTCGCGTCGGACGCGACCATCTGCACGATCACCAGCAGCAGCGAAGCGAGCCCGAGAATCGCGGAGCGCGCCCGCTTCGAGCCGGGCGCACGCACCGCGAAGCGCTCGAACGCTGCGTGCTCGTCGATCGCCCTGG
>CAYZYC010000015.1:13857-27977 GCA_964481165.1 uncultured Limnobacter sp. | reverse complement strand
CCGGGCGCACGCACCGCGAAGCGCTCGAACGCTGCGTGCTCGTCGATCGCCCTGGCGTCCGCGATCGACGCGGAAACCGCGATCGGCGTGGGGACCGCGATCGGCGTGGGGACTGCGATCGGCGTGGGGACTGCGACGGGTGCGGTGACTGCGGTGACTGCGGTGGGAGGGGGAACTGCGGGGACTGCGATGGGTGCGGGCACTGTGGGGCGGTGGTTCACGGCTTGAAGGCTTGCACGAGCTGCCGCAAGTGTCGCACGGCTTCGCGATCGGGCGTGCCGGCGACGCCGTAACGCAGTTGCTCGTACGCAGCGACGATCCGTCGCGCCTGCGTGCGCGGCGCCATTTCGAGCGCGCGTTCGATCCGCGCCAGGTGGCGCGACGCGGTTTCGTGCTTCATCCGCGCGAGCCCGACCGCTGCCAGTCGCATGCAGTATTCGTCGTAGCAACGTTCGACGGGACCGCGCACGACGCCCGGACGCAGCGTCAGCATCGCGATGCCGCCGATGGTCACTGCGAGCACTCCGGCAAGCACTGCCGCCAGGCGGTGCCAGTCGCCGGCGTCGATGCCCAGCCGACCGAGGAACGACGTCTGGCGCCCACGGTCGTAGTTCAGGATCCACTGGTTCCACGCGTTGCCGATCGCATCGAAACCGAAGCGGAGCCGATGCAGCAGCGGCACGACGACTCCGCGCCGATCGCCCGCCGTTGCCCCCGCTCCCGTCAGCCGCCCCCATTCGATCCGCTCGGGTGCCACGGCCGCCGTCGGGTCCACGCGAATCCAGCCGCGACCTGCGAGCCAGACCTCGGCCCATGCGTGCGCATCGGCCTGCCGCACGAGCCAGTACCCGTCCACCGGATTGCGTTCGGCCCCCTGGTACCCGGTCACGATCCGGGCCGGGATCGACAGCGCGCGCATCAGGACGACGAACGCGCTCGCGTAGTGTTCGCAGAATCCGGCCCGCGTGTCGAACAGGAAATCGTCGACTCCGTGCCTTCCCAGCGTCGGCGGTTCCAGTGTGTAGCGAAACGGCTGCGCACGGAACATCGCGAGCGCCCGCTCGACGAGCGCGGCGTCGGACTGCCGCTCGATTCTCCAGCGCGACGCCAGTTCGAGCGTGCGCGGATTGAAGCCGGCCGGAAGCTCGAGCCAGTGGCGCAGCGACTCGGGGGATTCGTCGACGCCGGAGCGCCACAGCGTCTGCGAGACGATCGTGTAGCGCAGTCGTTCGCGAATCGGCACCGACGACAGCAACTGCAGGTCGGGCGTCAACCGGGGCGAAACGAGCGGCCCGGCGTCGGCTCGCATCGGCATCTCGAGCGCGAACAGCCAGTTGCGTCCGGACGGCTCGAGCGTGACCGAGTAGCGCACGATGCCGTCGTCGTTTCGGGCGAACTCGAGAGCCGCCGGGGCCCGAGCGCCGCGCGTGGCCTGCGCGCGCCACGTCTGTCCGTCGAAACTGCCGAACACCGGCCCGCGCCAGTACATCGTCGACGCACGCGGCGCTTCGCCGTCGAACTGCACGCGAAACGCGATCGCATCCGATTCGGACAATTGCGCGATGTTTCCGACGGCCATCGACTCCGACAATCCGGTCGTCGCGCGCTGCGCGTCCGAAGGCAGGCCCCACAGCGGAGAACCCGCACGCGGGAACAGGATGAACGCCGCCACGGCAATCGGCAGCGCCTGCACGAGCATCGTGCCGACGACGCGCATGCGCTGCCGCACCGGCGCCTCGTTGCGGCGGTACTGCATCGTGAGCATCGCCGCGACGAGTCCGTACAGCGCGCATCCGACGATGCCCGCAACGAGCATCGACTGCGAATGGAAGAACGCCGTCAGCAGCAGGAAGAAGCACAGGAAGATGACGACGAAGAGGTCGCGGCGCGCGCGCATCTCCATCAGCTTCAGTCCGAGGAACAGCACCAGCAGAACGACGCCGGGCTCGCGCCCGAGCAACGTGCCGTACTGCGCGTAGACGGCCGCCGTGCAGCCGATCGCCGCGACCCAGCGAACGGATGCCCTGGGCAGCCAGCGCCCGGAGAGCATCAGGGCGAAACGCCACAGGAACAGGACGAAGAACGTCAACCCGGCCCAGGCCGGCAGGTACGGCATGTGCGGCAACACCGACAGCAGCACCGGCAACATCAGGAACAGCGTCTCGCGCCGCTCGCGTTCCCACTGGGCACCCATCGTTCCGCCGAGTGCGCGAAGCGAGTAGTGCAGTCCGAATGCCATCGCCGGGTGTTCCGCAGGCGGCCGCGTTCAGCGCGACCAGGTTGCCAGCGCTTCGAGACAGCGCGCCCGATGCGCGGGACCCGCGTCGGGTTCGATGTCGGTTCCCGGCAGCCGCAGCGCATAGCGCACGCCGGCGCTGTCGGCGTCGAGCGTCCAGCGGGTCAGGCGCGACAGCCGCGTTTCGTCGCTCATCGACGCCGGCAGCTGCGACCAGTCGAGTGCGATCTCGCCGAGATCGCCGCCGTCGAACTGGCGCATGACGAGTTCGTTGGACGCGGAGCGGGCAACGGCCTTCCAGGCGATGCGCTGCAGTGGATCGCCTGCGACGTACGGACGCAGCGCGACGAGATCGCCGTTTCCGCCGCCGCTCATCGAGCCTTCGCCGCTGGTTGCCGTTCTCGCGGGCAGCGCAGGCGCCGGAGTCTCCGGCGACGGGTAGACGAGCACGCGTCGCACCGGCTGCCATCGCGTCCACGCATGCCAGATTCCGATCGGAAAAGTCGTCGCGACCGTGATCCGCGGAACCTTCATCCAGCCGCGCCGGTGGGTGGGCAACGCGATCGACACGAACTGCTCGGCGTTCGCCGGGACGTCGAAGTGTTCGGGTTGCGTCATCCCCGCCGCGTGCAGGCACAGCGCGAAGCGCTCGAATCGCGTCGTGTTGCGCGCGATCAGCGTGAACTCGACCAGCTGGCCCGCGAACACCGGCTCGACGCGCCCGCTGCGCAGCCCGAGCAGCGCCAGGTTGCGCACGGTGTGCAGCATGCCGATGACGGCGATCGCTGCGATCAGGAACGTCAGTGCGTATCCGAGCGTGAGCTGGTAGTTGATCGCACCGACGAGCATCGCGAACAACGCCGCGGCGAACAGCAGCCCGGCAGGACTCGGGACGATGTAGACGTTGCGGCGACCGATCCGGAATTCGCCGGCGTGCGGCGCGGCGTTCACGGGACCGCGACCGCCTTCACCAGTTCGGCGACCAGCTCGGCGCGCGCGCGATGCGATCCGGTGGCTCCCTTGCTCGGGCGCAGTCGATGCCCGGCCACGGCAACGAGAACCGCCTGCACGTCGTCCGGCAGCACGTGGTTTCGGCCCTCGAGCATTGCCCAGGCGCGCGCTGCATGCACGAGAGCGAGCCCCGCCCGGGGGCTCAGGCCCTCGGCGAGCGACGCGCTGCGCCGGCTGCACGTCAGCAGGTTCTGCACGTAGTCGAGCACCGGCGGAGCGCAGCGGATCTCGCCGACCATGCGTTGCGCCTCGAACAGTCGCGCCGGATCCATTGCCGGCTCGAGCGCGTCGAGCATCGAGCGCCGATCCTCGCCTTCGAGCAGCGCGCGCTCGGACTTGGCGTCCGGATAGCCGAGTTCGATGCACATCAGGAACCGGTCGAGTTGCGACTCCGGCAGCGGGAAGGTCCCGATCTGGTCCTGCGGATTCTGCGTAGCGATGACGAAGAACGGGTCCGGAAGCGCGTGCGTCGTGCCGTCGACCGAGACCTGTCGTTCTTCCATCGCCTCGAGCAGCGCGGACTGCGTCTTCGGCGATGCGCGGTTGATCTCGTCGGCAAGAAGCACCTGCGAGAACACCGGCCCGGGATGGAAGACGAAGGCCGAACTCTCGCGATCGAATACCGAGACGCCGACGATGTCGGCGGGCAGCAGGTCGTTGGTGAACTGGACCCGCCGGAACTTCAGCCCCAGCGAGATGGAAAGCGCGTGCGCCAGCGTGGTCTTTCCGACTCCGGGCAGATCCTCGATCAGCAGGTGTCCGCGTGCGAGCAGGCAGGCCAGCGCCAGCTTGATCTGCGGTTGCTTGCCCACGACGACGCCGCCGACCTGGGCGGCGGCGGCCTGGATCCGCTCTAGCATGGGGAATTCGCGATGGCTGGGTCGGGGCGAGTGTAATCGAAGGATCGCGCACGGCAGCGTGATCGATTCGCTCGTTTGGTCGATCGGCCCGGGGCGCCGATAATCGGCATTTCGACCCGCATCGGCGGCGTCGTGCGTCGCCCGGTGCGCACGTTTCGCCCCGGCGGACCGTCGTTTCGTTGCGCCCGAGGAGGTTGCCGATGTCCGCTCAGCCGCAGAGTTCCGCACCGCCGAAGGAGGAAGGCGAGCCGCTCGTCACCGTCGTTCGCGACGGGGCGATCGTGCGCCTGACGCTGAATCGACCGGCGCAGTTCAACGCATTGTCCGAGTCGCTGATGGATGCGCTGCAATCGGCGCTCGAAGCCGTCGCCGCCGATCGCTCGGCGCGCGTCGTCGTCCTGGGCGCGGCCGGCAAGGCGTTCTGCGCCGGACACGACCTGCGCGAGATGCGTGCGGATCCGTCGCACGACTATTACCGCGAACTGTTCGCGCAATGCACGCGCATGATGATGACGATCCAGCGCATGCCACAGCCGGTGATCGCGCGGGTGCACGGGATCGCCACCGCCGCGGGGTGCCAGCTCGTGGCGATGTGCGATCTCGCGATCGCTTCCGACACCGCGCGTTTCGCGGTCTCGGGCGTGAACCTCGGGCTCTTCTGCTCGACACCGTCGGTGGCGCTGTCGCGCAACGTGTCGAGGAAAGCCGCGTTCGAGATGCTGGTCACCGGCGACTTCATCGACGCGCAGACTGCGCTGGCGCGCGGGCTCGTCAACCGGGTGGTGCCGGCGGACGAACTCGACGCGAGCGTCGATGCGCTCGCGCGGTCGATCTGCGCGAAACCGCCCGAAGCCGTCGCTGCCGGCAAGGATCTCTTCTATCGGCAACTCGAAATGGGCATCGACGGCGCCTACCAGCTCGCCGGGCAGACGATGGCGTGCAACATGATGGAAGAGGCGACGCTCGAGGGCGTGCAGGCGTTCATCGAGAAGCGTCCGCCGCGCTGGAACTGAACCGGAACGGGAAGGCGATCGCGCCTCGCCGCGATCGGGCTTCCGGTCCGACTCCCTATAATTCGAATCCTCCCGGAATTTCGATGGTGAACCCCCGATGAAAATCCTCGTCCCCGTCAAGCGTGTGGTCGACTTCAACGTGAAAGTCCGTGTCAAGAGCGACCAGAGCGGGGTCGACATCGCCAACGTGAAGATGTCGATGAACCCCTTCGACGAGATTGCCGTCGAGGAAGCCGTGCGCCTGAAGGAAAAGGGCGTCGCCACCGAGATCGTCGCCGTTTCCTGTGGCCTGCAGGCGTGCCAGGAGACGCTGCGCACGGCGATGGCGATCGGCGCCGATCGCGCGATTCTCGTGCAGACCGACGTCGAACTGCAGCCGCTGGCCGTGGCGAAGATCCTGAAGGCGCTGCTCGAGCGCGAGAGCGCCGACATCGTCATTCTCGGCAAGCAGGCGATCGACGACGACGCGAACCAGACGGGGCAGATGCTCGCGGCGCTCGCCGACCTTCCGCAGGCGACGTTCGCGTCGAAGGTGGAAATCGCCGACGGCAAGGCCACGGTGACGCGCGAGGTCGATGGCGGCCTCGAGACGATCGCCGTCACGCTTCCGGCGGTGATCACGACCGATCTGCGCCTGAACGAGCCGCGCTACGTGACGCTGCCGAACATCATGAAGGCGAAGAAGAAGCAGCTCGACGTCCTGACGCCGGCCGACCTGGGCGTCGATCCGGCACCGCGGTTGAAGACGCTGAAGGTCAGCGATCCGCCCGCGCGCAAGGCCGGCGTCAAGGTGCCCGACGTGGCGACGCTGGTGGCGAAGCTGAAGAACGAAGCGAAAGTGATCTGAAGGGGGCGAACCATGGCAGTTCTCGTTCTGGCCGAACACGACGAAGCGACGCTCAAGCCGAGCACGCTGAACACGATCGCCGCCGCGCAGCGGATCGGCGGCGACATCACGGTGCTGGTCGCCGGAAGCGGCTGCGAGGCCGCCGCGCAGGCGGCGGCCCAGGCTTCGGGCGTCTCGAAAGTGCTGCTCGCCGATGCTCCGGCACTCGCCGACCAGCTGGCCGAAAACGTCGCCGCGCAGGTGCTCGCGGCGGCCGACGGCTACAGCCACATCCTGGCTCCCGCGACCGCGTTCGGCAAGAACGTGCTGCCGCGGGTCGCCGCGAAGCTCGAGGTCGCGCAGATCTCCGACATCATCGGAGTCGAATCGGCCGATACGTTCACGCGGCCGATCTACGCCGGCAACGCGATCGCGACGGTGCAAAGCGCCGATCCGGTCAAGGTCATCACCGTGCGCACGACCGGATTCGACGCGGTCGACGCCGCCGGGGGCTCGGCGACGGTCGAGAAGGTCGGCGCCGTCGCGGATTCGGGCAAGTCGAGCTTCGTGGGACGCGAGATCGCGCGCAGCGACCGGCCCGAACTGACCGCCGCCAAGGTCGTCGTCTCGGGCGGACGCGGCATGGGCAGCGCCGAGAACTTCAAGCTGCTCGAGCCGCTCGCCGATCGGCTGGGCGCGGCGCTGGGCGCATCGCGCGCCGCGGTGGATGCCGGCTACGCACCGAACGACTGGCAGGTCGGGCAGACGGGCAAGATCGTCGCACCGCAGCTGTACGTCGCAGTGGGCATCTCCGGCGCGATCCAGCATCTTGCGGGGATGAAGGACAGCAAGGTCATCGTGGCGATCAACAAGGACGAGGAAGCGCCGATCTTCGGTGTCGCCGACTACGGTCTCGTCGGCGACCTCTTCACGGTGGTGCCCGAGCTGGTCAAGGAACTGGGCTGATCCGAACGCAGGGCAAGGAGACATCGAGATGTCGTACCGCGCTCCGTTGAACGACATGCTGTTCGTGATCCGGCAACTCGCCGGCATCGACGAACTCGCGGCGCTTCCCGATTTCGCCGACGCCGGTTTCGACACCGCACAGGCGGTGCTCGAGGAGTGCGCGAAGTTCAACGAAGGCGTCGTGGCCCCGCTGAATCGCACCGGCGACGTCGAGCCGTCGACGCTGGACGACGGCGTGGTCGCCACGACGCCGGGATTCCGCGACGCGTTTCGCCGTTTCTCCGAAGCGGGATGGCAGGGCGTCCAGCATCCGGCCGAGTTCGGCGGCCAGGGGCTTCCCAAGCTGATCGCGACGGCGTGCATAGAGATGCTGAATTCGGCGAACCTCTCGTTCGCGCTGTGTCCGCTGCTCACCGACGGCGCGATCGAGGCGCTGCTCACCGCGGGTTCGCCGACGCAGCAGCGCCTGTACGTCCCCAACCTGATCTCCGGCGACTGGACCGGCACGATGAACCTCACCGAGCCGCAGGCCGGTTCGGATCTCGCGCTGGTGCGCACGAAGGCGCAACCGCAGCCGGACGGGAGCTACCGGCTCTTCGGGCAGAAGATCTTCATCACCTACGGCGAACACGACATGGCGGACAACATCGTCCATCTCGTGCTCGCGCGCACGCCCGACGCTCCCGAGGGCGTCAAGGGCATATCGCTGTTCGTCGTGCCGAAGTACCTCGTCGACGAAGATGGCGGCATCGGCCGGCGCAACGACGTCTGGTGCACCTCGATCGAGCACAAGCTCGGCATCAAGGCGAGCCCGACTTCGGTGCTGCTGTACGGCGACGGCAAGGGCGAGGTCGGCGCCGGCGCCGTCGGGTACCTGATCGGCGAGGAGAATCGCGGCCTCGAGTACATGTTCGTGATGATGAACGCGGCGCGATTCGCTGTCGGACTGCAGGGCGTGGCGCTGGCCGAACGCGCGTACCAGCACGCGGTCGGATATGCGAAAGAGCGCGTGCAGAGCCGCGACGTCGCCGGTTCGAGCGGCCCGGTGACGATCATCCATCACCCCGACGTGCGGCGCATGCTGATGACGATGCGCGCGCACACCGAAGGCGCGCGCGCGCTGGCGTACGTCGCTGCGGCGCACTCCGATCTCGGTCACCACGCGCCCGACGAGCCGACCCGCCGGCAGAACATGGCGATCTACGAGTTCCTCGTGCCGATCGTCAAGGGCTGGTCCACCGAGATGTCGATCACCGTCGCGTCGCTCGGCGTGCAGGTGCACGGCGGCATGGGGTTCGTCGAGGAAACCGGTGCCGCGCAGTACTACCGCGACGCGCGCATCCTGACCATCTACGAGGGAACCACGGCCATCCAGGCCAACGACCTGGTCGGGCGCAAGACGGCGCGCGACGGCGGCGCGGTCGCCCGCGCGCTGATCGCCGCTGCGCGCGAAACCGGCGAATCGCTCGCCGAACGCGGCGCAGACGACCTTGCGGCGATCGCCGCGCGCCTGCGCGCAGGTTGCGACGCGCTCGAGCGCACCGTCGACTTCGTGGTCGAGAAGTATCGATCGGACATTCGCGCGGTCTTCGCGGGAAGCGTCAAGTACCTGGAACTCGCCGGAGTCGTGCTCACCGGCTGGCAGATGGCGCGCGCCGCGCTGAAGGCCGACGCGATGCGCAAAGCCGGCATCGGCAACAAGCGATTCCTCGAGGCGAAGATCGCGACCGCGCGCTTCCAGGCCGATCACATCCTGGCGCAGGCGCCGGCGCTCGCGTCGACGATCGTCGAAGGTGCATCCGGCGTGCTCGCGATTCCCGAATCGTCCTTCTGAACCCCCGATTCCTTTCGCCGGGATTCCCCGGCGAAAGGCCGTGACGGCGTATACTGTGTTTGCGTACAGTACACGGCGGGTCTCGGCATGCGAACCGGCATGGCGCCCCAGGCGGGGCCGGCACGAAAGGGACGCGGTGCGATCTCCAATCCGCAGGGCCGCTTCGGCCTGCGCCGCGAGGCCTTCGACGACGGCTGGACCGATCCTGCCGAAGCGCCCGAACCGGGCGCCGGTGTGCCTGCCACCGAAGTGTTCGAGGAGCAGGCGCGTTCGCTGATCACGCGCAACGACTCGCCCGACGTTCCCTTCGATCAATCGATCAACGTCTATCGTGGATGCGAGCACGGGTGCATCTACTGCTACGCGCGCCCGAACCACGGTTTCGTCGGGATGTCGTCGGGGCTGGATTTCGAATCGAAGATCTTCGTCAAGGTCAACGCGGTCGAGCGACTGCGTGCCGAGTTGTCGGCGCCCGGCTATCGATGCCGACCGATCGCGCTCGGTACCGCGACCGACGTCTACCAGCCGCTCGAGCGCCGTTACCGGATCACGCGCGCGCTCCTCGAATGCATGGCGAAGCACCGCCAGCCGTTCAGCATCCTGACGAAGTCGGCGCTCATCGAGCGCGACATCGACCTGATCGCCCCGATGGCGCAGCAGGGGCTGGCTTCGGTTTCGTTCACCGTGACGACGCTCGACGCCGAACTCGCGCGCCGCTGGGAGCCGCGCGCATCGGCGCCGTGGCGCCGGCTGCAGGCCATGCGGCGCCTGCATGAGGCGGGAATCCCGGTCGGCGTCTCGATCGCCCCCGTCGTGCCGTTCCTGAACGAGCCCGAAATCGAGCGCATCCTCGCCTGCGCACGGCAGGCGGGTGCGGCGAGCGCGTTCCACTCGATCCTCCGGCTTCCGTACGAGTTGCGGGCGCTGTTCGTCGAATGGCTCGCCGAACACTATCCGGAACGCGCACGTCGGATCCTGCACCGCGTCGACGATCTGCGCGCAGGGCGGCGCACACCGGTTGCGGCGCTTTCCGAACGGGTGTCGAGCCGTTTCAGCGGCGAGGGGCCGTGGGCCGAACTGCTGCGGCTGCGCTTCGACATGGCGCTGCGCAAGCTCGGCTACGGACAGCGCCCGGCGCTGCGTACCGACCTGTTCGTCCGGCTGGCCGGCGACGAACCCCCCGGAGCGCAACTCGGTCTGTTCTGAACCTTCAGTCCTGAACCTTCGAATTGCTGCCGACAGCGACGCCGGTTACAATTTCCGGTTTTCCCCTATCCGAACAAGGATGTCCGAATGGTCGTCATCCGACTGACGCGCGGCGGCGCCAAGAAGCGCCCGTTCTACCACATCGTCGCCACCGACAAGCGCAGCCGGCGCGACGGCCGCTTCATCGAGCGCCTGGGTTTCTACAACCCGATCGCTTCGGGCAGCGAGCCGGGCCTGAAACTCGCGGTCGATCGGCTCGAGTACTGGAAGCAGAACGGAGCCGAGTTGTCGCCCACGGTCGCCAAGCTTGCCAAAGGCTACCTCCCCGGCCAGCCCGCCGCGGCCTGAACGCGGCGCATCGGAACGCGGCGCGCCGGCCCGCACGCGCCGCCGCCGCTGCAGCCCCGCCGAAGACGCCCCGGCGCGGGCGCAGCGCGCCGAAGACACGCTTACCGGACCGGTCGAACCGGTCGTCGTCGGTCGCGTCGTCGGTGCATGGGGAGTACGGGGCTGGATCCGCGTCGCCCCGTTCAACGATTCGCGCGATTCGATATTGCCCGGCCTGCACCACTGGTGGCTGCAGGATGGGGAAACGACGCGCGCACTGCAGATCGACGAGTCGCGGGTGCACGGGGCCGAGATCGTCGCAAAGGCCGCGGGCATCGACGATCGCGATGCCGCTGCGGCACTCGAAGGCCGTGCGGTGCTGGTCGCCCGCGCCGACTTTCCCTCGGCGTCGGACGACGAGGTCTACTGGGTCGACCTGATCGGCTGCACGGTGCGCAACCCGGCGGGCGAGGTCCTCGGAGTCGTGCAGCGCATCGAGGATCACTCGGCGCATCCGGTGCTTCGTGTGTCCGAAGAGCCGCAAGCCGGCGAACGACGGTCCGATCGGCTGATTCCCCTCGTTCCCGCGATCGTCCTGTCGATCGACGTCGCCGCGCGCGACATCGTGGCAGACTGGCAACGCGACTATTGACGCTTCACGCGCCCCGATGCGCATCGACGCGATCACCATCTTTCCGGCGATGTTCGACGCGGTCACGCGTTTCGGCATCAGTTCGCGCGCGCTCGAGCGCGGGCTGTGGTCGCTGCAGTGCTGGAATCCGCGCGACTTCACGAACGATCCGCACCGCAGCGTCGACGACCGCCCGTACGGCGGCGGACCGGGGATGGTGATGCTCGCACCGCCGCTGGCTGCCGCGATCGCCGCGGCGCGCGCGGCGGGTCCTTCCGGCCGGCCAGTGATCGCGCTGTCGCCGCAGGGGCGGGCGCTGGACGACGAGCGCGTGCGCGCGCTCGCGCGCGGGCCGGGCGCGATCCTGCTGGCCGGGCGCTACGAAGCGATCGACCAGCGACTGATCGAGCGTTACGTCGACGAGGAGGTCGCGGTCGGCGAGTTCGTCGTTTCCGGCGGCGAACTGCCGGCGATGATGCTGATCGACGCGGTCGTGCGGCAGCTTCCGGGCGCGACGAACGACGCGCAGTCGATCGCGCAGGATTCGTTCGCCGACGGCCTGCTCGACTGCCCGCACTACACGCGCCCGGAGATCTTCGAGGGAGCAGCCGTTCCCGCGGTGCTGCTCTCGGGCCACCACGCGCAGATCGCGCAGTGGCGGCGTGCGCAGGCGCTGATCGCCACGCAGCGCAATCGGCCGGCGCTCATCGAACGCGCGCGCGCCGCGGGCCGGCTCTCCCGCGACGACGAAGCCGTGCTCGCGCGCATCCGGGGGGACGCGGGCCCGCCGTTTTGAACCCGGGCGGGAAGCCGCTACAATGCGCGGTTCTGCTGCGCAGTTGCGCAGTCCATCCCGTCCTCTGCCCGGCAAGAGCCGGACCCGCGCGCCGAAATTCCGGTTGCGCGAAGGTTCCGGACATCACGAAGCGCGCGGTGCACGACGGTTCCAGGAGCATCCGCAATGGATCTGATCGCCCAACTCGAGCAGGAAGAAATCGCCCGGCTCGGCAAGACGATTCCCCCGTTCGCACCCGGCGACACGGTGATCGTCAGCGTGAACGTCGTCGAAGGCACGCGCAAGCGCGTGCAGGCCTACGAAGGCGTCGTCATCGCCATCCGCAACCGGGGACTGAACTCCTCGTTCATCGTGCGCAAGATCTCGTCGGGCGAGGGCGTCGAGCGGACGTTCCAGCTGTACTCGCCGCTGATCGCGGGCATCGAGGTCAAGCGGCGCGGCGACGTGCGCCGCGCGAAGCTCTACTATCTGCGCGAGCGCTCCGGGAAATCGGCGCGCATCAAGGAGAAGCTGCCGGGTCGTTCGGCGCGCGCCGGCACCGCCCGGACCTGAAGTGCGCGCGCGGCGGCGGCTTGCCGGAGCCGCCGTCGTACAGTTCGCTCATGCCGAAGGAACCGGTACCGCTGGTCGCTCGTTTCGATCCGAACGACATGCCGATCGTGGCGACGTCCGAGTCGCTGCCGGCGGTCGGTGCCGATCGGCTCTCCCCGCAGGCGCTGCGCGCGCGCTTCGCGCACCCTCCGCGCTGGCAACCCGAGCAGACCGACGACCGCTTCCGCATCGACGAGTCCGACCCGCGTGCCGCCGCGGTGCTCGTTCCGATCGTCGCCCACGCCTCCGGCGCGACGGTGCTGCTGACGCAGCGAACGCTGCATCTGCGCCACCACTCGGGCCAGGTCGCGTTCCCGGGCGGACGCATGGAGACCAGCGATCGATCGCCGGACGACGCGGCATTGCGCGAGGCGCACGAGGAGATCGGGCTCGACCCGTCGCGTGTCGAGATCATCGGGCATCTCCCCGAATACCTGACCGGCACCGGTTTTCTCGTCACGCCCGTCGTGGCGCTGCTTGCGCCCGGCTTCGAGGCGAAGCCCGATCCGTCGGAAGTCGCCGACGTCTTCGAGGTACCGCTGGCGTTCCTGATGGACCCGCGCCACCATCAGCGGCGCAGCGTGCATCTCGAGGGCCTGCCGCCGAGCGCCGAACGCAGCGTGATCTCGGCAAGCGAGTCGGGGGTCGGCGCCGGTGCGGGTTCGCCGCGCAGTTCGTCGCAGCGCATCTTCTTCGCGATGCCGTATCGTGCGCCCGGGGAGCCCGCCGAGCGTTTCATCTGGGGGGCGACCGCCGCGATGCTGCGCAACCTGTACCGGTTGCTGATCGCCTGAGCACGAACGCCGACGAGCCGGAATGGGATTCATCGCGCTGATCTTCACGCTGCTCATCGAGCAGGGCAGGCCGCTGGGTGCCGGCAACCGCGCGCACCGCGCGGCGATGGCGTTCGCCGACGTCGTGCGCGGGGCGACCGACGCCGGCGAGCGACAGTACGGCGTGCTCGGGTGGTTCATCGTCGTGCTGAGCGCGGTGCTCGGCGCGGCGGCGCTCGAGTGGCTGGCCGCGAAGTTGCACCCGCTCGCCGTGTTCGTGGTGCACGTCTTCGTGCTGTACCTGACGATCGGCTTCCGCCAGTTCAGCCATGCGTTCACCGAGATCCAGATCGCGCTCGCGGCCGACGATGTCGCCGGCGCGCGCCGGGTGCTCGATCGCTGGCTCGACCAGTCCGATGCCGAGGAGACGCCGGAGCGCGTGTCGCGCGACGCCTCGGTGCACGAGTTGTGCAGGCAGGCGATCGCCAACGCGCTGGTCGCGGCGCATCGCCACGTGTTCGGCCCGCTCTTCTGGTACATCCTGCTGCCCGGAACGAGCGGGCCGATCCTGTACCGGCTTGCCGAGCTCCTGGCGCGTCGGTGGGGCGGACCGGTGGCGGAAGGGGCGCGACGCGTCGAGGAACCCTACGGAATCTTCTCGTCGCGCGCTTTCCGCGCGATCGACTGGCTGCCGTCGCGGCTCTCGGCAGCGGGATTCGCGATCGTCGGAAACTTCGAAGACGCCGTGTACTGCTGGCGCGGCGCGGTGGCTGCCGGAACGGCCGCGGATTCGCGCGCGCTGCTGCTCGCCTCCGGCGGAGGCGCGCTCGGCCTGCGTGTCGCCGAGCCCGCACTCGAAGCGCGATGGGCGTCGGGCGAGCAGGGCTTCGAATGGCAGGGGACCGATCCGGATGCAAGCGGGCTTCGCAGCGCCGTCGGTCTCGTGTGGCGCTCGGTCGTGCTGTGGATCAGCCTGTTCGCGATGCTGACGATCGCGGCGTGGCTCGGGCGCTGACGGTTCAGCCTTCGTCGCTTTCGATCTGCAGGAAC
>CAYZYC010000015.1:0-13757 GCA_964481165.1 uncultured Limnobacter sp. | reverse complement strand
CGGCGTGGCTCGGGCGCTGACGGTTCAGCCTTCGTCGCTTTCGATCTGCAGGAACAACCGGTAGCGCAGCGCATCGATCACGCCGTTGCGCGCTGCCTCGCGCAACGCGCAATCCGGCTCTTCGCGGTGCGTGCAATCGTTGAAGCGGCATTGCCCGAGCAGCGGCACGAACTCGCGCATCGCGTGCAGGCGCTGCGAACGCGACAGGTGGCTCAGCCCGAAGGTCTGGAAGCCTGGCGTGTCGATGATGCGCGCCGCCCGGGCGACCGATTCGGGCACGTCGAACAGGCGGCTGAACGTCGTCGTGTGACGTCCGGTCCCGAGCGCGTCGGAAATCGCCTGCGTGCGCAACTGCGCGTCGGGAACCAGCGCATTGACCAGCGTCGACTTGCCCATCCCCGATTCGCCGACCAGCAGCGTCGTTCCGCCCTGCAACCAGCCGGCCAGCGTCGCGCGCGCCGCTTCGGCCTCGGTGCGCGCCGAGATCTCCAGCAACGGATAGCCGAGTGCGCGATACACGTCCAGTCGCGGCTCGATCGCTGCGCGCGCTGCCGTTCGGTCGCGCTTGTTGACGATCAGCGCGACGCCGGCTCCGGCGCTCTCGATCGCCATCAGCATTCGCATCAGCAGCTCTTCCGAGAACGCCGGCTCGCCGGCGATGACCACGCCGGTCCGGTCGACGTTGGCCGCGAGTAGGCGCGTGCGCCACCGATCGCTGCGCTGCAGGAGGTTGCGACGCGCGTGCAGCGATTCGATCACCGCCTGATCGACGCCCAGCGGGCGCATCTCGACTTCGTCGCCGACGCACAGGTCGGTGCGCTTGCCGCGCGTGACGGCAGTGCGGTCGGTGCGCGAACCCGACAGCGAACGGACGTAGTAGTGGCGGCCGAAACTGGCCGCGATCAGCGCGGGCTCAGTTGCCGCTGCGCCCGAAGACGGCATCGCACTTCGCTGCGCAGATGAAGTCGTTCTCGGAGATGCCGCCGACCGAGTGCGTGTTGAACCGGACCGTGCAGCGGTTGTAGCTCACGGCGAGATCGGGATGGTGGTCCTCGCCGTGCACCATCCAGGCGAGCGCGTTCACGAAGGCGATCGTGTCGTAGTAGTCGCGAAACGCGTAACTGCGCTCCAGCGCGCCTTCGCGCAGGCTCCACCCGGTGAGTTCGGGCAACTGGACCTCGATCTCGGTATCGGTGTAGGGGCGCTCGCCCTCGAGCGCCCGCGACTTGCGGGCGAGGAGCTGTTGGCGGGGAATCGGTGCTCTCATGGGGATGTCCGGAAATGGGGTCGATCGGCGAACGCCGGCCGTTTCGTTCGGTGCGGCTTCCGCGTTCAGGCCTGGGCGAGCCCGCCCAGGCGACCGATCCGCTGCGAAGCGGGCGGGTGCGAGTCGTAGAACGCCGAATGCACCGGATCGGGCGTGAGCGTCGAGGCGTTGTCCTCGTAGAGCTTGACCAGCGCGCTGACCAGGTCGTGTGCTTCGGCCTGCCGTGCCGCGAACGCGTCTGCCTCGAATTCGTGTTTACGCGACGCCCAGCTGAACAGCGGCTGCAGCAGGAAGGTGAAGACCGGGATCGCGAGCATGAACAGCACGAGCGCCGCCGCGTCGAATTCCGCGGGCCCGGGAGTCATGCCGAGACCCTGGTAGAACCAGGCCTGGCGCGCGAGCCACGCCAGCAGCCAGAGTCCGGCAAGGCTCGCGACGAAGACGAGCGCGATCCGCTTCTGCACGTGGCGGTACCGGAAGTGGCCCAGTTCGTGCGCGAGGACCGCCTCGATCTCCTGCGGCGTCAGCCGCGAGAGCAGCGTGTCGAAGAACACGATGCGCTTGGAACGGCCGAGCCCCGTGAAGTACGCGTTGCCGTGCGCCGAGCGACGGCTGCCGTCCATCACGAAGAGCCCTTTCGAGGCGAACCCGCAGCGCGCGAGCAGTGCCTCGACGCGGTGGCGCACGTCGGCGTCGGCGAGCGGCTCGAATCGGTTGAACATCGGCGCGATGACGGTCGGGTACAGCACCAGCACGGTGAGATTGAACACGACCCATGCAGCCCATGCCCAGATCCACCACGAATCGCCTGCGCTTCGCATCAGCCACAACACCAGTGCGAGCAACGGCAGTCCGAGCGCGGCGGCGATCGCCGTGCCTTTCAATGCGTCGACGACGAACAGGCGCAGCGTCATCCGGTTGAAGCCGAATCGCTGCTCGAGCCGGAACTGCCGATACCACTGGATCGGCACGTCGAGCAGCGCACCGACGCCGAGGACCACGCCGACGAAGAAGATCTGTCGCAGGAACGGCCGTTCGGGAAGGAGCGTCGCCGATGCGTCGAGCAGCCACTGCAGGCCGCCGAACAACGTGAAGCCGAGCAGCACGACGGCGCCGAACAGCGTTTCGACCATTCCGAGACGCGTTCGCGCAACCGTGTAATCGGCTGCGCGCCGGTGCGCGCTCGCGCCGATGCGCGCGGCGAACGTTTCGGGCACCGTTTCGCGATGGCGCGCGACGTGACGGATCTGGCGAGTCGCCAACCACAACTTCGTCGCCACCGACGCGAGCAGCGCGAAAGCGAACAACCAACTGAAGGCGGCGGCAGTCAAGGCAGGTGCTGTGCGAGAATCCTTCGCGGAGAAAAAATTATGTCACAGCCACCGGCGCCGCCGGCTTCGTCCCCGAATCCCGCATCCGAATCCACGGAATCGTCATCCAGGCGCGCTGTGCCCGACGAGTCGCGTCTCGTCTGGATCGACCTCGAGATGAGCGGCCTGAGTCCTTCGGTCGACCGGATCATCGAGGTGGCGATCGTCGTCACCGATGCCCGGCTGAATCCGGTTGCGCAAAGCGAGTCGATCGCGATCCACCAGCCGCGCGAGGTGCTCGATGCGATGGACCAGTGGAACCGATCGACGCACCGGCGCTCCGGGCTCGTCGACCGCGTGGCGTCGTCGAAGTGGACCGAGGCGAGCGCCGAACTCGCGCTGCTCGATTTTCTCGCGCCGCTGGTGCCGGCGGGCATCTCGCCGATGTGCGGCAACTCGATCTGCCAGGATCGCCGGTTCCTCGTGCGCTACATGCCTCGGCTCGAGGCGTTCTTCCACTACCGCAACCTGGACGTCAGCACGCTGAAGGAGTTGTGCAGGCGCTGGCGCCCGGACATCGCGAAGGGATTCACGAAGAAGAGCGAGCACACGGCGCTCGCCGATGTCTATCTGTCGATCGACGAACTGCGCTACTACCGCGAGCACCTGCTCGTCACGACGCCGGCCGGTTGACGTCCGGGGCATCCGGCGCCGGCGCAGCATCGGGGGCGCGCCGATACAGCAGGAAGCGCTCGTTGCGGGCGCTGCGCCGTCCTCCTTCCCACACTGCCGACCAGCCCGGGCGCAACGGCGCGCTCTCGCGCGCCATCGCCCCGTCCTGGTGCACGAGAAGCCACCGGCACCCGGCGTCCGGCGCGCCGAACGGCACGCGGGCGAAATAGTGAAAGCTCGCGCGTGCCGCGCGTTCGACGTCCTCGGCCGCCACGCAGTCCGCATCGCGCGCGCCGTTCGCATCGAACGCGTCGCGCAACGCCGATGCGACGTCGCGATACGTGTTGCGTTCGTTGAACACGGGCAGCCACAACGTCATCAGCAGGAACCAGGCGAACACGACGCCGCCGCACGACAGCGCCATGGCGCGCCAGATCATCGGCGGATGGCGCGAAACGCGCCAGCGCACCAGCAGCAGCCATGCCGCGGTTGCCAGCAGTCCCAGCACGACTTCGCCGAAGACGCCTTCGGGAATGAATCCGGGCGCGATCTGTCGCGCGCGAAACGCCATCCGCGGCGGGAAGCCGGACATCAGCGCGATCCAGTACGCCCAGATGACGATGCCGAACAGCGTCGAACTCGTGACCGCGAACCAGTCGATCAGGCTGACGATGCCGCGTTTCAGCGTCGGCACTCCGGCGGCTGCGAGCATTGCCATCGGAACCGTGGCCGGCAGCAGCCAGGTCTCGGCGCCCGACGGGGCGAGCAGCGCGCGCAGCGTCAACGCGACGATGGTCAACGACGGCAGCGCGATCGCGGGCTCGCTCCATCGGCCGCGCCAGCGGCCTATCGCCCACAGTGCCACCGGCCAGGCCGGCCAGAAGAACCACGGCGCCGTGCGCAGGAAATAGGTGATCGTGTCCCGGCTCGGGCCCGAAACCGATTCGACGTTCCAGGCGATCCAGCCGGCCAGGTGCGCACGCCCGGCGTCGCCCGAAGTCGCCAGCAGCCACGGCCACGGCAACGCGAGGGCGAGCAGCGCGATCACGGCGAACGCCAGCATGCGCCTGCCCACCAGGCGATACGCGCGACTGGCGAACGGCAGCGCGACGAGCACGAGCAGCATCGCACCGGCATGGCCGGCACCTCGGGTCAGCAGCGTCGCGGCGATCGCGGCGCCGGCGATCGCGCCGCCGATTCCCGGTCGTTCGATCGCGCGGGAGCAGCCGAACAGGAACAGCGCGATCCAGGCGAGCTGCGCGGGTTCGGCCGTCGTTTCGTGCACGCGCACCAGCACGCCGAAAGTCGCCATGAAGACGAGCAGTCCGGTGTCGGCGATCGCCCGCCCGTAGTCGGTTCTCGACGCCGACGCGCCGAACGGATCGGACGGCTGCACGCCGGGCCGCCGCGCGACCGCCCAGGTCGTGTACCAGACCAGGACGAGCACGCAGGCGAGCGTCGCGAGCACCGCCAGGCGCACGCCGGCATGCTCGTCGAGGAAGATGCCTGCCGCGCGTGCGACCGCTGCGGCAATCCAGAACGGAAGCGGGCCCTCGGAGACGATCGGCAGGCCCGCGATGTTCGGCATCGCCCAGTCGGCCGCCGTCCCGCGCAACATCGACAGCGCGATGCCGAAGCCGGCTGCGTCGAGCGAACGCCAGGGGTCGCGTGCGATGAACCCGGGAACCACGTACAGCGCGCACACCAGCAGCAGCGCCCAGCGGGGAAGCTTGCCGGCCTGGAGATCGGTGACGATGAACGGTTTCATCGGGGTGCCGAGACGACAAAAAGGCGGCCGAAGCCGCCTTTGCAGGACGATGGCAACGACAGCTGCACCTGGGGCAGCGGCGGTTGCCGCAACGCGACTCCGGGCCGCGGGGGAGGGACGGGACTACTTCGAGCCGCGGGCGAACTTCTGGCGGAACTTCTCGACGCGACCGGTTTCGATGATGCGTTGCTGCGCGCCGGTGTAGAACGGATGCGATTCGGACGTCACGTCGAGCTTGAACAACGGGTATTCCTTGCCGTCGTCCATCGTGATCTTCTCGCGCGCGTTGATCGTCGAACGCGTGACGAACTTGAAGCCGCTCGCCATGTCCATGAAGACGACTTCGCGGTATTCGGGGTGGATTCCCTCTTTCATGATCCGGGTCCGGCAGCGACAAAGCCGAGCATTATAGTGTGGCGCGCCGATTCGGCGCAAGGACGGTGCCGCCCTAGCTGCCGCGGCGCATCATCTCGAAGAATTCCTGGTTGCTCTTGGTCTGGCGGACCTTGTCGAGCAGGAACTCCATGGCCTCGAGTTCGTCCATGTCGTGCAGCAGCTTGCGCAGGATCCAGATCTTCTGCAGCACTTCGGGCTTGATCAGCAACTCCTCGCGGCGCGTTCCCGAGCGGTTGATGTCGATCGCGGGATAGACGCGTTTTTCCATCATCCGCCGGTTCAGGTGCAGCTCCATGTTGCCGGTGCCCTTGAACTCCTCGTAGATGACCTCGTCCATGCGGCTTCCGGTGTCGATCAGCGCCGTCGCGATGATCGTCAGCGACCCGCCTTCCTCGATGTTGCGCGCCGCGCCGAAGAACCGCTTCGGCCGCTGCAGCGCGTTCGCGTCGACGCCGCCGGTGAGCACCTTGCCCGAGGCCGGGACGACCGTGTTGTAGGCGCGCGCGAGCCGCGTGATCGAGTCGAGCAGGATCACGACGTCCTTCTTGTGCTCGACCAGCCGCTTGGCCTTCTCGATCACCATCTCGGCGACCTGCACGTGGCGCGTGGCCGGTTCGTCGAACGTGGACGCCACGACCTCGCCGCGCACCGACCGGGTCATCTCGGTGACTTCCTCCGGACGCTCGTCGATCAGCATCACGATCAGCACCACGTCGGGATGGTTTCCGGTGATCGCGTGCGCGATGTGCTGCATCAGCACGGTCTTGCCGGCCTTCGGAGGAGCGACGATCAGCCCGCGCTGGCCCTTGCCGATCGGCGCGATCATGTCGATGATCCGCCCGGTGATGTTCTCCTCGGACTTGATGTCGCGCTCGAGGACCATCGCCTTGCTCGGATGCAGCGGCGTCAGGTTCTCGAACAGGATCTTGTTCTTGCTCGCCTCCGGAGGCTCGCCGTTGATCTTGTCGACCTTGACGAGCGCGAAGTAGCGTTCGCCTTCCTTGGGGGTGCGCACCTCGCCTTCGATCGAGTCGCCGGTGTGCAGGTTGAATCGGCGGATCTGCGAAGGCGAGATGTAGATGTCGTCGGTGCTCGCCAGATACGAAGTCTCCGGCGAGCGCAGGAAGCCGAATCCGTCGGGCAGCACCTCGAGACAGCCATCGCCGAAGATCGTCTCGCCGGTCTTCGCCTTGCGCTTGAGGATCGCGAACATCAACTCCTGCTTGCGCATGCGCTGCGGGCTCTCGATCTCGAGCGCGGTTGCCATCTCGATCAGCTGCGAAACGTGCAGTGACTTCAGTTCGGACAGGTGCATCGGCGGATTCTCCCCGGCTGGGGCTGGCGGTAGCTCGCGCTGCGGACGGAGCCACTGCGCGAAGAGAGCGGCCGGCGGCCGCAAGGTGATCGGATCGGAGTGCGGGCGGAAAACGGCCCTGGAACGGCGGGCGGGCCGCGTTCGGCGACGAGGACTGTCGTCCGTTTCGCGTCAGCCGCCGCGCGCCGCGAGGCGCGAGCGCTACGAGCGCGCGTGCCTTCGAGCGGTCGTGACTTTACAACGAATCAGAGATTGCTGTCCAGAAACTGCGCCAGTTGCGACTTGGACACGGCGCCGACCTTCGTCGCGACGACCGAGCCGTTACGGAACAGCATCAGCGTCGGAATGCCGCGAATTCCGTACTTCGACGGAGTGGACTGGTTCTCGTCGACATTCATCTTCGCGACGCGGACCTTGCCGGCATACTCGCGCGACACCTCGTCGAGGACCGGCGCGATCATCTTGCACGGGCCGCACCATTCGGCCCAGTAATCCACGAGCACCGGCTCGTCGGCCTGCAGGACATCCTTCTCGAACGATGCATCGGACACGTGCTGAATCGTCATTGTTTCTCCAGGGGCTTTCGAAGCTTCGGCGCACTGCGCCGCAACGGCGAACATGGTACACGCGTCCGAACGGCGCCGGCCTCGCGAAGGGGCGACTGATAGAATCGGCGCGGGCGGGCCTCCCCGCAGTGCGGCGTGGTCAACCTGGTCAGGTCCGGAAGGAAGCAGCCACAGCCATTCCCCGTGCGTGCCGGGGTTCCGGCTCGCCCACCGAATGTCACCCGGCCACGCTCGCCGACCCCGGATTTCGTTCCACGACTTCGCCGTGACATGACGCACCTGGCGCTTGCCCGCAAATGGCGGCCCCGCGATTTCGGTTCGCTGGTCGGCCAGGAACACGTCGTGCGCGCGCTGGCGCATGCGCTCGACACGCAGCGCCTGCACCACGCGTACCTGTTCACCGGCACCCGCGGGGTCGGCAAGACGACGATCGCCCGCATCCTTGCGAAGGCGCTGAACTGCGAGCGCGGGGTGCAGTCGCAGCCTTGCGGCGGCTGCGCGGCGTGCACCGGAATCGACGCGGGCCGTTTCGTCGACTGCATCGAGCTCGACGCGGCTTCCAACCGCGGCGTCGAAGAGATGACGCAGCTGCTCGAGAACGCGATCTACGCGCCGACTTCGGGCCGCTACAAGGTGTACGTGATCGACGAGGTGCACATGCTGTCGACGCACGCATTCAATGCGATGCTGAAGACGCTCGAGGAGCCTCCGCCGCACGTCGTCTTCGTGCTGGCCACGACCGATCCGCAGCGCGTTCCGGTCACCGTGCTGTCGCGCTGCCTGCAGTTCAACCTGAAGAACATGCCGGCAGCGGCGATTGCCGGGCACCTGTCGAGCGTGCTCGAAGCCGAGGCGATCGAACACGATGCCGCGGCGCTCGACCGGATCGGCCGCTCTGCCGCGGGAAGCATGCGCGATGCGCTGTCGCTGCTCGACCAGGCGATCGCATTCGGGGGCGGCGCGGTGCGCGAGCCGGCAGTGCGCGAGATGCTCGGCATCGTCGATGCCGGCTGGCTGGTGCAGATCCTCGATGCGCTGGTCGCCGGCGACGGGCGCGCGCTGGTTGCGATTGCCGACGCGATGCTCGCGGGAAACGCTCCTTTCGAACGCGCGCTCGCCGATCTGGCCGCGCTGTTGCAGCGTATCGCCGTGGCGCAGGTGGACGCACTCGGCGACGCCGACGATCCGCAGACGCTGCGCAGGCTCGCCGCGGCGATCGCCGCCGAGGACCTGCAGGTCTACTATCAGGTGGTCACGCACGGCGCACGCGATCTTCCGCTCGCGCCCGATCCGCATACCGGTTTCACGATGGTCCTGCTGCGGCTGCTCGCGTTCCGCGCCGACGACCCGGCGCCCGCGAGCGGCAGGGCCGTCGGTAGCGAGCGCGCGCCGGCTGCGCCGACTCGGGCAGCGATGCAGCGCGTCGCGCCCGCAGCGCCGGCGTCGCGCGTCGCGCCCGCAGCGCCAACGCAGCGCGTCGCGCCCCCGGCGCCGACGCCGGCGCGCTCGGCGCCCGAGGCAGCGCGCGCGAACCCTGCGCCGATCGCCTTCGACGGCGACTGGCCTGCGCTCGCTTCGCGACTCGCCGTCACCGGCTTCGTACGCCAGTTCCTCGAGCAGAGCGAGTTGCTCGAGGCCGACGGTGCGCGGCTGCGCGTGCGCGTGCCGATCCGGCCGCTGGCCGAAGCGGCCACGGTCGGCCGGGTACGCGAGGCCTTGAGCGCGCATTTCGGCACGCCGGTCCGGCTCGAGGTCGAGGTCGGCACGGTGACCGGTACGACCGCGGCTGCGGAGTCGTCGCGCGAACGTGCCGACCGGCTGGCGCAGGCGCACGCGGCGATCGAAGCCGATCCCTTCGTGCGTACGCTGATCGACGAGTTCGACGGTTCGATCGTTCCGGGGTCCGTGCGGCCGCTCGGGCGCCGCGAAACGACAGGAGGCAGTGATGATGAAAGGGCAACTCGCGGGACTGATGAAGCAGGCCCAGCAGATGCAGGAGAACATGCGCAAGGCGCAGGAGCAGCTCGCGCAGATCGAGGTCGTGGGTGAGTCGGGCGCGGGGCTCGTCAAGGTGACGATGACGTGCCGCAACGACGTCAAGCGCGTCGCCATCGATCCGAGCCTGCTGGCCGACGACAAGGACATGCTCGAGGACCTGATCGTCGCGGCGACCAACGACGCGCTGCGCAAGGCCGAGCAGACGGCGTCGGAGAAGATGGGTTCGATGACCGCCGGGCTGCCGCTGCCGCCGGGATTCAAGATGCCGTTCTGACCGGGCGCGGCTGCACGGGACACACGGTGCGACGATGAAGGCGCCCGCTCCGCTGGAGGCGCTGACGGCGGCATTCCGCAGGTTGCCCGGCGTCGGCGCGCGCACGGCGCAGCGTTTCGCGTATCACCTGCTGCAGCACGATCGCGACGGTGCCGCGCAGCTGGCGCGGGCGCTGGCGGACGCCGGCCAGCGCATCCGGCACTGCGCGAGCTGCAACACCTTCACCGAGCTCGAAGTCTGCGAGACCTGCTCGTCGGCACGGCGCGACGCATCGTTGCTTTGCGTGGTCGAAACGCCGGCCGACCAGTTGACGATCGAACAGACCCTCAGTTATCGCGGCCTGTACTTCGTGCTCATGGGAAGGCTTTCGCCGCTCGACGGCATCGGTCCCAGGCAGATCGGGCTCGAGCGGCTGCTTGCGCGCGCCACCGACGGCGTCGTGCGCGAAGTGATCCTCGCGACGAACTTCACGCAGGAAGGAGAGGCCACCGCGCACTACATCGGCGAACTGCTGCGCGCGCGCGGCCTCGTCGTCACGCGCCTTGCGCGCGGCGTGCCGGTGGGCAGCGAGCTCGAATACGTCGATCCGAGCACGGTCGCGCAGGCGCTGCGCGACCGTCGCTCGGTGGCCGCCGATGGCGAGCCCGACGCGGGCGAAGGCCGGGGAACGCAGCGATGAACGGCACCGCGGCGAGGGCCGGCCCGCTCTCCGGGTTGCGCGTGCTCGAACTCGGCCAGTTGATCGCCGGCCCGTTCGCCGGCCGCATGCTGGCCGACTTCGGTGCCGACGTGATCAAGGTCGAGCCGCCCGCGCGGGAGGGAAACGAAGGCGGCGATCCGTTGCGCAAATGGCGCAAGCTGCACCCGGACGATGCGTCGGGCACCTCGCTGTGGTGGTACGTGCAGGCGCGAAACAAGCGATCCATCGCGCTCGACCTGCGGACCGCCGACGGCCAGCGAATCGTGCGCGAGCTCGCGCAGCGCAGCGACATCGTCATCGAGAATTTCCGGCCCGGCGCGCTCGAGAAATGGGGTCTCGGCTACGAGGCGCTGTCACAGGAGAACGAAGGCCTGATCCTGCTGCGCGTGTCGGGCTACGGGCAGACCGGCCCGTACCGCGACCGCCCGGGTTTCGGCGCGATCGCCGAGTCGATGGGCGGCATGCGCTACGTCACCGGTTTTCCCGATCGGCCGCCGGTGCGGATGAACCTGTCGATCGGCGACTCGCTCGCGGCACTGCACGGCCTGGTCGGCGTCCTGATGGCTCTGCATCACCGGCGCGAGACGGGCAAGGGGCAGGTCGTCGACGTCGCGCTGTACGAAGCGGTGTTCAACATGATGGAGAGCACGCTCCCCGAGTTCGATCGCTACGGCATCGTGCGCGAACGCACCGGCACCAATCTCACCGGGATCGTTCCGTCGAACACGTACCCCACGAGCGACGGCCGGCACATCGTCATCGGCGGCAACGGCGATTCGATCTTCAAGCGGCTGATGCGTGCGATCGATCGCGCCGACCTCGCCGACGATCCGGCGCTCGCCGACAATGCCGGCCGCGCCGCACGCGTGCAGGAGATCGACGACGCCATTGCCGCGTGGACGGGTGCGCACGCGCTCGACGAAGGCCTCGACGCGATGGCGAAGGCCGAGGTGCCGAGCGGGCGCATCTTCAGCGCCGCCGACATGGTCGAGGACCCGCAGTACCGGGCGCGCGCGATGATCGAGCGCATGACGCTGCCCGACGGCACGTCGCTGGCGGTGCCGGGGCTCGTGCCGAAGTTCTCCGGGACGCCCGGCGAAGCGCGCTGGCCCGGGCCGGCGCTCGGCGAACACACCGATGACGTGCTTGCGGAACTCGGCTACGACGAGGACACGATCGCGGCGCTGCGGGCGAAGTGCGTGATCTGAGGCGATCCACCGCAATGCTACAATTCTCAGGTTTGACATTGCCCACCGGCTAGCGCCTTCCTGCCCTTCCCCGAACCGCGCCGAACCGCCGCATTGCGCACGCCTGCCGTGCGCGTGCAACCGGAATCGCTGATCCCGTTCGTCCGGCCCGAGGTGCACCGGTGACACTGCAGGAGTCCCCGTTGCCCGCCGAGCCCATTGCAGTCCCCGCCCGGTCGACCGGCGCGGGCCTCATTCCCGAATCCGCTCCCGCCGTGCTCGCGCTGGCCGACGGCACCGTTTTCCGCGGCCGGTCCATCGGTGCGCCGGTGCGTGCGGTCGGCGAGGTCGTCTTCAACACCGCGATGAGCGGGTACCAGGAAATCCTGACCGACCCGAGCTACTGCCGCCAGCTCGTCACGCTGACGTACCCCCACATCGGCAACTACGGCGTGAACCCCGAAGACGTAGAGGCCGCGAAGATCCACGCTGCGGGACTGATCGTGAAGGACGTGCCCGCGCGCTGGTCGAACTGGCGCAGCGTCGATTCGCTCGGCGGCTACCTGCGCCGCGAAGGGGTGCCCGGCATCGCGGGAATCGACACGCGACGCCTGACGCGCATGTTGCGCGATCGCGGCGCGCAGAACGGTTGCATCGTCGCCGCCGAAAGGCCGGGCGAAACGATCGACGAAGCGGCCGCGATCGAAGCGGCGCGCTCGTTCCCCGGGCTGGCCGGAATGGACCTTGCGAAAGTCGTGTCCACGCGCGAGCCGTACTCGTGGACCGAGGGTTCGTGGCGACTCGGCGCCGGTTTCGCGTCGACCTCGGATCGGCTCTTTCGCGTCGTTGCCTACGACTACGGCGTCAAGCGCAACATCCTGCGGCTGCTCGCCGACCGCGGCTGCGACGTCGTCGTGCTGCCGGCGCAGGCGAGCGCCGCCGACGCGCTGTCGTACGAACCCGACGGGATCTTCCTGTCGAACGGCCCCGGCGACCCCGAGCCGTGCAGCTACGCGATCGACGCAACGGGCGAGCTCGTCGAACGCGGGCTGCCCGTGTTCGGCATCTGCCTGGGCCACCAGATCCTCGGGCTCGCGAGCGGTGCGCGCACGATGAAAATGAAGTTCGGCCACCACGGCGCGAACCATCCCGTTCGAAACGTCGACACGGGGAAGGTGCACATCACGAGCCAGAACCACGGCTTCGCGGTCGATCCGGCGACGTTGACGGACAGACTGCGCGTCACGCACGTGTCGCTGTTCGACGGCTCGATCCAGGGTCTCGAGCGCACCGACCGCCCGGCATTCTGCTTCCAGGGGCACCCGGAGGCCAGCCCCGGCCCGCAGGACATTCACTATCTGTTCGACCGCTTCGTCTCGATGATGCAGGCGCGTCGATGAGTGTCGCGGGCATCACCGACCTGTGGGCCTACGTGCTCGGCTGCATCGCGATCGTGCTGCTGCCCGGGCCCAATTCGCTGTTCGTGATGAGCACGGCGGCGCTGGGCGAGCGCCGCAACGCGTGGGCGGCGGTCGGCGGCGTGCTCGTTGCCGATACGGTGTTCATCGTCGGATCCGCGCTCGGGCTCGCCGCGCTGCTGCGTGCGATGCCGTGGCTGTTCGATGCGCTTCGCTGGATCGGCGGCGCCTATCTCGTCTGGCTCGGCGTCGTCCTGCTCGTTTCGGCATGGCGCGAGCGCGGCATGCGCGATCGCGCGCTCCCGACGCCGGGTGCCGGGAAATCCGAAGCCGCCGGCAGCACTTCGCGAACGTTCCGGAAAGCGATCGCGATCGGGCTGCTCAATCCGAAGGCGCTGATGTTCTACGTGGCCTTCTTTCCGCAGTTCATCGACCCGGCAGCGGGCAACTGGCTGACCTTCGTCGTGATGGGAACGATCCTGCAGGTGTGCAGTCTCGTCTATCTCGCGGCGCTCGTGCTCGGCGGCGCTTCGCTCGCTGCGGCTGCGCGCCGCAGCGCCTGGCTCGGCGCAATCGGGCGAACCGCCACCGGTGCGCTGTTCGTCGCATTCGGCGCGCGCCTGGCCACGGCCCGTACCCTCCAGTGACCGCACCATGCCCAAGCGTACCGACCTGAAGAGCATCCTGATCATCGGCGCCGGGCCGATCGTCATCGGACAGGCCTGCGAGTTCGACTATTCCGGCGCGCAGGCGTGCAAGGCGCTGCGCGAGGAAGGATTTCGCGTCGTCCTCGTCAACAGCAATCCGGCGACGATCATGACCGACCCGGAAACGGCCGACGTCACCTACATCGAGCCGATCACCTGGCAGGTCGTCGAACGCATCA